>NZ_JBFAHF010000025.1:0-115581 GCF_040654015.1 Nocardia sp. NPDC050799
ACCGGCCCCGCAGGATCCACGGATACCGCAGTCCTGCCGAGGTTTACGCTGAACATCTGAGCAGCGGTGATGCGCTGACCCTTTGAGATCGCCATCGATTTATGAACAGTGGAAGCTGTGTACGGGAAGGGGTGGTCCGGACGCGCGGATGCGCCGAGACCACGCCAGCCGTGGGCTGTGCCTACTTTGGTTCTGGTCGCGAATCTCGGCACCACCTTGGTCGTGAATCCCGACACCGCTCGATTCGGCGCTGGTGAATCTTGACACCACCCCAGCCGGACGACCCGCACCCGAACCGCGGCGCCTGACGTCTGACGTCCGCCACCGGTCATGGGACCGCCCCGCAGCGAGGCGTCGGACCACCGACTGCCGTAATCCAACGAGCGAACATGTTCCAGGTCGGCGATGCGATTCCGGCCTCGAGTGATACCACCGAACGCCCGGCTATTGCCGATTACGTGATGGTTCGTCTGCACCACACGAAAAAGTCGGCACGCGCTGTGGGTGACTCGGCAGCTACCGCGCGGCCGGGGACAGGAGCCGGCCACTGAGGACGGGACGGTTGATGAGGTCATCCTCAGGGATGCCGACGCCGAGGTGCTCTGCAAGCCCGTAGAACATTCCGAGGGATCCCCGGGGACCGTATTCGGATTCTTCGGGTCGACCGCCGAGGGCCTGGATCTCGGTGTCGAAGCGGTGCGGGTCGCTACCTGTCCGTGCGAGGCTGCTGTCGGTGGTGTCGAGTCCGGTGATGAGGCGCCCGTTCTCGGCGTATTGGAACACCGCTCCCGGTTTCATGCTGGCGCGCAGCTCCAGCGCCGCGGTTCCGATCGAGGCGCGCAGCATCAGCCCCCGGTCATGGAGGGATTTCCAACTGCCGTGCTCCCACGCCCACGCCCAGCTTCGGTAATGCCCTGCGCTGACCACATATCCGTCGGATGTATAGAGAAGGCCGCCCAGTTCGTAGTGGAAGTCATCGGGCCCCCGCATCGCCACTGTGTCCTGGTCGACGCCCATTCGCGCCAACAGCTCCTGGGCGTTGATCTGACGCGCGAAGGTGAGGCTGACCAGCGGCAGATCCCTGTCGTACATCCACCCGAGGCCACCGGTCGTGGTGTTCATGACGCCCCCGGTTCATTGATCGCGATCAAGGTCGGGAACCACAGTCCATGATCATGAAACCAGGTGTCGCCATCAGCTGAAGCAGTCACAGCGACGGACACTGCCATGAGCCACCGACATCCATGGTGGGGCCGCCCGGAACCGTTGTCTGGTAACGACGGGCACGCCGGCGGACAAGCCGGTTCCCCATGCCGGGCTGTTGCGGGACTCGATGGAAGTCCAACGTCCGCAAATGCCGCCTATCGGTCCCACGAGGAACGCGGACTCCTCGCCGAGCACATCGAGAACGCGTTCCGATTCTGCTGTCGAGGCCCCCGGTGGTGACGCGACGATCCGTCACGATGACTGCTGACAACCCCAGCTACGAGAGGTCAGTTGCATACCGCCGCACCGTAACCAGGCCGGTGAAGTGGTGTCGATATTCGCGACCAGCGACGACGAGACGCTGTCGAAATTCGCGATCGAGCAGTGTCCGAATTCGCGATCAAAGCCACCTACCTCGATGCTCGAGGCTGTGCCGACCGCGAGGGTGTCGAAACCTCAACAAGGTCATCTGTTCGGCCAACCGGGCGGACGGAAACAACCTCCGCTCTACCCTCCTCGCCGCGTTTCCTGGCCCGCTGAGCCCGCCCACGGCAATAGCTACTGCAGAACTTCGCGGGCCGACCCGTGTCGATCTCGCGGGGCCTGGTTATGGGCTGCTCAGCGCGCATGATCGCGGTGTCGCTGGGGCGCTCGCCGTCGACGATCTCACGCGAGATCGCCCGCAACGGCGGCCACGCCACTTACCGGGCCGCGGTCGCTGACCAGCTGGCCTGCCATCGCGCGCGGCGACCGAAACCGGCCGGGCTCGCGGCCTGCCCACCCTTGCGGGCCTTGGTGGAAGACAAGCTGAAATCTCTGTGGTCACCCGAGCAGATCGCCGGATGGCTGCGGGAGACGACGATCTCAGCGGTCCGGGGGACCCGTGAGGATCGCGGTGACGGTGTCGATCAGTTCGGTGAGCAGTTCGTCGGGGGAGAGCCGGGTTCCGCTGAGCGCCAGCATGCCGCGCAGACCGTCCGGGTCGCCGAGGGTCTGGAACGTGAGATTCATGGCCTGGGTGAGGCGGAAACGGATCGTCCGGGAAGCGACGCCGGGGGCGATCTGCTCCAGCAGGGCGTTGAAACGCAGAGCCTGGGGAGCGAACCCCTCGGTGAGCTTGGTCAGGGCGGGATGGTTACCGCTCATGATGCCCGCGACCAGGCGGATCCACGGTGTGCCGCCGGCGGCGGCGAGTTCGCCGACCGGGCGGACGAAGGCGTCGGCCAGTGCCCGGGCATCGGGTGCGCCGGCGTCCTCGACGGCGTCCAGCAGCTCGGCGCGGCGGGTGTGCAGTTGTTCGCTGCGGCGGCTGATCAGTGCGTCGACCAGGGCGTCCTTGGAACCGAAGTGATAGTGCACGGACGCGACGTTCGCGCCGGCCTCGGCCATCACCGAACGCAATGAGACCGCGTCGATCCCGCGTTCGGCGAAGAGCCGTTCGGCGGCCAGGATCAGACGCTGATCGGTGGGGAGGCCGGCCTCGGGGGAGTGCCCGTGGCCGGGGTCCGGCCGGGCCTCGCCGCGGGCCGCGGCCGGACCCCGGCGCGGGGATGCGGCGGGCGAGGATATCTCCCGCCCGGTCCGCACCCGGCTTCTCGTCATGACCGGAACTCTAGGAGACCGCGCCCGGCGCACCGTACAGGGTCACGACGCAGGCCCCGCCGAGTCCGAGATTGTGGGCGAGCCCGAGCCGCGCGCCCGCCACCTGACGCGCACCCGCCGCACCGCGCACCTGGGTGACCAGTTCCGTGCACTGCGCCAGCCCGGTGGCGCCGAGCGGATGTCCCTTGGAGATGAGCCCACCCGACGGGTTGACCACCCAGCGGCCGCCGTAGGTGGTCGCGCCCGACTCCACCAGCGCGCCGGATTCACCGTCGCCGCACATACCCAGCGCCTCGTAGGTGAGCAGCTCGTTGATGGAGAAACAGTCGTGCAGTTCGAGCACATCGATATCGTCGATAACCACCCCGGCGGTCTCCAGCACCTTCCGGCCGGCGATGCGCGCCATGGGCGCGCCGACCACGTCGATCATCGACCCCGACTCGAACGAGGCGCCGGTATCGGTCACCAGCTCCTGGGCGAGGATCGGCACTGCCCGATCGAGACCGTGTTCGCGCACGTAGCGTTCGCTCACGAGGACCGCCGCGCCGGCTCCGTCGGACATGGGCGAGCACTGGGAGCGGGTCAGCGGATCGGAGACCAGTTTGTCGCCGAGCACCTGGTCGAGGGTGTAGGCGTCCTGGAATTGGGCCTTGGGATTGCGGGTGGAGTGTTCGTGATTCTTCACCGCGACCCGGGCCAGCTGTTCGCGGGTGGTCCCGTACCGCTGCATGTGCTCGGCCGCGGCCGCACTGAAGAATTGCGCGGTCATCGGCGCGTTCCCGAAACCGGCGGCCGCCTTCAGTGCGTCCATGTGCCGGTCCACCGTGGTGACCTTCGGGATGGTGCCGTCGCCGGACATCGCCTGTTTGGTCATCTGCTCGAATCCGACCGCGAGCACGATATCGGCCAGTCCGGCCTGCACCCATTCCCGGGCGAGTACGAGCGCGGTGGATCCGGTGGCGCAATTGTTGTTGACGTTCACCATCGGGATACCGGTGAGGCCGATATCGTAGAGCGCCCGCTGCCCCGCGGTGGACGGCTGGAAGACGTACCCGACGGCGGCGCGCTGCACCTGGTCGTAACCCACTCCGGCGTCGGTGAGCGCCTGGTCCACCGCCTCGGCGACCATCTCCGGATAGGTCCAGTCCCGGGACTGGATCTTCTCGAACTTGGTCATCCCGACGCCGGCGACATACACCCGTCCGGTCATGATTTCTCCTCAGAAACTGTTACTTGCGGTCCGCGGAGGCCGCAGCGGAGGCCGAGGTATCGCATCACTGCTCTCTCCTCGTCTCGTGTGGTCCCGCGGTCCGCGGAAGCGTTGTCGCCCGTGCCGGGCCGATGCGGTGGTGGGGCGGGTCGATGCGCCGGAAACCCTGCTAGGAATTCGGTGGTTCGGAGCCGACCACCCAGAGCGCGTGGAACTGGGCCGCCCCGCCCATGGCGTGGCCGATGGCGCGGCGCGCGTCCGGTACCTGGTGCTCACCCGCGGTACCCCGTACCTGCATGGCCGCCTCGGCGAACCGCAGCAGACCCGTGGCGCCCGTGGGGTTTCCGGACAACACTCCGCCGGACGGATTGATCGGCAGGTCCCCGCCGAACGCGGTACGGCCGGAGTCCACCACCTTCCACCCCTGGCCGACCTCGGCCAGGCCCACGTTCTCCAGCCAGATCGGCTCGAACCAGCTGTAAGGGATGTAGAGCTCGGCGGTATCGACCTCGCGGGCCGGATCGGTGATCCCGGCCTGCCGGTACGCCGCGGCGGCGCACTGCCGTCCGGCCTCGGGGTTCACCTCGTCGCGGCCCGCGAAATGGCCGGTCTCGGTGCGCCACGACATTCCGTGGATCCAGGCGGGGGGACGGCCGGTGTGGTGGGCGTCGGCTTCCCCGGTGATCACCACCGCGCACGAACCGTCCGAGGACGGGCACGACTCCAGGAATCGGATCGGATCCCAGAGCATCCGGGATTCGCGCACCTGCTCCACGGTGATATCCGGTAACTGGATATGCGCGTACGGGTTCCGGGTGGCATTGAGGCGGTGGTTGACCGCGATCTGCCAGCCGATGTGCTCGGGTGCCTCCGACCGGCGGATGTACTCCCGGATCACCGGCGCGAAATGCGCCCCGGCGCCCGCGCCGAGCTGCGCGCTGAAGGGCAGTCCGCGCGACAGGGCCCAGGTGAAATCGCCTTCGGATTCCTTCGAATACGCGACCACCAGCACTCGTCGTGCGAGTCCCGCCTGCACCAGATGGGCACCGTAGATGGCGGCGTGCCCGCCGACGCTGCCGCCGGTGAACACCCGGGTCACCGGTAGCCCGCGGGCTCCCATCGCATCGGCGAGGTAGAGCTCGGGGTTCATCACCCCGTCGAACAGGTCGGGCGTCTTCGACAGCACGACGGCGTCGATATCCCCGAAGTCCAGCTCGGCGTCCACCATTGCCTCGTCGACGGCTTCGCGCACCATCGCGCCGATGGTGACCTTGCGCTTCTTGGCCTGTTTGCTCTGTCCGATTCCGACGACCGCGAGTTTCACCGGTCTCCCTCCAGTAGGCAGATCATGTTCTGCTGGAGCGCGGGCCCGTTGGTGGCGTGCGCCAGCGTGCGGTCCGCGCGACCGGTCAGGATGTGCTGTGCCGCGGCGCCGATCCGGATGAGCCCGGTGGCGGTGGTGGGCCGGGCGACCAGCGGCCCGCCCCCCGGATTGATCGTTGCCCCGGACAATTCGAGCGCCTGCGCCAGTAGCGGTTCCTGGTAGCTGTACTCGGTGTGCAGTTCGGCGATCTGGACTTCGCGGGCCGCGAAACCGGCCTGCGCGGCGGCCTTCGCCGCGGCCACCGTCACTGTGTCGACGCGGGTCAGATCGCGCGTTCCCGGATAGTGGCTGTCCATCCGGTGATCGGCGCCGCGCACCCAGGCCGGGCGCCGCGCCAGCCGCCGCGCGGTATCACCGGCCGCCAGTACCAGGACCGCCGCCGCATCGCCGATCGGACCCCGATCGTGTGCGCGCAGCGGCGACGCCAGATACGGCGCGGTCAGCAGTTCGTCCACCGTGAACTCCCCGGACACCTGCGCGCCCGGATTACCCACCGCGCCCGCCCGCGCCCGGACCACCACCTCGGCCAGCTGTTTCTCGTCCAGCATCCCGGCGGCGATCAGCGCCTGCGCCTGCAGCGCGGCCAGCGCATCCTGATGCGGCCGCAGCGGGGCCAGGAAGTACGGGTCGAGCTGGGTGGCGGTCACCTGGTCGAGATCGTGGGCCAGCGACCCGCGCCCGACACCGTAGACCACCGCGATCTCGCCCTCGCCGAGTTGCAGCCACGACCACGCCTCATAGGCGGCCCAGGCGGCATCCATCTCGACATGGGATTCCGAGATCGGCGGCCAGGCGCCAACCGCGTCGAGCGATTCGATGTAGGCGAAGGTCCGGCCCTCGTGGAAATCGTGGCTGCCCGACGCCCAGAAATCGACCTCCGTGCGATCGATTCCGGCCGAGCCGAGCGCCTCGCGCATCACCGGCAGCAGGATCTCGGCCATATCGTCGTGCCGGTCGGCGGATGTCCCCGGCGACTGCGCGAATGCGACCACCGCGATATCACGCATCGGAACCTCCCGCGACCGGCCGGTAGTAGCGGATGCTGTTCATGGATGTGTCCAGGTCCTCCTCGGCGCACCACACCGGTTCCACGCGCATTCCGATGTGCACATCGGCGAGTTCGACGTCCCGGATCAGATGCATGAGCGTGGTGTCCGCACCGTCGACCTGGATATAGGCCACCAGGTACGGCGGGTCGATCACCTGGCCGGGGAACGGGAAATTCACCACGCAGAACGTTTTCACCACGCCGGTGCCGTCCAGTTCGAACGGCGCGGCGAGCTCGACCAGGCAGCGGGAGCAGAATTCGGGGAAGGGCAGGTAGACGCGCTCGCAGGACGGGCAGCGGCGGGCCAGCAGCCGGCGTTCCTGCAACCCGCGCAGAAAGGTCGAACGCCCGGTTCCGGCGACGAAGGTGTAGTCCACCTTGTGCGGGCTGGTGAACGATTCCACGGGCGTGGGCAGGGTGCTCATCACGACTCCACCGCTTCGAAGCAGACGATATCGCGGATACTGCCCACCCGGTCGGCACGCCAGCGGGGTGCCACCCGCAGGCCCGCGACGAGGCGGGAGGGGTCGCCGCCGGTATCGACGGCGTGGAAGAGGCCGCCCTCGGTGCCGTCGATGGTGATCAGGGCCCAGGCGAAGTGGTCGGCCTCGATCTCGTCGCCGGGCCGGGTGGGCACCCAGGTCCAGTGGGTGACGGTGCCGGAGGGTGTCAGGCGGACCAGCTCCCCGGTGGGGGCCGCGGTGGCCGGGTCGAACTCCAGGGCCGGGCAGAGCACGGCGCCGGCGGCGGTGCGCACCCCGTACAGCTCGCCGTCGCGCAGACCGCCGAGGAACGTGCCGATCTTCTCGCCGACCGTCCGGTTGTACGGGAATTCGATGCTGTAGGGCGCGGTGAGACTCGCGTCCGGGGACTCGGCTGTCATCGGTCTCCTGCCGATCGGGGGCGCGGTCCGGCACTGGACCGCGTGTCGATGGTGTCCCGCGCGGCACCCCCGTGTCAATCACTTGATTGAATCGGTTGATAGCTGCATCGTGGGTAGTCCGGACTTGTTCGGGCGATCCCCGGTGCGTCGCCCGCGCGCATGACGTAAGCTCCGAATTCAAGTAGAACCTGTTCCAATTCCTCCGGTGAGGAGAGATCACCATGGCCATCGTTGAACAGCTGGAGCCGACCGCCGACGGACGCCGGCGGCTCGAGCTGCGCAGCCCCGCTACCCGCGAACGCGTCGGCGAGATCGAGGTGAGCACGGCCGACGATGTGGCCGCGGTCCTGGCCACGGCGCGCGCCGCGCAGCCCGGCTGGGCCGCCCGGCCGGTCGCGGAACGTGCCGCGATCATTCGCAACGCGATCTCGGTGCTATTGGCCCGTCGCGACGAGATCGTCGAAACGGTGATGCAGGAGACCGGTAAACCTCGGGTCGAGGCGCTGGCCGTGGAAATGGTGCCCGCCTGCGACTTCCTGAACTATTGGAGTGGCCGCGCCACCAAGGACCTGGCCGACGAGAAGCGCCGCCTGCACGGCTACATGCTGCCGCTGAAGAAACTCGTCATCAACTATCAGCCGCTCGGCGTCGTCGGCGTGATCACGCCCTGGAACGGCCCGTTCATCCTCTCGCTGAACCCGATCGCCCAGGCCCTGCTGGCCGGCAACTCGGTGGTGCTCAAACCGTCCGAGGTCACCCCGCACTCGGGGGAGTGGGCGGTCAAGGTGCTGCACGAGGCGGGTGTGCCCGAGGATGTACTGCAGGTTGTGCACGGTGACGGCGAGACCGGCGCGGCCCTGGTGAACGGCGATATCGACAAGATCTCGTTCACCGGCAGCGTCGCCACCGGCAAGAAGATCGCGGCCGCCTGCGCGGGCCGGCTGATCCCGGTCACCCTCGAACTCGGCGGCAAGGACGCGATGATCGTCTGCGCCGACGCCGACCTGGACCGCGCTTCGCTCGGCGCGGTGTACCTGTCGATGTTCAACACCGGTCAGGTCTGTGTCGGGGTCGAGCGGATCTACGTGGTGGAGAGCATCGCCGATCGGTTCATCGAGGAGGTGCGCAAACGCGCCGCCGAGGTGACCTACGGCGCCGTGGGCAAGGATGTCGGCCCGCTGTTCTGGGACCGGCAGCTCGAGATCGTCGAGAAGCACGTCGAGGACGCCAAGGCCAAGGGCGCCACTGTCCTGCTCGGTGGAGAATCCGATACCGCCGAGGGCGTGTTCTTCAAGCCGACGGTGGTCGTGGACGTCACCCACGATATGGACATCATGCAGCAGGAGACCTTCGGCCCGATCGTCGCGATCATGCGCGTCCGGGACGAGGAAGAGGCCGTGAAAATGGCCAACGACTGCCAGTACGGCCTCAGCGGCAGTGTGTTCACCAAGGACAAGGCCAAGGTCGTGCGGCTGGCCAAACAGCTCAAGACCGGGTCGGTGGTGCAGAACGACGCGTCGGTGATCTACGGTGTCGCCGAGGCGCCCTTCGGCGGCCGCAAGGACAGCGGTCTGGGCCTGGTCAACGGCCGGGACGCGCTGCGCGGCTTCGCCCACCCGCAGCCGGTGCTGCTGGACCGATGGGGCCTGAAGAAGGAGAACATCTGGTACCCCTACAGCGAGGCCACCGCCGCCACGCTGGAGAAGACCATCGGGACCCTGTTCGGCAACAAACTGCTGCGCCGCCTGGTGCGCTGACCGGTGGCCCGGCCGCCGGAGCGATCAGGCGGCCGGGTGATCGGCGGGCTCGTCCGCGTCCGCCGCGGCGGTCTTCCCGCGGCCGGAGCGGTAGCGTTTGACCACCTCCCAGACGATCGGGAGCACCGAGACGGCCACGATGAGCAGGAAGATCAGATCGACATTGTCGCGCACGATCGCGATCTGGCCGAGCAGGTAGCCGAGCATGGTGACCCCGGCGCCCCACAGCACGCCGCCGACGACGTTGTAGGTGAGGAACACCGAGTACTTCATCCTGGCCGCCCCGGCGACCAGTGGTGCGTACGTGCGCACGATCGGGACGAACCGGGCCAGCACGATGGTGATCGGCCCGTGCTTCTCGAAGAACGCGTGCGATTCGTCGATATAGGACTTCTTGAGGATCTTCGCGTCGTCGCTCTTGAACAGTGTGGTCCCGCCCTTGGTGCCGATCAGGTAGCCCACCTGGTCGCCGGCGATCGCCGCGATCGGGATCAGTACGAGGAGCAGCCAGATCGGCGCGAAGGGTTCGATCTCCGCCGATTTGGAGGCCGCGATGAGTCCCGCGGTGAACAGCAGTGAATCACCGGGCAGTAGTGGGAACAGCAGGCCCGACTCGATGAACACCACGACGAGCAGGCCGAGTAGCACCCAGGTGCCGAACGAGTTGAGCAGATTCACCGGGTCCAGAAAACCCGGCATCAGGGCAAGTTCGGTGGTGGCCGCTGCGACGGCTGAGTAACTCACCCCGCCGAAGATACCGCAGCGCGGCGTGTCGGCTTAATCCGGATTGCCCGAATAGTGAATATATAGCGGTCGGGTAGCCGCTCAACGGCCGGCGGTGTGCTGCCGCAGGGTGGCCTCGATCGAGGCCACCCGCTCCGCGGGGATTCCCCAGGGCTGTGCCAGTCCCAGCCGGGAATCCAGGTCCCAGAGCACACACTCCTCACCCGGGCGCGTCACCAGCGACCACGCCACCACAGTGCGGCCGAGCCGGCTCGTCGTGTCGTCGCCCTCTCCACTGCCCGACGCGCTGTCGTCGCCGTCCGGGTAGTGGTGCAGGAACTGTCCGTAGGCGCGCTCGCAGAACCGCGCGTACCGCCGCGTGCACAAGATGAGCCCGTGCCATGCCTCGTCGACCGCGTGCGACGGCATCCCGATCACCTGACCGTCCGCCATGGCCGCGCCGCAACAGCGCAACCACTGCCGCAATCCCGTGGCCACGAGTTCGCGGGGCTCCCAGGGGCAGGTCTTGTAGACGGCTTCGGAGAGCTCGAGCTCCTCGACCGCCCGCTCCACGGTGGCGGGATCGGGCCCGCGCCGGCGGCGGAACAGGGTGAACGCGGACACGCCGTCATTATCCCGGACCGCCCGCCGGACCGGTTTCCGGTATCGGAGGGCGGGGTCCCGGCTCGGCGACGGATATCGAGGGAGCCGCCCGGTGGCCGCTCGGTCGAAAAACGTTCTGTGCCCGCCTGTTTTCCTCGGTACCGTTGAGAAATGGATCTGGCACTGTTCATCGTGTTGGGAATCGGGGTGGCCTGCCTCACGGTGGTCGCGGCCATTGTGGTGGTGATCGTCGCGGTGAGTTCGTCGCGCGGCGGTAACCGAACGCGGCGGCGGGGTGGATATTCCTCCTCCAGTGGTATGTGGTCCGCAGACGGCTCGAGCGGTGGAAGTCATGGCGGCGGTGGTTCTTCCGGTAGCGGCTGCGGTGGTGGTAGCAGTTGTGGTGGTGGAAGCAGCTGCGGGGGCGGCGGTAGCAGTTGCGGCGGTGGTGGCTCGTCGTCGTAGCGACCGGCCGCGAGAGCTCGTTCGAGGGAGCCCGGCGGGCCACGGCGGTTCCGTCGAAGACCAAGAGGGCGGCCACCTTTCGATCAGAGTTCCTGTAACTTGTAGTCGCGGATAATATTTCGGATGGAACGGGCGAAGCCGATTGTGAGATCGCACAAAAATAGGCCTTCCGTATAGGACTCGCCTTCGTCGCTTTTCACAGGCGAGGAACCTGTCGGCGTGTTGCGCCCGTACCGATTCGGTATCGGTGGAACTGTGTAATTTCACACTGCGTCAGAGGTTTTGGGTTTGTATCCCAAATTGTTCGGCGGTATATCGCTCTGCCCGAAAATCCGTCATATCCGGCGAAACGGTCTCCGGTTAGCGGAAACCGGCGCGCGCACCATAGACCGTTCTGGGGTGCAATACCACCCTTGACATCGTTACTGTGCGTGCCGTGGTTACCGCATTGGTAGTGCTCGCAATCCTGATTCTCGTTGCCTCCGTAGTCCATCTCGCCAGCCGCCCCCCGGAGGACCTCCGTCCCCCGAGAGCGCGTGCGCGGGTCGGCTCGGAGAGCTACTCCGACTGACCCGCACCACTCGCGGGCGATAGCACGACCACGGCAATCGGACGCTTCGTCTTCCGCTGGTACTCGCTGTACCGGCCCTGATTCACGGCGTCCACCAACCCCCAGCGGCGCGCGTACTCCGTATCGTCGGGCAGAGTGACCCGGGCCCGAACCGGGAACGCGCGCCGCCCGACTTGGATCGCGCACTCCGGCCGCGCCCGTAGATTCGCCAGCCACCCCGGCGGCCGCGGTGACCCGCCGTTCGAGGCGGTGACCAGATAATCTTCCCCGTCCCTGGCATAGGTCAGCGCCGACGTCCGCTCCAGCCCGGTCTCGCGCCCCACGGTCCGCAACAGCAGAGTCGGATTCCCGAACAGCAGCCGATGCCCCACCAGTCCGCCGCTCGTCTGGTACAGCCCACTGATGCACCTGCAACGCCCGCACGAACAGTTTCGCCACGCGCCCTCCTCCGCTCCGGCAACGACTCAACCCTAGCCAGCTGCAGCACACAGGAGAGCCCCCGCCGCACGTCACCCCGGTGCACCGGGAGCCGTCCAGGGCTACAGATCGGTGGGACGAGGGCAGCTCACTGGAAGAGCATGGTCCGCGGGCGGCCGGGTACCACGCTGGAATGCCACCGGAGCAGGGACGGTCCCAGTTGTCGGTGAGCCTGTCGAGCAGTTCGGTGAATGCCGGTCGGCCCCGCGCAGCAGGGAGTACCGCACCCAGGAACGAGTCGCCCAACGGCGGTACCGTCGAGACCATGGTGGATACATCGAGCAGTCCGCTGGGCCGGTTCCTGCGGGCCCAGCGGGCGCGGGTGACCCCCGGCGAGGTGGGACTACCGGCCGTGGGCGGCGGCCGGCGGGTGCCCGGCCTGCGCCGGGAGGAGGTCGCGGTCCTCGCCGGGGTGAGCGCCGACTACTACACGCGACTGGAGCAGGGGCGCGAACGCGCACCGTCCGCCCAGGTAGTGGATGCCCTGTGCGAGGCACTCCGGCTCCCGCCCGATGCCCGCGAGCACGCCTTCCGCCTCGCCAAACTCTCGCCCAGCGTCCGGCGCACCGAGGCGACGGTCGCCCCCGAACTGCTGCAGACCATGGACGCCTTCCCGCACGCGGCGGCCTACGTGACCGATGCCGCCTTCCGGGTCCTCGCCGCCAACCCCACCGCGACCGCCCTGATCGCCCCCGTGCAGGGCGACGGCAATGTGCTGCGCACGATCTTCCTCGGCGAGGCCGCCCGCGACTATTACCTCAACTGGGCGGACGTGGCCCGCGCGGCTGTCAGCGCGCTGCGGCTGGCGCACGGATTCGTCCCGCCCCACCCCGCGGTGACCGACCTGGTGTCGGGCCTGTATCGCGACAGCCCGGAGTTCCGCGAGTTGTGGGACGACCAGACCGTTGCCGGCCTGACCATGACCCGGAAGTCGATCCACCATCCCGACGTGGGCCTGCTGCATCTGAACTATCAGACCTTCGACGTGCGCAGTGCCCCCGGCCAGCAGCTCACCGTCGCCACCGCGCTCGCCGATTCGTCGAGCGCCGATGCCCTGGCATTGCTGGGCACCCTGCACGCGACCCGGCACAAGTCCGTCGGCTGACCGCCCTTCACTCGGCGCCGACCTCCGCGACCCGGTCGGACAACTGGGTGAAGATGCGGTCCATGGTGGTGCGGTAGGCGGACTCCATATCGACGTCCAGCCGGTCGGCCAGCACGAACGTCCACCACAGGCATTCGGCCAGTTTGTGCTCCAGTTGCGCGTGGCGGTCGCCTTCCACCGCCCACGTTCCCTCCGCGGCGAGTACCAGGCGCGCTATCTGCCCGACGTCCGCCGAGTATCCGATCGCTATCTCCGGTGTCGTCCACACCCGGCCGTTGAAGGTCCGTTCCAGCCGTTCGTAGAGTTCCCGGACCTGCAGTGCGCGCCGGTCGGCGCTACGAGTTATCGATTCCTCCGGTGTTCCGTTGGCTGCCACCAAGTCTCCCTTCGTCCGATCCTGCTCCGTCGATGCTCTTCGCGCCGGTCACAGCGGCACGATCCGGCTGTCGGCGAGGGTTTCGACGAACCCGTGACCGAAAAGGCCCGCAGGGGTGTGGAAGCCGGGACGGTACTCGCCGCCCAGCACCCGTCGCGCCGCCTCCGCCGCGGCCATGGGCGTGAACGTATAACCGTTCACGGTGTCCAGCACGTATTTGCCGACCGTGCCGTCCGCGCCGGTGACCTCCACCGCGGCCTGATACCGATCCCGCCGACGCTCCTGGGCGGTGGGGCCCTCGGGCAGGGTGGCGAGATCGCCCCCGGGGAAGGCGTCGCCCGAGACGTGCACGTAGGTCTCGATATCGGGTGCGTTGGTCGCCCGCCAGAGGGTGATCAGGTCGGGCAGGGTCGTCGGGAAGCAGGTCTTCGGTCCGTCGCCGAATTCGAATACGCGCGGCCGATCCGGGTCCTGTGCCACGAGTTCCCCGGCGACCCGGCGCAGGCACCGAGTCGTCAGCCCCTCGGTCGCGCTCCGCGCCGACCCGCGGGACATGGCCCCCGCCACATGCAGCGCGATACGGATGCTCCGGACCTCGCCGACGCCCTCGGAAGCTCGTCCCGCCAAGCAGCCGAGCATGGCCACGCTGCCGCCGCTGCCGGGAAGCAGCAGCACACCCGCCGCCCTCGCCTCCTCGTCGAGCGCTCCGGCCAGGTGATAGCTGTCGAGTTCGGCGGCGATATCCAGATAGTGCGCCCCGGCGCGGATCGCGGCCGTCATCAAGGGCTCCGCGGTACGGGCGAACGGGCCCGCACAGTTCAACAGAACGGTGCTGTCCGCCACCGCGTCCGCGATCTCGTCCCGGTCGTCGAGCCCGAGGACGCGATATCCGACGCCGAGTTCCGCCGCCATCCCGGCCACCCGCGTTTCGTCACGGCCGGCCAGAACCACGTCCAGCCCGGCCGCCACCGCGTGTTCGGCGGTCATCCGGCCGGTGTAACCGGTTGCCCCGTAGATCATGAGTGCAGTCATGTGCCCGATCACCCCTTCAGATGTTGTAGCCGCCGGCCACTTCGATCGATTGGGCGTTGATCCATCCGCCGGAGTCGGACAGCAGACTCGCGACCACCCCCGCCACGTCCCGGGGTTCGCCCACCCGGCCGAGCGCGGTCTCGGCGGCGAGCAGCGCCTCGAACTCCTCGTTCAGCCCACCACCCAGCTCGGTGCGAATCGCCCCCGGCGCTATCGAATTGGCCCGGATCCGCCGCCCACCGAGCTCCTTCGCCAGATACCGGGTCAGCACCTGCAGTCCGCCCTTGAAACTCGCGTACGGCGCCACGCCCGCAGTCGCGACCCGCGATGTCGCACTCACCATATTGACGATGTGACCACCGTCCGCCATCAGCGGCAGCAGTGTCTGGGTGAGGAAGAACGGCCCCTTGAGATGCACACCGAAAAGGCCGTCGAACTCGGCCTCGGTGACGTTCGCGAACGGGTGATACATGCCGTAGCCCGCGTTGTTCACCAGGTACTCGAAATCGGCGCGATCCCACATCTCGCGCAGCACCTGCTCGACGGATTCGCGAAAAGCCGGGAAAGCCGAAACCTCGGCCACATCGAGTTGCCGTGCGACCGCGGTCCCGCCGGCCCCGGTGATCGTCTCGACGACGTGCCCCGCGGCGCCGGAATCGCTGTGGTAGGTGAGGATCACGCCCATCCCGCGTGCGGCGCATTCGATCGCGGTAGCCGCTCCGATACCGCGACTACCTCCGGTGATGACGACAACAGACACGTGTGTCCACTTTCTCCTATTGCGGCCGGCCGGCCGATAGATCACCGTCGGCGTTCCCGGCCACCCGGATTTCGGGTTCGATCCGAGTCAACGCCGACCGCGGAACCGGGAGAAGGGTGAGCTTGCCTGGGAGCGTCACACCCAGGACCGCGCCTCGGCCCGGGCCGGCGCACGCGATCCGCCATGCACCCCGGGGATCAACTGGCCCCCGCCACGGCAACCGGGTACCATCCCACAGTTGCGACCTCAGGTCGCTGCCAGGGGCGGTAGCTCAGTCGGTCAGAGCCGTGGACTCATAATCCATTGGTCGTGGGTTCGAGCCCCACCCGCCCCACGTCAGAGCCTATTTCCCCGCCCCGGGAGATGGGCTCTCATCGTTTAATCATCGCTTTTGGACCAGGGTCCTGTCCAGCATCGCGGCTACCTCCGGGTGCTGGCGCCCGCGGCCGAAGTACCGGTCCTGCGTCATGGAGACATGAGCGTGCCCCAGGTGGTCGGCGCCGACACGGGCCGACAGGGAAGCATCGTCTATGAGGGTCGCGAGCGACTTCCGGAACGAATGACTCGAGGTCTCGGGCAGGCCGAACTGCTCTCGTACCTTGCGCCACTGCTTGCCGAAGTTGCTCGGGTCCCGCAGCGTTCCCGTCGTACTTGGGAAGATCACCCCGTCATCGCTGGGTCGCGGATCCAGGCTCCGCGCCCTCAGCATCGTCATGACGAAGTCTGGGAGGGGGATAAGTCGCGCGCCCGCGTCCGTCTTGGTGTCCTCCACGCGGACCAGGCCGACGCCTTTCACGCGGACCACCTTTGCGTGAATACGCGCCACTTTGGCCCGGTCGTCCACGTCGACCCACTGCAACGCCATCAGCTCCGACCGGCGCAAACCAGTGCCTACGAACATCGTGATCGGGTCGGCAAGGTCAGCATCGCGGCAGTACTCCGCCAGCGTCCGGCCATCGTCGTAAGGCGCTTCGCTGTGCCGGATATCGACCAGCAGGGTAACCAGTTGCTCGGCCGTCACGGCCACCGCGCCTTTCGGCCGTCCGCGGATAGTGCTCGCTGCTGGGAGATGGCCGGTGACAGTCGTACGGCCGGTGCCGGAGCAATTGGCCCGATACCGGGAGGGCCTGCCGCTGACGGTACCGGCGTGGCGACTGGACGGGCACAGCGCACATGCCGCGGGTTTTGTAGGAGTGGTACCGGCTGATCGGCGGTTACGTGCGTCGGTGTACATAGTAGGGCCCGATGACATGGTTCGCGGCCCGCAGGTGTGACCAAAGATCTGGACACAGATTACGCCGCAAGTCTTGCCATCAGATTGGACAAAAAAGTGTATCAATAGTGCAAATGAGCTGCTCAGAAGGATCAGAATTGAGGTACTGTTAGTCCATGACTCGCCCGGATCGGTACCCGTTCATCGCCTTCAGCTACGACACCAAGGGCATATCGGCCGACCTTTGGATAGCATTCGGTGAGGCTATGAGTAAATGCCAGCACCTTGCGGGTGCGCCGCTCAAGCCTCAGGCGGCTGAGGAGATGGCCTCGGTCTATCTAGCCAGAGGCGTCCAGGCAACAACCGCGATCGAAGGCAACACCCTCTCTGATTCAGAGGTTCAGGAGATCGTGAACAAGGGCTCCGCCGGGGTCAGCGAGTCCCGCGCATACCTTGAACGGGAGGTGCAGAACGTCATCGGGGCCATCCGCGATATCGATCATGCTCTCCAGTCAGGAAAGCGCCTCCCCATCACTGTCGAGAGACTGTGTGAGCTCAATGCTCAGATCCTGGAAGGAATCCCCGAACAACCGGAGGTTGAGCCAGGGAAGTTGCGCAAACACAACGTTCATGCGGGCAAATACCTTGCTCCCGCATACTCAGAGGTTCCTTACCTTTTGGACCGATTCGTGAAGTGGCTCGAAGAAATGAGATTCCCTCCACGGGATGATGATCGGCCGGAGTCGCGGTTCGTGAATGCCGTTCTTTCGGCCATTCTTGCTCACCTTTACATCGCATGGATCCACCCGTTCGGCAACGGTAATGGTCGCCTTGCCAGGCTGATCGAGGTGCAAATCCTGTCTGAGTCCGGGATTGTTCCGATCGTAGCTACCAACTTGCTGTCCGACTTCTATAACAAGACCCGGAATCGCTACTACCTGGCTCTCGATGAGGCGCAACGAGATGTCACCGCCTTCATACGCTATGCCCTCCAGGGGTTTCTGGACGAGCTGCGCGATCAAATCAAGCGAGTCCGCCAGGAGAACCTGCGTATCCACTGGGAAAGTCACGTCTACGAGGTTTTTCGAACTATGCCATCAACGCCCGCGCGGGATCGTCAGCGTGAACTTGCGCTGGAACTGCCTGGCGACCGTTGGGTCTCCCGGCAGGAAGCGACTGAACTGAGCATTCGTCTGGCGAAGAAGTACGCCCAGTGTGGTGATCGAACCCCAGCTCGAGATCTCAATGATCTCTGCAAGATGGGGCTTGCTCGGCGGTCGGGTCCGGGTCGCTATCGCGCGAACCGAAAAGTTATAGAGGCATTTATCCCACCGACCTGGTGTGACTCTGGCTCGAATAAGTAATTCGGACACCGGCGTCCTGCGGCCCATCAGTAGTGGACGGCGCCGGTGTGATGATCTTCGGTGGGGCTTATTAGCGGTAAACCCTGGACGGAGTGTTCGAGTCGGTGCGACGCCACCGGCGGCCGTCCTTGTCGACGAATTGAACTGTGCAGCTGTAACGCGTCCTTGGTTACGTGGTAATGCCAGTCGAATTCCTTTCCCTCCGAGTCCACGAACTCGATCGGGAACATGGTTTTGGCCTTGCCCTCAAGAACGTCTTGTGTAGGGCTTGCGCCCGCAACTCCCCGGTTGATGCGCCACCGTGCGGTTTGATCGGTGCTCATCTGCGCCGACTCGATTACGAGTTCGTAGATCGGTTCGGCGCTACGGTTCTGGACAGTGACCGCGACGCCTCCGGGGTAGTCGATCTCGATGGTGACCATCCGGGACTGCCGGCGTTCGTTATCCCGTCGCTCGTCCGCCGCCGCGTTGTAGGTCTTGAGTCCAACCGCTACCGATATCGCGGTACCCACTGTGCCGATGGCTGAGAACCAGGCTGGGACGGTCCCCCAAATGTCTGTCATGTCCACGTATCGGGTCGGCGGCTCCGAGTGTTCCGTGTGCAGGATCTCAACTGCGGCCACTCGCGTCACGGCTGCCCAGATGCCCGCTCATCGGACGCTAGTGTCATAGTGACGATGTTCTCGAGCTATGTCGTCGGTACCACGCCCACCCGCTGAGCCAGCCTGCCCAGGTCTCCGGTGGTCAGATCACGCCTTGCTGAGCGCATCATGTGCCCCACCAATTCCTTGGCGGGGTTCAGGTTCCGAACGTGCTGCGGGGCCGCATGCTCGGCTCGCAGCAGGGCGTAGAGGGAATCCTGATAGTTGCGCTGCATCGCGTACGCGCGGCCGATCTCCACGAAGTACTGTGCGCGGCGACCTTCGTTCGGCAGATCGGTGGGAGTGAGTTGCGCCGCCAGTGCGAGCACCTGGCCGGGTTCCCGGCGCTCCATCGCGGCCGACATTCGCCACAGGGCCACGTTCGACGGACCGAAGGACTCGTTGCGGGACGCGGAGGTATTCGGCCTAGCCTCCGTAAGCCTGCCCGCCTGTTCGGCCGCCTCGACAAGGTGGGGTTCGGGGTCGTTGTCCATCGTCGCGGCGACGATCGAGCCTTGCAGGTGCAGCATCCCGAGCGTCTCAATCTCCCCAGCGGTCCGGACGTCGGCCGCGATCCTCTCCGCGGTGCCCATCGTGGTCGCCAGAGCAGCAGGCAGCGCACCGGGGCGCGACAGCAGAATCTGCCCCTGGATGAATGCGGCGGCCGCGATCGGTGCGACACCGCCAGCTCGGGCGGCTGCCCGTTCGGCTTCCTGTGCCGCAGTCCATGCCAGTGCCTGGTAGCCGCGTGCCCTCAGTGCCGACGCGACGCCGTAGGCGACAGTGCAGAGCACATCCCAAGCCTGTTCGGTCTTGGTGTCGCGGACGTGCCGATAGGCGTCCACCAGCATGGGCGCGAGCATCGGGCCGAGGGTTGCATAGTCGCAGTCGTGGCGGAGCTTGGTTGCTGTGCGAATGAGCGCGGCCAGTTCGTCGAGGCTGCGGGGTGGTCGGGTATCGGTGACGTTGCCCTGTGACCACAGCGCCGTCTCGATCTCGGGCACCGCCATGTGGAAACCGGCGGTCGCTGGGTCGAACTTCTCCTGCTCGGGCTGCCCGGTCAATTCACCGACCGTGACATTGAGCGCCTGAGCGAGAGCGAGCAGAGTTCGGCGGGAGTCCACCGGCCGATCCCCGGTCTCGTACTTCGCTATCGCGCTACGGGACAACCCCGCGCGATCGGCAAGCACCTGCTGCGATATGCCCCGCCGCGCGCGGATCGTCCGCACACGCTGGCCGACGAATGTGTCCATGTGGCAATTGTTCCAGGGCGGGACAAACTCTGCCCGCTGGTCGGTGATGCTCAGCACAGCATCCGGCCGGGTTGAACCCCGACGCCCGGCCGGGTGCCTTCCAACAGTTGGGGTCGGGGCGCAAGGGGTGCGTGATGGTCGGGGAACTGCCGAAGGCGATCGCGATGATTCGCAAGGACGTCCAAGGCGACGGGGTGGACGTCTACAAGGTGGCCGAGCGTCACGGCTACCGGCTGGTGTGGACGGTACGACTCGATACCGGCCCGCTGGCGAGCGCTCTGATCATTGCCGGCGCCGTCATGGAGCACAGCGCGGCCGCGGTGGTCGTCCCGTCGTTCGAACACGCGGATTCGGCCAGGCACGCGATCACCGACGTTGCCGCCCTGGTCACTCCGGTGAGGATCTACCCGCGCGGGTATCGCTGGCCGGTCGTGCAGCTGTGACAGGCCACGACTTCGCCCTTGCCCTGCTCGCTCTCGGGCTGGCCGGGTTCACGGTCGCACTGTTCCGGGCGTAGGGCGGCGGCCGGTATTCAAGGGAGTGAAACGCCAGCGCGCCAACCGAGATATGTTGTTAGCCTGGCCATCCGGTTGGGCAACCGACCAGGAAGGCGGGCTTCATGAATCTTCTGCCGAGTAATCCTATTGCTCTGTGGTCTCAGCTGTTGCTATCCGAACTCAACGACGAAGACGAGATCGTTCGCCAGTTCGACTATCGCATCGTTCCGGACGACGAGGTTGACTCCAAGCAGGACTGGCACCCGGTCAGCGCTCAATCGAGTCAGGACCTTCTCGGCCGCGTCTTGACCGACATCGTCAAGACCACGATTGATGGCCGATCCGTGCGGGTGCGGGTCCAGGGCCACAGCTGCGAGGTCCAGCGCTAGGTTCTGCCAGATGGCCGGGGTACTCGACAGTGAGTATCCCGGCCATCCTTTATTCAGCGCATATGGTCGTCAATCGACGACAAACGTCACGACGTAACGGAGAGCTTAAGGACCGTAATCTGCTGTGCTGCAACGCTCTATGGGAACCGATGACATGTGACGAAACCGGTCAGCCCATAACCATTGGTCGTGGGTTCGAGCCCCACCCGCCCCACAGAGAGAGGCCAGGTCAGGGCCGACGGCTTGATCGGGACGGAGAAGCAGACAGCCTGTGGGACAGCAGTAGCCGAACTGCTATCCCACGGGCTGTTTTCGGGCGGGTGCCCGGCTCGGCCCGTGAATCGAGTAGGGCTCCGAACCGCCCCTCCGGCTCCGAGTGGGTGGGTCAGCGGGTGGCCGGTAACCAGGTGCGGGCCGCGGTCACCAAGGCGCCGACGCCGATCGGGAGCGTCGGGTCGATGACGGGGGCGTACCGGGGCGAGTGGTTGGAGGGCACGGTGAGCAGGGCGGGGTCGGTCATATCGCCCGTGGTGAACAGCGCCGGATCCGCGCCGCCGAGCAGCCAGTAGGACAGCGGGGCGCCGGAACCGGTGGCGAAGATGCCGACATCCTCGCTCCCGGCGCCGGCTCCCGGATCGAGGATATTGTCCGGCCCCAGCCAGGACGCGAAGGCCTCGAGGGTCCTGTGCAATGCGGCCGGGTCGTTGATGACGACCGGGAAGCGTTCGATCTCGGTGATGGTGGGCTCTTCCGGCGCGCCGGCAGTGGCCGCTTCGCCGCGCACGATGCGTTCGACGCTGTCCAGGATGCGCCGGCGCACGGCAGGATCGTAACTGCGGATGTTCAACTGGATTTCGGCGTGACCGGGGATCACGTTCGCGGCGTCGCCGGCATGGATCGAGCCGACGGTGAGTACCGCTGTCGCGGTGCTCGGGATCTCCCGGGATACGACGGTCTGCAGGCGCAGCACCGTCGCGGCGGCCAGCACGACGGGATCGACCGCGGCCTCCGGCATGGATCCGTGTGCGCCGCGGCCGACGAGCCGCACGCGCAGCGAATCCGAACCCGCGTACGCCGGGCCCGGATGCCCGGCGATCTTGCCGGCCGGCAGCGGCGCCACATGCTGGCCGAGTACGACATCCGGCATCGGGAATCGGTCGAACAGGCTGTCGTCGACCATGGCCTGGGCGCCGGCGCCCAGCTCCTCGGCGGGCTGGAACACGAGCAGTAGGGTGCCCAGCCAACCGGAGCTGTCGGCGGCGAGCGTCTGTGCCGCACCCAGCAGGCAGGTTGTGTGCAGATCGTGACCGCAGGCGTGGGCCACCGGGACGGTGCGGCCGTCCTCATCGGTGACCGTGACGGTGCCGGCGTAGTCGAGGCCGGTGTCCTCTCGTACGGGCAGGGCGTCCATATCGGCTCGCAGCAGGGCCGTCGGGCCCGCGCCGTTCTTCAGGACGCCGACCACCCCGGTCCGTCCGATTCCGGTGGTGACGTCGAACCCGGCGCCGCGCAGCCGGTCGGCCACGAGCGCGGCGGTGCGGTGTTCGCGGAACCCGAGTTCGGGATGGCGGTGGATGTCCTTGTACAGATCTACGAGGGTCCTATCGGTGCCGATGCCGCCTGATGTGGCCACGGGATCTCCTCCGATGTCGTCTTCTGCTGGGCAGATGACCCGACCAGCAGGTCGTCCATGGAGCCGGTACGCACGCGGAGCGGTCTGCGCGTCCGGCCATTCTTCCATCCGGTTGCCGGCGGTGACCGGAATGCGATCGACTCGTGCCGAATCGAGGCGGCGGCTTCCGGACATGCGCCCACCGCATGGCTTAAGCTGTGGCCTCGGTAATACGAAATGTCTGTGTTCCTGCTTCCGCGCTGAACAGAGATACTCGCGATATTCGATCTGATCTGTTGAATCGAAGCGTCACCGTTTTGCTGCTAATGGTCCGCTGACCAGCAGTGTCGTGCTGTGTCTGCGGCGATCGTGTCTTCCGGCTCGATAACTGCCCTGCATGAACCACACGCATGAAGGATCGGTATGAAGAGCGAAAAACGTGCCTGGGTCGCAGTGTTGACAGGAACCTTCATCGTCGCCGGTGGTGCGTCGATCGCCGCACCACCGGCATGGACGGCACCGGCGCCGTTACAGGCGCAAGGCGCCGGGGGCGACATTCTCCGTGCCGAAGCGTCGCAAACAGTGGTGTCGGCCCCCGGAATACCCGGGACGGTCCCGGCGAGGTCGATACGCCTCACCTATGCCAGCAGCGATACCCATGACGCGCCCACCACGGTGGTGGGCACGTACCTGGAGCCGCTCGCGCCGTGGACCGGCCCGGGAGAACGCCCGCTGGTGGCGTACGCGGGCGGCACCCAGGGACAGGGCGCCGACTGCGCGCCCTCGGCGATGCTGTCGCAGGTGGTCCGATTCCAGCCGCCGGCCGATATGATCTTCGAATACGACGTCATCGCGATCTACCAACTGCTCGCTCGCGGTATGGGGGTGGTGATAACGGACTATCACGACCTCAACGCGCCGGGCATCCACAACTTCCTCAACCGCAAAACACAGGCCTACGCGGTACTGGACTCCGCGCGTGCCGCGTTGCGTCTGCCCGATACCGGACTCGGTCCGAACTCGCCGGTCCTGCTGTACGGATACTCCCAGGGCGGGATGGCTTCCGCGGCGGCGGCCGAGCTGCAACCGAAGTATGCCCCCGACCTGAACGTGCGCGGCGCCTATGTGGGCGGACCTCTGGTGAGCCCCCAGGACTACATCGCGCGCTTCGACGGCCGCCCCGGTGTCGGAACGGCCATCGCCTGGATCGTCAACGGCATCGCCGCCGATTATCCCGACACCCGACCGGTACTCGACGCTGCGCTGAACAACACCGGTAAGGCGATCATGAACGAGGCGATCGGTAAATGCGGCGGCCTCTCCAGCAGTTTCACGCAACCGCAGAACACGACGCAGTGGACCACCAGTGGGCTGCCGCTCACGGCCGTGATCGATGGCTCCCCGGAACTGAAAAGGGCATTCGACGAGCAGCGGCTCGGCGGGCTCGCCCCCTCGGTGCCGGTCCGTATCTACTCGGCCAGGCACGATGAGGGAGCGCCGTACGCGGCCGTGCACGGTATGGCCGCGAGTTGGTGCGGTGCCGGTGCGACCGTTCAGCTGGACTCGGACGCCGGTCTGCCCCCCATATCCGCCGGGTTGCTGGGTACCCACGATGTGGCGTTCTTCCCATCGCTGATGACCTCGCAGCAGTGGGTGACCGATCGCCTTGCCAACGTGCCGGCCCCCGTGAACTGCGCGGCCCTGCCGTAGTTCGGCGGAGGCTGCGACCGCTTCCGGCACTCCGGTATCTCGATCGGGCAGTAGACTCGCCGCTCTCAACGCATCTCGGCTGAACGCCTCCGCGTATCGTGCGCTACCGTGCCCGGCGTCGGTCGGTCCTGGGGTTGTACTCTGCTCCGGACCGCTCGTCCCGGCCTATCGAGATATGCGGCGTTTCAGCGTCACCCGTTTTCAGCAGCCATACCCAATCAAGAGCGAGACGGATATGACACCTCTCAGACGCGAGAACGCGCGCGATCACAAACGCTATCTCTGGATTCTGAGCACCGTGGCGCCCGGTTGCGCGCTACTACCGTCGCAACTGGTACACCTGACCGGGCTCACGCTGTTCTGGTGGATCGGTCCGATCCTCGTGTTCGTGGTGATTCCGGTGCTGGACATCGCGGTGGGCTGCGATGGCATCAGTCCGCGCGACGAAGACTACGAGGCTTTGTCCAACGACCGCTATTACCGCTGGTGCACATTTCTCTTCCTGCCTATGCAGCTCATCGGTCTGGCGATCGCGGGATACATGTGGTCCGGCTCCGAGCTGGGACTCGTCGACAAACTCGGGCTGACCGCGACATTGGGTATCGTGTCCGGTATCGGCATCAACGCCGCGCATGAACTCGGCCACCGGGTCGAACATTCCGAACGCTGGCTGGCGAAAATGGCGCTGGCGCAATCCGGTTACGGTCATTTCTTCGTCGAGCACAACCGCGGCCATCATGTCCGCGTCGCCACACCCGAGGACCCGGCGAGCGCCCGCTTCGGCGAGCCGCTGTGGGCGTTCATACCGCGCAGCGCGGTCGGCGGCTTCCGCTCGGCACTCGCCCTGGAACGGGAACGTTTGTCCCGCAAGGGGAAGAAGTGGTTCAGCCGGGACAATCAGCTACTACAGGCATGGTCGATGAGCGTCGTGGTGTTCGGTTCCATGATTCTCGTCTTCGGGCCCGTCGTCATCCCCTTTCTGGCGCTACAGGCCGTGATCGGCATCGGATTGCTCGAGACCGTGAACTACCTCGAGCACTACGGTCTGCTCCGGGCCCGCCGCGCCGACGGCCGCTACGAGCGGTGCGCACCACGCCACAGCTGGAACAGCGACCGCCTGGTCACCAACGTCTTCCTGCTCCACCTCCAACGCCACAGCGACCACCACGCGAACCCCAGCCGCCGCTACCAGACGCTGCGCAGTTCGGATGAGGCCCCACAGCTGCCGTTCGGTTACGCCACCATGGTTCTGCTCGCCGCCGTCCCACCGCTGTGGCGCGCGGTCATGAATCCCCGGCTCCTGGCCCACTACAACGGCGACATCACGCTCGTCAACAGAAAACCGCGAAGATCCCGGAGTGAATCCCCCGGGAAGTCCGGAGACATACTCGTGTGACACTGCCGCTTCTCGGGGCGTGCCTTCGAGGCGATGAGCGGCGGTGCCGGGTTGGTGAGCCGAGGTCTGGTACCAGCAGGCAATCAATGCCGGAGACACCCTCGAAACGTTCGATTTCGGAGTTCTGCTCGGAGAGCGGGGCGGAAATGCCGCGAATGAGCGGGGTACGCCTCCCCGAGACCGAGTCCCGGCGCCGCCTCGGCGGGTTCCGAACCCGCGCCATGGTTTCGATTCGAGGTGTGTGCCGGAGGCCGGGCTGCACCCGCTAATCGTTTGCGGGGGTGGGTGCACAGGCGGCCGCGATGGCCGCGGTGTCCCAGTAGAACGGGCGTACTTCGGTGATCAGTCCGCTGAGTACGGTGATGGTCTGCAGGATGGGGAAATCCAGTTCGCGGCCGGTGACGCGGGAGCGGGCGCGCACATGCGTGTGGACCACGAGCGGACCGGAATCGGACAGGATCGTCTGCTCGGCCATGTCGAAGCGGTCCCAGGTGGCGCTCATGACGAGGAAGAAACGCTCCATACCGGCATGGCCGCGCCAGACGCCGCCGTAGGGGAGACCGTCGGCCTGGTGGAGTTCGACGTCCGCGGCGAAAAACGGCGCGAGCGTGCTGAACGAGGCGTTGCCCGGTCCACCGGCGGCGAGGTACTCGGCTTCGGCGCGATACATGCCTTCGAGGACGAGCCGGGCCGACGGTGCGGAAGTCGCGGTCATGGAACCACTATCAGAGTCCGGCGGATGGCCCGCCGGCGGCAATCGGACAGCGCGTTCGGCGGCACTCGGGCCAGAGCGTTACACCCGCCGGTCGCCGGCTGATCATAGGGAACCCCGAGCCCGCGCGTCCGGGAAGCGGTACTCGCGTCAGTCGGTGAAGCGGGCGATCGCGTCGAGCACGGCGGTACGCAGGGCGGGGCTGCCGGTGTGCCCGGAATCGTCGACGATCCGCAGTTCGGCGCCGGGCCAGGCCCGGGCGAGTTCCCAGGCGGTGCGCAGGGGTGCGGACAGGTCGAGGCGGCCGTGGATGAGCACACCGGGGATGCCCGCGAGCCGATGGGCATCGCGTAGTAGGCCGCCGTCCTCGAGCCAGGCGGCGTGGGCGAAATAGTGGGTGCAGATCCGGACGAAGGCCAGCCGCGCCGCATCGGGTTTCGCGCTGTACTGGCCGGGCGTGCCGAGGTTTTCGTGCGCGATCACCGCGTCCTCCCACGCGCACCATCGCTGGGCCGCCGCCGCCCGGACCTCGGGATCCGGATCTTCCATCAGGTGCCGATACGCCTCGACCAGTTCGTCGTCCCGGACGCCGGCCGGAGCGCCGGCGCGGAACCGCTCCCATTCGACCGGTAACAGCAGCCGCAGGCCGTGGTAGAGCCAGTCGATCTCCTGCGGCCGGGTCGTCGTCACCCCGACCAGCACTATTCCGGTGACCCGTTCCGGATGACGTTCGGCGTAGGCGAGGATCAGCGTCGAACCCCACGAACCGCCGTAGAGCAGCCACCGGTCGATACCCAGGTGTTCGCGCAGCGCCTCCATATCCGCGAGCAGATGCTCGGTGGTGTTGTGCCGCATATCGACCGCCGGATCCGCGGCGTGCGGCCGGCTTTCACCGCAGCCACGCTGATCGAACAGCACGATCCGGAAGACCTCCGGGTCGAACCCGGTGCGCGCGCTGCGGCGGCCACCGCTGCCGGGTCCGCCGTGGACCACCAGCGCGGGACGGCCTGCCGGGTTACCGCTGGTCTCCCAGTAGATCCGGTTGCCGTCGCCCACGTCGAGCAGGCCCGAATCGTAGGGTTCGATCGCGGGAAACGGTTGCGGGATTTCCGAGGCGGTCACGGGGCAACGGTAGTGGGTGGCGCGCCGGTACCCGTCGTCTCGCCGAGCCTACGAGCGCGTGACCCGGTGAACATCCCTCCGTGGGCGGATTTTCGGTACCCCGGCGAACTCGTGTGACGGACGGAGACCGGTGCCGGCCGGACGGGTCGGGATCGAACGCTCAGGCGGCGTGCGCGGTGTAGATGTGCCGGGCGAGTTCGTCACGCATGACGATGAATCCCGGGTCGGCGCGGACCTCGGCGAACCCGGCGTCGCCGAGATCGTGCTTGAACGCGGTCGGTTCGTCGTAGATGATCCGGCCCGGCCGCGCACCCATGACAATGACCCGCGTCCCTAGCAGTAGCGCCTCGTCGATGCTGTGGGTGACGAACAGGACGGTATTCCGGCGTTCCCGCCACAGCGCCAGCAGTTCGCTCTGCAGTTTTTCCCTGGTGAGCGCGTCGAGGGCACCGAAAGGCTCGTCCATCAGGATGATCCGCGGATCGTTGATCAGCACGCGGGCGATCTGGACGCGCTGTTGCTGGCCGCCGGACAGTTCGTAGGGGCGCCGGTCGCCGAGCCGGTCGAGGCCGACGAGGGTGAGCAGTCGATCGGCTTCGGCCTGTCGGCGTGCGCGCTCGACTCCCCGCACCCGGGGCCCGAATTCGACATTCCGTCGGACCGACAGCCAGGGGTAGAGGGTCGGCTGCTGGAAGACGACGCCGCGATCGGGGTCCGGCCCGGTGACGGGCCGGTCACCGACCCGGACCGTGCCGCCGCTGGGTGCCAGGAACCCGGCCAGGATATTGAGCAGGGTGGTCTTCCCGCAGCCGGACGGGCCGACCACGCAGACGAACTCACCGCCCTCGACGGTCAGGTCGGTGGGTGCGAGGACCTGAGTGGGGGACTGTCCGCCCGGGTAGCTCATGGTCACCGCGGAGAGGGTCACCCGGTGGGTCGTGGCGGTCACTGTGCCGCTGCCCGCGCGGCGTCCGGATAGATGGCATCCCGGTAGGCCTGTTCGCCGCCGACCGCCTCGATACCGCCCTGACTCAGCAGGAATTCCGCGGTCTTGTGCAGGGCACCGGCGAAATCGCCGCCCAGGTACTCCGGCCCGGCCTGCTCGGTCGCGGTCGGATAGGTGTAGCCGGCCAGCTGCGGGCGCGCGAGCTGCGGGTCGATACCGAGCTGGGCGCCGATCGCCACCGCGGCCTCCTCGGGATTGTCGCGGATCTGCTCGATCGCGTAGTTCTGGACTTTCGCCCACACCGCCGCGAATGCGCTGTTCCGGTCGAGGAAGGCGGTGGTGGCCGCGGCGACATCGAAGGTCGGCGCGCCCTGGGCCGCGGTCTCCGCGCTGGAGGTGAGGACGGTGCCGCCGGCCTCGATGAGCTCGGACAGGGTCGGATCCCATACCCACGCCGCATCGATCTGGTCGCCGGACCAGGCGCCGGGTATCGCGTTCGGCTGCAGATTGATCAGGTTCACCTGGCCGGACAGGCCGGCCTTGCCGAGCGCGGCGAGCAGGCTGTAGTGCGCGGTACTCCCGAACGGCGTCGCGACCCGCTTACCGCGCAGACCCGCGAGCGAGGTGACCGCCTTGTCCTCGACCACCAGCGATTCCGATTCCCCGATCACATCGTGGATCCACAGCACTCGCACCGGCAGGTTCAGCGGCGCCGAGACCGCCTTGGTGGCCGGGCTGGAGCCGAGTGTGCCGATATCGATACTGCCCGCGCCGAACGCCTGCACCACATCGGCGCCGGAGGAGAATTGGCTCCAGGTGACGGTCGCGTTCGGCAGGCATGCCTCCAGCAGGCCGCGGTCCTTGACGTAGAGGTCGGCATTGGGGATCGCCTGGTATCCGATGCGGGCGGTCGCGGTGACCTCGGTGTCGGGGGTGAACGGGCAGGCCGTCCCGCCGTCCTGGGCGCCGCTGTCGCCGCGCCCGGATTGGACGCAGCCGGCGGTGGCGGTCACGCCGAGGGCGAGGACCAACGCGGCGACCGTCCGAACTGTGCGTTTCATGCCTTGCCTTTCCAGGGGACCGCCACATCGCCGGCCAGTTTCAGGAGGGAATCGAGGGCCAGTGCCGCGCCACCGATGACGATGATGCAGGCGATGGTCAGCGGGGTGTCCAGCTGCGTGCCGGAGATGTAGGCGAGTCCGCCGATACCGGGGATGCCGTTGTTGAGTTCGGCGGCGACCACGGTGGTCCAGGCGAACGCGGTGGCGAGACGGATACCGCCGATGACCTCGGGCAGGGTGGCGGGCAGGACGACGCGGAGGATCACCTGGACCCGGCCGGCGCCCAGTGAGCGCGCGGCATGCAGGTAGTCCTGTTTGACCCCGGTGACGCCGTTCAGGGTCGCGATGGCGATGGGCGGGAACGCGGCCAGGAAGAGCAGCCAGATCTTGGAGACGTCCCCGATTCCGAACCAGACGATCAGCAATCCGATATAGCCCAGCGGGGGGAGCGCGCGCAGGAAGTTCAGGATCGGTTCGGTGACCAGCCGGACCGGGGCCAGCATGCCCATGACGAACCCGGTCAGCGGTCCGGCCACGACGGCCAGGCCGACCCCGGCCCCGATACGCTGCAGGCTGGCGACCAGATGTTCCCACAGGTAGTAGTTCTGCTCACCGATCACCATGCGATCCACGCCGGGCGCGATCGGATGCCGGGTGTTGGCGCGGACGAACGCGTCCCAGACCGCCCCGGGCGAGGGCAGGTACAGCGGATCGACCAAGGCGGTCGCGGTGACCAGGACCCAGAGCACGAGCACCAGAACCAGGGCGGCCAGCCGGGTCGCGACCGGCCGGATCAGCCGCCGGTAGCCGGCGCGGCGTGCGGCGGGACCCGGTGGCGCGGCGGCGGTATCCGGCGCGATCTCGGTCGCGGTCACCGCGCACCCCTGACGATTCGCCCCATGTCGGTCACCACACGCTCCACACTCCGCCCGACCGGGCCTGCCGAGCCGATCGTCGGCGATCGGCGGGAGTGAGGACGGTACCGGCCGCGGGTGGGAACCGGCAGGGTTGCGCGCGCCGTGAGCGAAACCGGGCGCCGGGATCAGACCGGGACGCCGCCGAGCGCGCCGAGGAAGCGCCAGGTGGCCAGTTCGTCCGCCGGGCCGCCGAGGTCGGTCTGGGTGACGAGCAGTTCGGTCGCGCCCGCCTCCACGTAGCGGCGCAGTTGTGCTTCGACCTCGGCCTCGGTGCCGATAACGGCCAGCTCGGCCGCGGTGGCGACACCTTCGCGGTCCAGGACGGCGCGGTAGGACGGGATGCCCTCGTAGAAGGCCATCTGTTCGGCGGCCCGGGCCCGGACCTGCTCGGGATGGTCGGTCACCACCACCGCGACTCCCGCGATCACCCGGGGCCGGGGCCGGCCCGCGGACCGGGCGGCGACCTCGGCCCGCGGCACGATATCGCCGCCGAGGGTGCGGGGTCCGGCCAGGAACGGCACGATTCCGTCGGCGAGTTCACCCGCGGCGGCCACCGCCTGCGGACCCATGGCCGCCACGACGATATCGGGCCCGTCGCCGCCGGCCACCGCCGCCGGGAGCGGCGGCGCCGCGGAGACGGTGTGACCGGTGAAATCGACCGTCCCCGTGGTGAGTACCGAGCGCAGGACGGTGAGGTACTCGCGCAGCCGGCGGATCGGCCGCTCGGTGCGGATCCCGAACGCGGGTTCTTCCAGGTCCCGCGCACCGAGTCCGAGGCCGAGGGTGAACCGGCGATGGCTGGCGGCATGGGCGGTCTGCGCCTGGCTCGCGACCACGAGCGGATGGCGTGGGTTGATCGGGACCACCGACGTGCCGACGTGCAGACCCGGAACCGCGGAGCCGACCACGGCCGCCAGCGACAGCGAATCGAAGTCGAAACGCTGCCCGAACCAGGCGCGGTCGATGCCGCTCCGCTGGAGGAGGCGGGCCCGTTCGATCACATCGTCGACGGCATTGATGGCGGCGGGGCGGGGAGTGAGGGCGATTCCGATCGGTGCGCTGAGTGCCATGTCGGCGCCAACACCCGGGCCGGTGGAGCGTATTCCGTTTCACTCACTTCGAACGGGAACGGCGACCGGGGCCGGGGGTACCGGTATGGTGACCCCCCGCCCCCGGTCGCGGGTTTCACCGCGCGGCGGTGGCGGCAGCCCTACCGGCCTTCCGGCCGCCCTTCAGCCACAGTGCCGCACCGGGTTTGCGCGCCTCGCGCCGGATCTGCCAGAGGGTGCCCTTGCAGATGGCTTCCTTCACCGTCGCGGCCACCCGGCCTGCCAAGAAGGCATTCACCGGTGTGTCGTCGCGGCGGGCCACCTGGATGACCGCCCCGCGGCGGCCCAGGCTGAGAGCCGATCCGACGAACGCCTGGTCGATGGGTACGGCGATATCGCCGGCGAGCCGGCTCAGCACGGTATCGGCGGCCTGGGCGCCCAGCGGGATCGCGGCCTGGCAGCTCATCCGCAGCGGTTGTCCGGAGGGGGCCGCCGCGTCCCCGGCGGCGATCACCCGGTCGCTGTCGACGCTGGTGAGGGTTTCGTCGGTGCGCAGCCGGCCCAGCTCGTCGGTGGTCAGGCCGCTGGCGCGGGCCAGGTCGGGCACCCCGAAACCCGCGGTCCAGATGGTCACCGCGCTGGGCAGCACCGTGCCGTCGCCGAGGACGACGGCGTCGCGGCGGACCTCGCCGACGACCGCGGTGTCGAGGACGTCCACACCCAGCCGGCGCAACCGGGCGGCCACCGCACGGCGTCCCGGCGCGCTGAGCGCGGGTCCCAGGACACCGCCGCAGATCAACCGCACCATCCGGCCCTGCTCGGCGAGTTCGGTGGCGGTCTCCAGCCCGGTCAGGCCGGCGCCGACGACCGTCACCGGCGCGTTCGCGGCGGTCCCGGCGAGCGCCGCGCGCAGCCGCTGTGCCTGCTCGAGTTCGGCCACGGAGCAGGCGAATTCGGCCGCCCCGGGCACCGCCGACCCCGGCGCCGCGGTGCTGCCGACGGCGTAGACGAGGTAGTCGTAGGTCAGTTCCGCACCGGCGGCCGTGTGGATCGTCCGGGTGCCGGTGTCGATCCGTGTCGCGGTGTCGACGAGCAGGTGGATCCCGGTCCCGAGCAGGGAGTCGTAGCCGGCTGTCGCCGTACCCGTACCGGCGATGAGCTGGTGCAACCGGATACGTTCGACGAATTCCGGGCGTGGATTCACCAGGGTGATCTCGAGGTCCGGCCGCCGGCGCAACCGGTTGGCGGCCAGGGTTCCGGCGTATCCGCCGCCGATCACGACCACATGGGTGCGCTGCTGAGGCATGGTGGCTCCGTTCTCTGGGTTCCTACCACTGGAGACGAGACCGGGCCGGGGTGCGTGACGCGGTGTGAGCACCGTCTCGGCCGGTGTCCGCGACGCCCCGTGCCCGCGAGTTCCGGGGGCGTGGTTTCGACGGTGTTCCGTATGTCGGTACCGGTTGCTACTTTTCGCGTCGAAGCGCAACGACGACGAGCGGGACCAGTATGACCACGGCAACCACGACCTATCTCGAACTGTCGGAGGAAGGGGGATCGGCGCACAAGTTCTACGAGGTCGCGGTGGACGGCACCCAGGTGACGATCCGGTACGGGCGGATCGGTGAACAGGGGCAGAGCAAGGTCAGCTCCTTCGCCGACGCGCAGAAGGCGCAGGCGGCGGCGCAGAAGAAGATCGGCGAGAAAGTCCGCAAGGGCTATGCCCCCGCGGTCCCGGGCGCGCGGGCGGCGCGGGCGGTCACCCGGCGGGCGATCGCCAGCGGACGTTCCACCGCCCGGACCGCGCCGGTGCTGTGGACCTTCGATTCGGGTGCCGCGGCGTTCGGTATCTTCATCGACTCCGAGCGCTGCTGGGTGGGTAACGAGAACGGCGACGTCTTCACGCTCACCCCGGCGGGTGCGGTGACCGGGCGCTTCCGGCTGCCCGACGCGGTCAAATGTATTGTCGCCGACGACTTCTGGATCTACGCCGGCTGCGACGACGGCCGGGTCTACGATCTGTCGGGCAAGGTGCCGCGGGCGGCCTACGATATCGCCGCCGATGTCGATATCTACTGGCTCGATATCCACGACGGCATCCTCGGTGTCTCCGATGTGCAGGGCGGCCTCACCGTGATCGACCACGAGGAGGAATCGCTGTGGTCGCGTCGCAGCGACGGCGATTCGGGCTGGATGGTGCGCATCGACTCGGACGGGGTGTACCACGGGCATTCGGGCGGGGTCACGAAATACGACCTGGGCTCCGGTAACCATCAGTGGCACCGCGGCACCGGCGGTGCGGTGCTGTTCGGCTGGCAGGAGGCCGCGGCGGTCTACGCCGGTACCGCGCGCAACCAGGTGCGCATGCTGGACAAGGGCGGCCGCGCCGACCGGATATTCCAGTGCGATGCCGCGGTGTACTCGTGCGCGGCCTCGCCGGACGGGCGCTACGTCTTCGCCGGTGACAACTATTCGTCGGTGTACTGCTTCGACGCCGGCGGCCGCCGGCTCTGGAAACTCGGCACCGGCTGCGGTTCGGCGTATTCGATGCAGTATCACGACGACCGGCTGTACCTCGTCACCACCGCCGGCACCCTGGCCTGCCTCGATGTGAGCGAGACCGCGGTCCGCGACGCCGAACAGGGTGTGCTGCCGCAGACCGTCTCGGTGAAGGCGCCGCCGCTGGCCGCCGTGGTGCCCAGCAGCACCGTGGAGGTGACCACCGATGCCGGGGGCGGCGTGGTCGTCGAATGTATCGACGTGGGCGGGCGCCTGCGGGTGCACATCGTCTCACCGGGCTACCGGCGGGAATGGAATGTGCAGTTCCCCCGGGATATCCGGCAGGCCGGCACCCGCTATGTGGTGGACGGGGTGGCCGAGTCGGCGCGCGGTGGGTTCTACCGGGTGCGCGGGGATATCCGTCGGCTGACCTGATCAGGCACTGCGCGCACCGCTCTCGGCGTCGAAAGCGGCCCGGGCACCGTCCAATTCGGATAAGTGCTCCAGGGCCCAGCCGCGGACATGTTCGATCACGCCGAGCAGGGAGCGGCCGAGCGGGGTCAGCTCGTATTCGACACCCTGATCGTCGCTGGCCCCGACCGGGCGGCGGCACACCAGCCCGTCCCGCTCCATCGAGACCAGCGTCTCGGCCAGGACCTTGGCGCTCACCGGGCGCAGATGCCGACGCAGTACGCCGAAACGCTGCGGCGAATTCTCCAGGGACAGCACAATCATGGCCGTCCATTTCCCACCGATCCGGATCGGGAAACTGCTCATCGGGCAGACCGGGTCGAAGGAGGGGAGCTGGATGTCGGGCCTGGTCACCGTTTCAGTGTAGGTAGTTACGTTGCGGTCACCGGGCGGGTCGGGCCTACCGTCACGTCCATGGGCACCACATCGGACAGCGGCCGCCGGCATATCGCGGTACTCGGAGCGGCGGGACGGGTCGGCCGGGCGGTCACCGCGGCGCTGCTGCGGGACGGGCACGAGGTCACCGGGGTGGTGCGCGAGCAGGCCCGGCACCGCGACCTGCCGGTCGACCTGCGGGTGACCGCAGGTGACGCGCGGAATCTGGTGGCGTCGAAGGCGCTACTGCACGGGGTGGACGCGGTGGTGACGGCGGTGACGCCGTTCCCGGCGCCGCCGGATTCGTTCGACGGTTTCGAGATCGACTACTACGCGCGAATCGTCGCCGATCTCGACCGGTACTGGCATCGGCCGCACCGCCGCCTGATCGCGGTGGGGCTGGCGGCGACCCTGGAACTCGACTCGGGCGGCCGCCTGGGCGACGACGCCGGCCTGTTCCCGGCCCGTCTCCGCCCGTTCGCCGAAGCCCATCTGCGTCAGCTCGCCGCGCTGCGCGCGACCACCGCATTGGATTGGGCGGTCCTCACCCCGCCCGCCGGCCTCGGCGCCGGCGCGGCGGGTGAGTACCGGCTTGTCGCGGGACCGGTCACCCTGTGGCAGGCCACCGCGGGACTCACACACGCGCAGTACGCCCGGGCGGTGGCGGATCAGATCGGGGAACCCACGGTGCGCGAGGCGCGGGTGGCGGTGGTTCCCGCGTGACACAGGTGCGCCCCGGCGGAAGTGTCGGGTGCACGCAGTTGATTTGGGAGGTGCCGCGACCGTTGCGCGACAGGGGTCGTCGAGCGGGTTCGACGACGATTGGCCGGCGACCGCGACATGGGCTGGCCGGGGCCCGAACGGGGAGGTACCCGGTACCCGGGCCGCCCCGTGATCCGAAGGGGGATTACGGAGCGGCCCGGCGGCGCGGTGCGCGAGCCTCCGAATCACGGTGAGCGCAAGGCTGCCCGAGGCGCCGACCAGCGCCATATCGTCGCAAGGTGGTATCACGCAGCAGACCTCGACGGCATCTCAAGACGGTCACCGGAGTCAGCGGCGGTACCGATATCTACGCGGCGGCGGTGGACCCGGGCCGGTCGACGCTCGACTCCGCGATCGCCGTCGCGAAGGTGGCCGAGGAGCACAGGTTCGACGCGCTCTTCGCGGCCGACCTGCTCGGTTTCGGCGCGCAGGGGGCGATCGGCGCACAGGAGCCGCTGATCTACCTCTCGGCCTTGAGTTCGGTGACGACACATATCGGTCTGATCGCCACGGTCACCACCACCTTCCACCACCCGTACAATCTGGCCCGGCTGTTCGGCACGCTCGATCATGTGAGCAACGGCCGGTCCGCCTGGAACGCCGTGACCTCATCGCTGGGCGAGGAGAACTACAGCGATCAGGAGTTGCCCGGCCCGGAACAGCGTTATGCGCGCGCCGCGGAATCGCTGGAAGTGGTACACGCCCTGTTCGACTCGTGGGAGCGGGGCGCTCTCACCCCGGACGGTCGCGGTGGTGCCGTACTCGATCCGGCCCGGGTGCGTCCGATCGACTACCGGGGCGAGCATTTCACCGTGCGCGGTCCGCTGAACATCCCGCCGCTGCCGCAGCGGCGCCCGGTGCAGTTCCAGGCCGGCCAGTCGGCGGGCGGAATCGAACTCGGCGCCCGTTTCGCCGAAGCGGTGTTCACTTCGCTGACCACACTCGACGACGCCCACGCGTATACGGACAAGGTCCGTGCCCGCGCCCGGGAGCTGGGCCGGCCGGCGGGGCTGCCGTACATCTTCAGCTCCTTCCACGCCACCTATGGCGCGACCGAAGCCGAGGCCGCGCGGCTGGTCCGCGAACAGGAGGAGTCATTCGACTTCGAAGCCGGTCGCCGGCTGCTCGCGGATATGCTCGGCGGCGGGGTCGACCTCTCCGATCTCCCGCTGGACCGGCCGCTCCCGGAAAATTCTCTCCCCGAGTTGGATTCGGTGCATCGTCGGCGTGGGCGGGTGGAGATCTTCGCGCGTCTCGCCGGTTCCGGGCGCACCCTGCGTGAGCTGATCCTGGAAGCGCGGCACACCGGCCACTGGTCGGCGGCGGGTACGCCGGAGCAGTTGGCCGATGCCATCGAAGAGCGATATCGCGCCGGAGTGCTCGACATCATCTCGCTGGGCGGCCTGGACGATCCCCGCACCCGGGATTTCGTCACCAACGGTCTGCTGCCCGAACTACGCCGCCGCGATATCGTCGGCTCCGACTACCTCGGTGCCACATTTCGGGAGAACCTGGAACTGCCGCCGCTACCCGAGGTAGACACCGGGCGCGTGGCGGTATAGGGCGCCAGCGCTCGCCGAGTCTCAGGGGCGACATCGTCGCGTCGACCGCCGGCCGGGGTACCAGACCACACCGTGGGTCAGCGGCTGGTGTCGCCGGTGCCGGTCGAGGGTGCCGGGCCTGCTTCGTGGCTCAGCGGGTGGCGGTGTCACCGGCCGCCGCCGGTCGGAAGTCGGAAGTAGTGAGCCGCGGCATGGACGAGTGGGTGGCATGTCGCTGCTCAGAAGTACCGGACCGCGACATAGGCCCAGGCCAGCACGCAGCTGAGCGCCGTGACCACGATGCCGTACCTGGTGAACTGCCAGAAGGTGATCCGGTGCCCGGCCCGGCGCGCGATATCGAGGGCCACCACATTGGCGCTCGCGGCGACCGCCGTGCCGTTCCCGCTGAAATCCGCGCCGAAGGCGAACGCCCACCACAGCGCGCGGCCCTGCCCGTGGTCGGAAGTCTGTTCGACCAGGCCCTCGACGACCGGGGCCATGGTGGTCGTATAGGGGATGTTGTCGATGAACGCGGCCACGACGGCGGAACCGAAAACCAGGACCGCCGACGCGAACAGCGGATTGTCGCCGAATGCGGCGACAGCGGCGTCGCCGAGGAGCTCGATCACGCCGGTGTGCACGAGACCGGCAACCATCACGAACAGGCCCATGAAGAAGACCAGGGTGCCCCATTCCACCTCGCGCAGGATGTCACCGATATCGAGCCGGGAGATCAGCACCATGGCGCCCGCGCCGAGCAGCGCGATGATCGACGGCGCCACGTGCAGCATCGAATGCAGACCGAAACCCACCACGACCCCGGCCAGTACGAGCAATGCGCGGGCCAGCAGGTGCGGATCGGTGATGGCCCGGCGTTCCTGCAGGGCCGCCACCGTCTCGATGTGCTCGGAACGCTCACGCAGATGCGCGCGGAACAGCCAGCGGGTGAACAGCACGAACAGGACGAAGATCACCGCCACGGCCGGGGCCATGTGCAGCAGGAAATCATTGAAGGTCAGGCCGGCCCGGCTGCCGATGATGATGTTGGGCGGATCGCCGACCAGGGTGGCCGCGCCGCCGATATTGGCGGCGAGCACCTCGGCGATGAGAAACGGTTGCGCGGCGAAACCCAGCCGCCCGCACACCACGATGGTGACCGGCGCGACGAGCATGATGATGGTGACATTGTCGAGGAGCGGCGAGGCGACGGCCGTGATGATCATCAGCATCACCATCAGCCGGAACGGGCTGCCACGGGACCGTTTCGCGGCCCAGATGGCGAGGAAGTCGAACAATCCGGTCTGCTTGATGACGCCGACGATGATCATCATGCCGAGCAGCAGGAAGATCACATTCCAGTCGATGCCGACATGCGCGTTGTAGAAGACCTGCTCGCCGGGTATCAGACCGAGCACGGTCATCAACCCCGCCGCGACCAGGACGACCTTCACCTTGTCCGCGCGTTCGGTGGCGATGAACCAGAACGCCCCGACGAATACGACGACCGCCAGGATCTGGTTCATCGGCGCACCTCCCCTCGGCCCGGCGGGTCAGTCGTCGGGCCCGGCGACGGCCAGGCTGATCAGTAGTCGTTCGAGGGTGATGCCGCCGACGAGGGTGCGGGTGCGATCCACCACCGCGACCAGCGGGCTGTGCCGCTGCGCCATGAGGGCGGCGATCTCCAGCAGGGTGGCGTCGCGGTGCACCACGGCCGGGCGCGGTGCGTGTTCGGGCAGGCAGTCGCCCACGGTCAGATCGCCGGGTTCACGCCAGAACAGTTCGGCGTGCAGTTCGTCGATGGTGCGCGCCAGCGCGGGGTCGTCCTGGTAGGAGCTGGGGATGGCCAGCCGCAGCACCTGGGTCCCGGGCAGGACCGCGACGGGCCGGCCGGCCGCATCGACCACGATGAGGCCGGGCAGCCGGTTGACCACCATCAATCGCATGGCCTTGGCGACGGGGTCGCCGGTGCGAACGGTCGGCAGCTGGACCGCGATCTCGTGTGCTTGCATCGGATGGTCCCGTCGCGCGTGCGGGGAGAGGGTTGTCATGACCGGTTCCTGTCGCCGGTGAACTGGTCCATCAGCCGTTCCAGCCGGGCCACCCGGTCGGGCAGGGGTCTGCTGTGCAGCAGTTCGGCGAGCTGATCGGCTTCGTCGGGGCCCAGCGCGATGGAGTGGACGGGTTCGTCGCGGGCGGTGCGGTAGACGTGGATGTGTTTCGCGCCGTCGGTACCGGACACCAGCGCGAACCGGTCACCGCTGCGGGTCAGCAGGTGGTGCACGGTGCCCTGGCCCGGAAACGTGCCGCGGTCGATGTCCACGTCGAACGCTCCTCCCGCAGCCGGTTTTCTCGGCTTCCAGTTTCGGCGCCGGGCGGTATCGCCGACCATCGGTGCCGCTACCCATCTCCGGTGGCCGGAGCTGTGTAGCGGCCGGCCCGGAAGATGGGTGTCACGCCCCATGGACAGCCCGGGCACCGACGGTCACACTGAGGTCATGGACCGTCCGGACACTGGATACGGCCTGTTCCGGCGGCATACCCGGACCCCGGCCGATGCGCTGTTCCGGCGGATCTTCCTCATCAACGGTCTCGTCTTCACACTCGGCACCCTGGTGCTGGCGGTCTCGCCGGCGACCGTGTCGTCCCGGGTGCGGCTCACCGAGATACCGGTGCTGGCGGTCGGGCTGGCGGTGATTTTGGCAGCCAACGCCTTCCTGTTGCGGTCCAGCCTGGCTCCGCTGGATCAGCTCATCGTCTCCATGCGCCGGGTGGACCCGCTGCGGCGCAGCGGCCGGCTCGACGAGCGCGGCAACGGTGACCTGTCCCGGGTGATCGACTCGTTCAACGCCATGGTCGACCGGCTCGAATCCGAACGCGCCGCGGCCAGTGCGTCCGCGCTGGCCGCGCAGGAGGGCGAGCGCCGGCGGATCGCGCGGGAACTGCACGACGAGATCGGCCAGAGCCTGACCGTGGCGCTGCTGTCGATGAAGCGGGCCGCCGACCGCGCACCCGCCGATGTGGTCGATGTCCTGCACGGCGCGCAGGAGACCGTGCGCTCCTGTCTGGACGAGGTGCGCGGTATCGCGCGGCGGTTGCGGCCCGACGTCCTCGACGATCTCGGGCTGTCCAGCGCCCTCAGCGCGCTGTGCAGCGAATTCAGCTCGACGGCCGGCATCAGTGTGACCCGCGACGTGGACCGCGCACTGCCGCGGCTGGACCCCGATATCGAACTCGTCTGCTACCGGGTGGCCCAGGAGGGCCTGACCAATATCGCCCGGCACGCGGGCGCTCACCGGGTCGGGCTGAGCCTGCGGGTGCACGGCGATTCGCTGGTGCTGCGGGTTTCCGACGACGGACGCGGCGGGGTGGCCGAGGACGGGGCCGGTATCCGCGGAATGCGTGAGCGCGCACTGCTGGTGGACGCCACCCTGACCATCGAGTCGCCGCCGGGGCGCGGCACCGAGATCTGCCTGCGTATCCCGCATCGAGGCGAAAGGAGCACGCCGTGACGAACCCGGCCGTGGCCCGGGTCCTGCTCGCCGACGATCACGCGCTCGTCCGCTCCGGGTTGCGGTTGATCCTCGACGCCGAACCCGATCTCACGGTCGTCGCCGAGGCCGCCAATGGTCACGAGGCGGTGCAGCAGATCGGGCACGTTCCCGTCGATCTCGCGATCCTGGATATCGCCATGCCGCGGATGACCGGCATCCAGGCCGCGCGGGAGATCCACCGTGCCGCACCGCACGTGCGGATCCTCATGCTGTCGATGTACGACAACGAGCAGTACTTCTTCGAATCGCTGCGGGTCGGCGCCTCCGGCTATGTGCTGAAATCCGTGGCCGACCGCGATCTGCTCGAAGCCTGCCGGGCGACACTGCGCGGCGAGTCCTATCTGTATCCCGGCGCGGTGAACTCCCTGATCCGCGACTGGTTGCAGCACGCCGACCGGGACGAGCCCCTGCCGCGCAGTCTGCTCACTCCGCGCGAGGAGGAGATCGTCAAACTGGTCGCGGAGGGTTATTCGTCGCGCGAGATCGCCGGTGACCTGGTCATCAGTGTGAAGACCGTGGACCGGCATCGGGCCAATATCCTGCAGAAGCTGGGATTACGTGATCGGCTGGCGTTGACCCGCTATGCCATCCGCGCGGGGCTCATCGAGCCCTGAACGCGGTCCGGTCACCGGGGTGGGCGCCGCGTCTCCGCGCGCGCCGCCCCAGGGCAGCAGCGCGGCACTGACCGGCAGCGCCAGCGCCGCCACGCCGATCGCCGCGCGTACGCCGAACGCGGTCGCGAGTACACCGCCGAGGGCGATGAACGCGGGCTGGACGCATCGGGCGCTGATCGACCAGGCGGTGCCGACGCGCACCATGTGGTCGTCGGCGGTGTGGTTCGTGCGATAGGCGGTGAATACCGGGTTGAATACGCCGGCGCAGAAGAGCAGCAGCGTTTCGGCGAGGAGGACGACGGCGAGCCCGAGTGGCCCGGGCCCGGCGAGCACGAGCAGTCCGGGCCAGCAGGTGCGCAGCGTGCCGGATCCGAGCAGGACGGCGTGTTCACCGAACCGGGCGACGAGCCGCGGGGCGCACCACGACCCCAGCAGGCCGCCGAGCCCCGGCACCCCGAGGGCCAGCCCGTACTGCCATGGCGGAAAACCCAGTTCCCGCAGCATGAGCAGCGCCAGCAACGGCGAGATGAGCACCAGCGAACCGCCGAAGAGCATGGCGTTCCAGAACAGCCGGTGCAGGGTGGGGTGCGCGAAGAGGTAGGTCCAGCCCGCTCTGATCCCGGCCGGGGTGGGACGGTTGCCGTCCCGTTGTGCGGGCGGGGTTTCGGGCGTGCGGGTCCGGCGGATACCGAGCGCCGACACCAGATGTCCGAGCGAATCGACGATCAGGGTGGTCGTCGTCCCGAATACCGTGACGAGCAGTCCGCCGACCGGGCCGCCCAGTGTGGTCGAGGTCCAGAAGGTGGTCTCCAGCCGGCTTCCGGCTCGGACTCGTTGCCGTGCGGGGACCACTGTTTTGAGGTGCGCGTCGCGCGCGGCGTTGAAGACGACGGCGCACAGTGTCTGGACCGCTGCGGTCACGCACAGGTGCGGGTAGGTGAGCATGTCGAACCGGGCGGCGATCGGCACCGAGATCAGCGCGGCGCACGCGGTGATACCCGCACCTGTCATGACGGGGCGCTTGCGCCGGAACTCGAGGAACGGGCCGAGTGGCAGCGCGATCGCGGCTGCGGCGACCCCGGCGCCCGCCACCATCAGCGAGACCTGCAGATCGGAGGCGCCGACCAGCAGGATCGCCGCCAGCGGAAGCGCGCCCGCGCCGATGGCACTTCCCAGCTGGCCGGCGGTGAACGCGCTCCAGAGCCGGTAGAAGTCGGGCGGGAGCCGCTCGGCGGTATCCGGCCGGGGACCGGCGGGTCCCTCGGGCCGGCGGGCACCGGTTCGCATCGTCCGATGGTGCCGCATCGCGAACCGAGCGCGGCTCCAGGCCTCCGCCGGCCGTCTCGCCACTGGCAGGAAAGTCGATGCGCAGAGCGAAATTGCCCTTCGATGGCGCTCGGCGAGCCGAGTCGCCGAAGGAGCCGTACGGCGAGTGCCGGCCCGGCGGTCCGGCTCGGCGTCGACCGGGTGTTCCCGGCGGTGCGCTACCGGGGCGCGAGCGCGGTCCGGCGACCGCGCGGAATCATCGCGCCGCGGTTGCGGTTCGCTCCGGGGAGAAGTCGTCCGATCCATTCGTCCGGGTGTTGTGCGCGGCCCGGATGCGCCACTCACCGTCGCGCCGGATCAGGACGAGGGTGATGAACCCCTGCCGGTCCGCGGCGGTCTCCGTGCCGGGCAGCACGTGGCCCGGCCAGCTCCAGCGGGTGTGGACGAGCGCGACGCCCGGTGCCAGTTCGTCGATCGCCACGATCTCCTGGGTGTAATCGCGTTTCTGCGCGATCACCGACTCCGGTACCTCCAGATGGCCCCGGATGTTCGCCTCGCGGGACCGCCACCAGATCCCGCGGTGGGTGATGAAATCCGAATTTTCGGTGAAATACTTTCCCCACTCGCGCATTTCGTGGCGCACCCACAGCTCGGTGTGGGCGGTCAGGGTGGCTCTGATACTCCGCTGGTCTTCCGCATGCATACCGACACTCTGGAACCTCGACATCAGTTGAGGTCAAGCCCCGCGGTTCGGTGTCCCGGCCGGGGGCTCACGCGAGTCGCTGTTCGGCGATCGGGGTACTGAGCGACGTGCCGTTGAGTTCGAGATAGAGCTGGCGTTCGGTCACCGACACGGTGGCGGTATTACGGCGTTCGAGAACCGCCGCCGCGGTTTCGACGAAGGGCCGGTCGAAGGAGACGAGCGGGATGTGCGCGGCGTGATGGATCCGTTTGCCGGACAGCTGTGCCAGCACCTTGACGGGGTCGCGATGGGTATACACCGCGACCCGTTCGGCGCGTTTGCTGCCGCGATGCACGCGGTCGGAATCGGGGGCGCCGACCTCGATCCACGCGGTGATCCGGCCGGTGAGATCGCGGACCAGAACCGCCGGTTCGTCGGTGGACGAGACGCCGCCGTCGCTGAAGGTGATGCCGTCGGTGTATTCGAGGCAGTAGGCCAGCAGCCGGGTGATCAGGAATTCCGGGGTCTCCGAGGGGTGCCGGGCCATCCGCAACTCCAGCTCCTGGTAGACGCCCCGATCGATATCGGACAAGTGCAGGGTGACGGTGTACAGAGTCGCGCCGGTAGCCATAGGACGGTCAGCCTAACGAACGTGGCCGGGCGAAGTCCCGGGCCCGGTCCGCGCACGGCGGAACGGCGGCGGAGTACGCACGGCCGCACGGAGATTCCAGGTGTCGGCACGGAGGCCGGGAATGCTCCGCTCGATCCGAGTGTTCTTGTGCAGTGTCACAAATACGCCGGAACCTGAACGTCTCGTGAGGCGTCGCGTCCGCGGCTGTGTCGGACCGGATGGCCGGAGAGGTTCTATCGCGCGGGCGATCGCGGCAGTAGCCCCGGCCATCGGGCCGGGGCTACTGCCGTCGAGCGGAACCGCTGGATCGGGCTCAGCCGAGGCTGAAGGGCTGACCCCACACGCGGAACTCGGAGATGCCCTGTTCGGTGGTGGTCTCGACCCGCACGAAGGCACGGGCCTGGGCGTAACCGGCGCAGCCGTTGAGCCCGATGGTGGAATCCGACCAGGTCACCGAACCGTTGGCGCCGGTGAACTTGACAGCGAAGGTGTGGCCCTCGTCGCCGTAGACGTCCGGCTTCTCGATATCGAGCAGCAGGAACGAGGTGGCCTGGCCCGGGCCGAGGGTCAGGTTGGCGCCGGAGCTGAGGTTGCCGGTCACCTTGTCACCGGAGGAGGTCACACCGGCTCCACCGTTGCCGGCGCCACCGCTGATATCGACCTGGCAGCCCACGACATATCCCGGGGTGATCTTGGTGCCCTTGTGCGGACCGTGCACCTCGACCTGTGCGCTACCGGAGACCCAGGCGTTGCGGTGCAGCGGTGTCGAACCCATCGACGGGTTGATCAGCGCCGATTCGTTGGCGATGCGGGCGGTGATGTTCAGGCCGTTGGGCAGGGTGTGGTTCAGCTCGGCACCCGGCAGCGGCACGAAGGTGTCGGCATTGGCCGCGCCGGTGGAGAACAGGCCGACCGCGGCCGCGGACGCGGCCGCCAGGGCGGCGGCCCGTACGACGCTTTTCTTGATGACAGACATGACAGTTTCCCTCTCGGAAAAGAATTCCGTTCAGCGACGGATTGGATCGACCAGATACGACGTGCGTCAGCCGATGCTGAACGGAGCTCCGTACAGGGTGGTCTTCGAATAATGGTCGCCGATGATTTCGACGACGGCGTAGGAACGGGCCTGCGCGTATCCGGCGCACCCTTCGATATTGATTTCGACGTCTTTGTAGTCGACCCAATACACGCCGGGCTTCGGGATATCGACACCTTCGACATTGACGAACTTGACCTGACCGGGGCCGAGTTTGATGCCGATCGAACCACTGGCGCCCAGGCTGGAGGTGCTCACGCTGGCCGAGACGCCGGCCGAGATGGCGTCGTCGGCAATGCTGACCTGGCAGCCGACGATGTACCCGGCGCTGACGCGGGACGTGCCGTGGGTGGACGAGTTGTTGGTGCCGGGGGCGTTGGTGGGGCCCTTCCAGGGGCCCGGGGTGCCCTCCGGGGTCTGGCTGACGTCCGCGAAGATGCGTCCGCTCAGCCAGGCGACCCGGCCGGCGCCGTTGGCCGACAGCGACGGCGAGATGAGCGCGCTCTCGTCGACACGGCTCAACTTCACGCCGGGTCCGAGCTTTTCGCCGCCGGGGAGCGGCACAAAGGTGTCGGCACTCGCCATGCCTCCGGCGACGCCCAGTACCGCCGCCGTCATCGCCGCGGTGGCAGCAATCGACTTGATATTCATCGTGGTTCCCTCATGGTTTTGCGAAATGTCGCCTTATTTCGGCCGGACGGTGCCGTCCGGCGAAAAAGGCAGCAGTGATCCCCGGGCCTGTACGCGCACGCGCATAAGCCGCGGTTCGGGGGGTATCACTGCGCATTCGCAGGTGAAATCCGGGGGTTACGGAAAACCGCCGGTGGTGTCGGATCGTCTTCCTGGGCGATCAGGTGACGAAAGGCTGCATCATCTATCCCTCATCCTGTCTATCTTCTTGCAACCCGGCCGGATTCGACCGGAAACTCTGCGGCGAGGGGGAGAGCAGGCGCACGGGCGTCAGCAGCGTCGGAGTCCACATCCCTCACACCTCTCGCTCGTGCGTCGTTGCGCCGGACGAATACTCGCCCCGTTCGGGGAGAAATCCGCTCGCGGACACCGTGGGTGCGGTGTCGGCGCAGTCTGTTGCCAGCCCGTCTTCGGTTAGGTTAGCCTTTCCTCACTATAAAGCCTCGGTAACGACTTTTGTGAGTAATGACAGTGACCTACGTCATACGGACCGGAAGGAATGATTCGATGCACAGAAGGTGTGACACCGCCTCATGACTGCCGGTTCGTCCTATGAATACCACACACAAGCGGGTGTCCGCAGGTGGTCTGGATGGTTGCTGGGAGCAGTCTTTCTGGTAATCGCCTGCTTACTGAGTCTCGGGGTCGGGGTGGCGCATATTCCGATCACGGAAATCATTAGTGCACTGTGGGAGCCCGATGGCTCCCCCGACGACCTGGTCATCAGCGAATACCGCCTGCCCCGTACGCTGCTCGGATTGCTCGCCGGTAGCGCACTGGGGGTCGCGGGCTGCCTGATGCAGGGCCTGACCCGCAACCCGCTCGCCGATCCGGGCCTGCTCGGTATCAACGCGGGCGCCGCGTTCGCCATCGCGGTCGCCGTCGCCTATCTGGGCGCCGACGGGATCGCCTCCTATGTCTGGTTCGGATTCGCGGGCGCCGCGGTAGTGTCGGTGGCGGTGTATCGGCTGGGGACCGTCGGGCGCGGTGGAACCGATCCGATCCGGCTCACCCTGGCAGGTGTCGCGGTGACCGCCGTGCTCACCGGTGTCACCAAGGGGCTGATCCTGCTGAACTCGACCGCCTTCGACAAGATGCGGCAGTGGGACGCCGGTGCGCTGACCGGCCGCGGCTACGACGTTCTCGCCGGCGCCACGCCCTTCATCGTGGCCGGGCTGATCCTGGCCTTCGTCGCCGCCCGCTCGCTCAATGCCGTGGCGCTGGGCGACGATCTGGCCCGCGCGCTGGGCGTACACGTGACCCGCACCCGGGCCTGTACCGCGCTCGCGCTGATCCTGCTCTGTGGCACCGCCACCGCGGCGGTCGGCCCGATCACCTTCGTGGGTTTGGCGGTGCCGCATATCGCGCGCTGGATCGTCGGCCCCGACCACCGCTGGATCGTCGCCTATTCCCTGGTCCTGGCACCCACGCTGGTGCTCTTCGCGGATGTGGTGGGCCGGATCGCCATCCCGCCCGACGAACTGTCCGCCGGTGTGGTGACCGCGTTCCTGGGCGCGCCGGTGCTGATCTGGCTGGCCCGCCGCTCGGAGATGAGGCAGTCGTGACCACCGTGCGCAAGCCGCCGCGCCTCGGTGCCGCCTCGACCATCGATTTCGGCCGTTCGGTCCGGGTACTGCGCCTGCGCGGTGTCACCGCCCGTTTCGGGATGCGCGGCCTCGTGGTGACGGTCGTGTTGCTGGCCGCCGCCTGCGTGGTGGCGCTGCTGGCGCTGGGCACCGGCGATTTCGCGATTCCGCCGGACCGGGTGGTGCGGGCGCTGCTCGGCAACGGGGTGGGTGGCGACGAACTGGTCGTGCGGGAATGGCGGATGCCCCGGGTACTCATGGCGCTGGTGCTCGGCGCGGCACTCGGGGTCAGCGGCGCGATCCTGCAGTCGGTCACCCGGAATCCGCTGGGCAGCCCGGATATCGTCGGGTTCAATTCCGGTGCCTACACCGGTGCGCTGCTGGTGCTGCTGTCCGGTGGCGGCTACTACGCCACCGCGGCCGGTGCGCTGGGCGGCGGACTGCTCACCGCGCTCGCGATCTTCGTGCTGGCCTTCCGGCAGAACGTCAAGGGTTTCCGGCTGATCATTGTCGGTATCGGGGTCGGCGCGATGCTGGCCGCGGTCAACACCTGGCTCATCCTGCGTGCCGACCTCGACGAGGCGATGTCGGCCGCCGCGTGGGGAGTCGGGACGCTGGACGGGCTCACCTGGGACGAAATCCTGCCGGCCCTGGTGGTGCTGGCGATCCTGGCCGTCGCGGTGGTTCCCGCCGTCTACCGGTTGCAGGTGCTGGAGCTGGGGGACGACGCGGCGCAGGCGCTCGGAATCCGGGTGGGGCGGGCACGCCTGGTGCTGACCGTGCTCAGTGTCGCGTTCACCGCGGTCGGCACCGCGGTGGCCGGCCCGATCGCGTTCGTCGCGCTGGCGGCGCCGCAACTGGGCCGGCGCCTGGCGCGCACCCCGACGACCGCGATCCTGCCGGCCGCGGCGATGGGTGCGCTGCTGCTGGTGGTCTGCGACTGGATCTCGCGCCGGGCGTTCGCGCCGACCACCCTGCCGGTCGGGGTGGTGACCGCGTCGATCGGTGGCGCATATCTGGCCTATCTGCTGGTGGCCGAGGCTCGACGGAACTGAGGGAATCATGGTGGACGAAAAACTCGGGCACAGTGCCGCCGACGGGGCCGCCGCGCCGGCCAGGTTGCGCGCCGATCGGTTGCGCCTGGGCTACCGCAGCCGGGTCATCAGCGACGAACTGACCGTCGATATCCCCGACGGCACCTTCACCGTCATCATCGGCCCGAACGCCTGCGGGAAATCCACGCTGCTGCGGGCACTGTCGCGGCTGCTGGCACCGGAATCCGGTGCGGTGCTGCTCGACGGGAAACAGATCGGCAGCTATCCGGCCAAAGAGGTCGCCCGGCGGATCGGGCTGCTGCCGCAGACCTCGACCGCGCCGGAGGGGATCCGGGTCGCCGATCTCGTGGCGCGCGGCCGGTATCCGCATCAGTCGCTGATCCGGCAGTGGTCGCGGCGCGACGAGGAGGCCGTCGCCGCGGCCATGGCCGCCACCGGGGTGGCCGAACTGTCCGGGCGGCTGGTGGACGAACTGTCCGGTGGTCAGCGGCAGCGGGTGTGGATCGCGGTGGTGCTCGCGCAGGAGACGCCGATCGTGCTGCTCGACGAGCCGACGACCTTCCTCGATATCGCCCACCAGATCCAGCTGCTGGATCTGTGCCGCGAGTTGAACCGGCAGACCGGGCGGACGGTGGTCGCGGTCCTGCACGATCTGAATCACGCCTTCCGGTACGCCGATCATCTGATCGCCATGCGGGACGGGGCGGTGATCGCGGCCGGAGCGCCGCGCGAGATCGTCACCGCCGAACTGGTGCAGCAGGTGTTCGACCTGGGCTGCCGGGTGATCGACGATCCCGAAACCGGAGCTCCGCTGGTGGTTCCGCTGGCCGAGAACGCGGTGCGCGCGGGCTGAACGCGACAAATTGGACAGGTCCTATTACTTGATAGATGTTTTACTTTAGTAAAGGTTAGGCTAACCTCAACTGTGGTTGTGTGCCGTGCCGGTCGATAGAGGGACCGGTATCGGCACCACACCGAATGTGGTTCACAGCGAAGGGAGTTGCCGTGCCGGCGGCAGAGCAGGATGCCTCGAAGGCCAGCGATCCCGGGTTACCGCTCACCGGCCCTCAGCTGGGAATATGGAACGCGCAGCTGTTCGACCCGGACTCCGGGCGCTATCTGGTCGGTGAGGTCCTCGAGATCTCCGGCGATACCCCGATCGACGTCGAGGCCCTGTCCGAGGCGATCCGCCGCACGGTCGCGGAGGCAGAGAACATGCGGCTGCGTTTCCGTGCTACCGCGGCCGGTCCACGGCAGTATGTCTGCGACGAACCCGCCGTGCTGCAACCGATGATCGATCTGCGCGGTGCGGCCGAACCGCATTCGCTCGCCCACGAAGCGGTGGCACTGGAACGTCATCAGGCGGCGCAGCGGTGCCGCGGCATGGTGGACCGGCGGTTGTACAACTACACGCTGATCCGGCTCACCGACTCCGAGGTCTGGTGTGTGCAGCTCTACCACCACCTGATCGTCGACGGCTACAGCGCGGCCCTGCTGTCGCGCCGGGTCGCCGCGCACTACACCGCGCTGCGCCGGCGGACGGAACCGCCCCGGGCGACCTTCGGCACCATCGCCGAGCTGGTCGCCGACGAGCAGAACTACCGCGACAGCGAGCAATTCACCGCCGACCGGCGCTACTGGCGCGAACAGCTCAGCCCCGCGCCCTCGCTCGACGGCCGCGGCACCGCCCTCGGGGGCGCGGTGGAGCGCACCCTCCGCGCCGAGGCGATCCTGCCGGTGGAAACGCTGGAACGGCTGCGCAATTGCACCGAGCGCTACCGGATCACCTGGGCCGACGGCCTGATCGCCTGCTACGCCGCCTATGTGCAGCGGCTGCTGGGCAATTCCGATGTCGTGCTCTCGATGCTGATGATGGGCCGGGTCGGCCGGGTCGCGCTGAGCACCCCGGCGATGGCGGTCAACGTGCTGCCGCTGCGGCTGACCGTGCACGCCCACGACACCGTCGGCGAACTCGGCGTGCGGGTCGCCGAGACACTGCGGGAGATGCGCAGGCATCAGCGCTACAGCGGTGCCGACCTGGCCCGCGACCTCAGCGGTTTCGGGGCGGGGGAACTGCTGCACGGAATCGGCATGAACCTCAAAGTTTTCGATTTCGCACTCGACTTCGACGGCGCCAAGGGTGTGCTGCGGAACGTGGCCGGCGGTCCGCCGGAGGATCTCGGACTGGTGGTGACCCCGCTTCCCGACAAATCGGTGCTGCTCGGCTTCGAATGTGATGCCCGGACCAACGATCCGGAGACCGCCTACCGCCGGGTGGCGGGTCTGGTGCGGGTGATCGAGGCGTTCACCGAACTGGACAAGGTGGCCGTCGGGACCCTGGAACTGATCGACCGCGCGGACCGCGACCGCCTGCTTGCCGCGCGCTGCGGACCGTCCGCCGCCGGCACCGCCGAACCGCTGCCCGCCGCGCTGGACCGGATGGTCGCCGAGTATGCCGGCGACACGGTCCTGGTCAGCGGTGCACAGCGCTACACCGCCGGTGAACTCGGTGGGCAGGTGTACCGGCTGGCCCGGTATCTGCGGGACCGGGGCGTGACACCGGGCGGGCTCGTCGGTGTCGCGCTACCGCGGACCGCGGATCTGGTGGTCGCGCTGCTGGCCGTATGGCGGGCGGGCGGCACGTATCTGCCGCTGGACCCGGAACATCCGGTGCCCCGCCGCCAGACCATGATCGACGACGCCGCCCCGGTCCTGGTGCTCACCGACAGCGCCCTGGCCGGTGCCCTCGACGGGCCGGCAGTGGTACTCGACAGCGACCCGGTGCGCGAGGCGTTGCGCGGTTATCCGGGCACACCGCCGACCGCGGCCGAGACCGGGATCGTCCGGGGTGATCACCCCGCCTATGTGCTCTACACCTCCGGCTCCACCGGTACGCCGAAAGGCGTGGTGATCGACCACACCGCGCTGGCGCAGCTGGTGGCCGGGCACCGGTCCGGCATCTACGCCGAGACCGTCGCACGGGCCGGGGGCCGGCGGCTCGCGGTCGCGCATACGACGTCCTTCGCCTTCGACGCGGCTCTCGATCCACTGCTGTGGCTGCTCGACGGCCATCGGATCCATCTGTACGACAGCGAGATACGGCGCGATCCCGCGGCGCTGGTCGCGGCGATGCGAACCGACGGAATCGAAGTGGTGGACGGGACCCCGACGCTGGCCGCCGCGCTCTTCGGGCACGGGCTGGCCGAGCTCGCGCCGCGGCTGCTCGTCCTGGGTGGGGAAGCCTGCCCGCCCGATCTGTGGCAGCAGGTGCAGCGCGCCGGGATCACCGCGGTCAATCTGTACGGCCCGACCGAGGCCACCGTCGACGCCATCGGCGCGCCCGTACGCGGCGCGGACCCGCATATCGGTGTCCCGCTGCCCGGGGTGCGGGCCTATCTCCTGGACAACGGGCTCCAGGCGGTGGCCGACGGACAGCCCGGCGAACTGTATCTGGCGGGCGCGGGCATCGCGCAGGGCTATCTGGGCGCACCCGGAATCACCGCTCAGCGCTTCGTAGCCGATCCTTTCGGCCCGCCGGGGTCACGGATGTACCGCAGCGGCGATCTGGCGCGCTGGGAGCCCGGTAGCGGTTATTTCTATTCCGGCCGCGCCGATGCCCAGGTGAAGATTCGCGGGCACCGGATCGAGATCGGTGAGGTGGAGGCCGCGCTGAGCGGGCTCCCGGAGGTCGCGGCGGCGGCCGCCGATATCCGGGAAATCGCGGGGCGGGCGAGTCTCGTCGGTTACGTCGTCCCGGGGCGGGAAGTGCCGGACGGCAGCGGCGGACCGGGCGATCTCGGTGCCCGGATCCGTAACCGGTTGGCCGAATCCCTGCCCGACCCGATGGTCCCGACCCGGATCGTGGTGCTCGAAGAACTGCCGTGGACGGTGAACGGCAAGGTCGACCGTGCCGCTCTGCCCGATCCGGCCGAACCGGCCGGTGGGCGCGCGCCGGCCACCGCGGCCGAGCACGCGGTGGCCGAAGTGGTCGCCGAACTGCTCGGCGGCGCGACCGTCGATATCGACGACGACTTCTTCGGCGCCGGGGGTGACAGCATCACCGCGATCGGGGTCTGCACCCGGCTCCGGGAACGCGGTCTGGTCCTGGCCCCGCAGGACATGCTGACCCGCCGCAGCCTGGCCGATCTGGCCGCGGCGGCCGAAAACATCGACCCCGCGGCGGTGTCGGGGACGCAGCAGCAGCCGGACGCGACCGCCGTCTCGATAGCGCTTCCGCCGGGCGACGCCGCCGAATTGACCGCCGCGTACGGGCCGATCGCCGATGTGCTGCCGCTCTCCCCATTGCAGGAGGGGCTGCTCTTCCACGCCCTGCGCGACGGCGCGGCCGATGTCTACACGCTCACCGCCCGTTTCGAACTGGCCGGACCGCTGGACCCGGACCGGCTGGGCGCGGCGTACGCGACGGTGCTGGGACGGCATCCGAATCTGGCCGCGGCCTTCCGGTATGAGCAGTTCGACCGCCCGGTGCAGGTGATCCCGCGGATACCGCGGGTGGCGTGGCAGGTCGAGGATCTGCGCGACCGGTCACCGGCCGCGGCCGCGGCGGGCGCGCTGGAGCTGGAAGAGCTGGCCGGTGCGCGGACCTTCGATATCGCCGAACCACCGCTGCTGCGGGCACTGCTCATCCGGCTGTCCGATACCGCGCACCGACTGGTGCTGACCGCCCATCATCTGCTGGCCGACGGCTGGTCGGTGCCGATCGTGCTGCGCGAGACGCTCGCGCTCTACCACGGCGAGCGCTTGGCCGAACCCGGCTACTACGGCACCTATCTGGCCTGGCTCGCCGCCCGCGACAGCGACGCGGCCGTCCGGCGCTGGGCCGAATACCTGGATGGGCTGTCCGCGCCGAGCCTGGTCGGCGCGCCCGGGTCGCGGTCGGCCGCGGTGGGACTGGAGGTGCCGCTGGCTCTCGAGACCGCGGCCGCGCTCGAATCGTTCGGCCGGGCCAACGGACTGACCATGAACACCCTGCTGCAGGGGGCGTGGGGACTGGTACTGGCCGAGCAGCTCGGTCGCGACGATGTGGTCTTCGGCGCGGTGGTGTCGGGCCGGCCGAGCGAGCTGCCGGGTGTGGCGGGCATGGTCGGGTTGTTCAGCAATACCGTCCCGGTCCGGCTGACCCTGGATCCCGCGCGGCCCGCGGCCGTGCAGTTCGCCGAATTCCAGCAGACCACACTCGACCTGCAGAATCAGGGCTACCTGGGCCTGGCCACGGTCGAACGGGCGGCCGGCATCGGCCGGCTTTTCGACACCCTGGTGGTCTACGAGAACTTCCCGAAAACCGGTGTGCGGGGTAACGCCTCGCACGAGGTCGAGGTGGCCGGTGTGACGGTGCACAGCCTCACCCACTACCCGGTGACGGTGACGGCCCTGCCCGGCGACCGGTTCCGCCTGATGCTGCACCACGACCCCGGCGCGGTGGACGCCGCGTCCGCCGCACGGATGGCGGCCCGGCTGGGTGCGGTACTCACCGCCCTGGTCGACGAGCCCGGCGCCACCACCGGCGCCGTGCTGGCGGCCACCCGTCACCCGGGCACCCGCGGCCACACCATGGCCGACTGGGGTCCGCACACCGCGCTCGATTCCGCGGCGCCCGCGATCACGGTCGACGGCGCGACGATCGCCTACCGCGAATTCGAGGCGCGCGCCAACCGGCTCGCCCGCTGGCTGGTCGCCCGGGACATCGGTCCCGAGACCGTGGTGACGGTGGCCATGCGGCGCGGCGCCGATCAGGTGATCGCGGCGCACGCCATCTGCCGGGCCGGCGGGGTGTACCTGCCGGTGGATCCGGGGCAGCCCGCCGAGCGCGTGGACACCATCCTCGCGGCCGCCGCGACACCACTGGTACTGACCACGGCCGCCGACGCCTTCGAAACCGGCCGGGCACCCGTGGTTTCCGTCGATACGCTCGACACCGCGGATTTCGCGGAGACCGCGCTCACCGACGCCGACCGGCTCGCGCCGTTGCGGCCGGACAATGCGGCCTACCTGCTGTTCACCTCCGGCTCCACCGGGGTGCCCAAGGGCGTGACGGTCCCGCACGCGGCCATCGTGAACACCTTCGCCTGGTTGCAGGAACAGCACGGGTTCGGGATCGGTGACACCGTGCTGTACCGGACCCCGGCGACCTTCGACGCCTCACTGCTGGAGATCTTCCTGCCGCTGCTGGTGGGCGCCCGGATCGTGGTGGCCCGCCCCAACGGTCACCGCGATCCCTACTATCAGGCACGGCTGATGGCCGAGGAAGGGGTCACCGCGATCCAGATGACCTCGTCCATGCTCACCACCACGGCCGAGGAAAGCGATCTGTCCGGGTGCGGCGCGCTGCGTTGCGTGTTCACCGGCGGCGAACCGCTGCCGCCCGCGACGGCACAGCGGTTCCGGACCGCGACCGGGGCCCGGGTGAACAACCTGTACGGCCCCACCGAGGCCGCGGTCTGTATCACCTATCACGCGACCAACGACGCCGATACCGTGACGGTCCCGATCGGCCGTCCGCCCGGTGGCGCGGGCGTGCGGGTGCTCGACGACAGGTTGCGGCCGGTGCCGTCCGGGGTGGTCGGGGAGCTGTACCTGACCGGGGTCCAGCTCGCCCGCGGATACCTGCACCGCCCGGAGCAGACCGCCCGGACCTTCGTCGCCGACCCCGCCGGGAGCGGCGAGCGGATGTACCGCACCGGCGATCTGGTCCGCTGGGGCGCCGACGGCGAACTCGAGTATGTGGGCCGCACCGACAGTCAGATCAAACTGCGGGGACAGCGGATCGAACTCGGCGATATCGAGTCGGCGATCCTGCGCCGCCCCGAGATCGCCCAGGTGGCGGTGATCCTGCGCGAGGACAACCCGGGTGATCAGCGCCTGGTGGCCTATCTGCGGACGCGGACCGGCGCCGCCCTGGACGTCGACGCGGTGCGGGCCACGGTGCGGGAAGCTCTGCCGGAGTACATGATTCCGGCGGCCTTCGTGGAACTCGACGAGATCCCGATGACGAGCAGCGACAAACTCGACCGCAAGGCGCTACCGGTCCCCGACTATCCCGTGGAAGCGCCCGTCGTCGCCGTCACCGCGGTCGCGGACCCGACGCTGTCCGCCGCCGCCGGGCCGGTGCTCGAAGCCATGGCCGCGGTGCTCGGCGTGGCGGCCATCGGCCCGGACGACGATTTCTTCGCCGCGGGCGGTCATTCGCTCACCGCGGTCCGGCTGGTCGGCCGATTGCGCCGGGCGGGTCACGAGGTGGTGGTCGACGATATCTTCGAGGCGCCCACCGCCCGGGTGCTGGCGGCCCGGATCGACGGTGTGGCGACGGCGGCACCGCAGGTCGTTCCGGCTCGGGCGGCGGATCTCGCCGCGCCCTCCGAGGAGATCGCCATGCTGGGCCGGCGCCTCGACCATGTGCTCGATCTGCGTCCCCGCGGCTCGGCCGAACCACTGTTCTGTGTGCATCCGGTGGGCGGTACCGCGTGGCAGTTCACCCCGCTGGCCCGGCGGCTGCGCGCCGACCGGCCGCTGATCGGATTGCAACTGCCGGCGCTGCGGGGCGCGGAATCGGGCGCCACGACCATCGACGAACTCGCCGCGCGTTATCTGGCGACCATCCGCGAGATCCAGCCCGAGGGGCCCTACCACCTGCTCGGGTACTCACTCGGCGGCAATATCGTGCACGCGATCGCCGCGGCACTCGCCGAGTGCGGCGCGAAGGTCGCGTTCGTGGGCCTGGTCGATTCGCATCCGCTGGCGAATCTGGCGGACCAGGCCACCGCGGCGCTGGCGGATCCGGAGCGCCTGGCGGCCCTGCTGCCCGAACTCCCCGACGACGCCCCGGATCTCGCGGCGCTCATCCGGGGCGCGGCCGGTGAACTGCTGCGTATGGTCACCGTCTCCGAGGCGCCGAGCTATGCCGGGCCGATGGCGCTGTACGCGGCCGATCCCGGTGCCGAGGACGATGCCGAGCGGGTCGCCGCCCAGCTGGCGGGCTGGCGCGCCGCCGGTGCGCGGATCACCGCGCGCCGCTTGCCCTACTCCCATTTCGGGATCGTTTCCGAGGACGGCTGGTCGGAGGTCGCCGCGCTGCTGGATACCGAAGCGGCCCTGCGGACCTGACCGTGCGTCCCGGACCCCGAGACTTCGCCGCGGCACCATCCGGTGTCCCGGCGGTCCGAGAAAGAAAGTAGAACACCTATGTCGCTGTTATCCCACAGCCGCTTCGCGGCCTGGCTACGCCTCGTGGCCGGTCTGTTCGTCGTGGTGGTCGCGGTCGCGGGCTGTAGCTCCGATGCCGAACCCGCCGCCGCCTCCGGGACCCGCCCGGTCCAGACCGAGAAGGGCGCCATCGAGGTTCCCGCGGATCCGCAGCGGGTGGTGGTGCTCAACGGGGCGCTGGCCGGCTACCTCTACGATCTCGACGTTCCGGTGGCCGCGGCGGACCCGCGGGTGCTCGGGGTCAGTGGCCGTAATGCCGATTTCCCGCAGACCTGGGCCGACGCGGCGAAGGAGCAGGGCACCCAGATGGTGCCGGTGGGACAGGCCGTGAACGTGGAGTTCGTCGCCTCCCTCCAGCCCGACCTGATCATCGGTGGCGGCCAGGGCTTCCCGGCCAAACAGTCGGTGGACGCCTACGACCGGCTCAGCGCCATCGCGCCGACGGTACTGCTGCCCGGCAATGTCACCGGCTGGCAGGATCAGCTGAAGCAGATCGCCGATGTGGTCAACCGCGCCGACAAGGTCGCCGACCTGATCTCGGCCTATGACGACAAGGTGAAGCAGGTTTCCGCGGCGATCAAGGTCCCCGAACAGCAGGTCGGCTACTTCCAGTCGGCCGCCGACGGGCAGCCGAAGATGATCCTGCCGAACGCCGCGCTGCCGACGCTGCTCGCCGAGCTGGGTTTCCAGGCCGACGACCAGGTACTCGCCAAGGCCGGTAACCCCGAGCTGAACCCCTCGGCCGACTGGTTCGGTTTCAGCCCCGAACTGCTGACCAAGGTCGTGGACGCGCCCGTGGTGTTCGTCGTGCCGCTCAGCGGTGCCAAGGGCGCGGCCGATCTCGCGAAGGATCCGCTGTACGCCCAGCTGCCCGCGTTCAAGGACAAGAAGGTCTACGAACTGCCGGCCACCAGCTACCGGCCGGACTACCGCGGCGTCATGGACACCCTCGACCTGATCCAGGAGCAGTTCACGTGAAAACCCCCGCCGGCCTCCTCATCGATATCTCTCCGTTGCGGGAGAGCCGGCGGTTCCGCGCTGCCTTCGGTGCGCGACTGGTCTCTGTTCTCGGTATCGGTCTGCTGATGGTGGCCCTGCCGGTGCAGGTCTACGAGCTCACCGGGTCGAGTCTGCACGTCGCCGGAGTGTCCACGGCCATGGCGATCGCACTGTTCGCGGGCAGTCTCGGCGGCGGGGTGATCGCCGACCGGTACGACCGGCGCACCGTGATCTCGCTGTCCCGGTCGGCGGCGGGTCTGGCGTTCCTCGCGCTGGGCGTGAACGCGCTGCTGCCCGATCCGTTCCTCGCGGTGATCTACGCGGCGGCCGTGGTCGACGGCCTGGCCGGGGGCATCAGCGGTTCGGCGATGATGGCGCTGGTGCCCATGCTGGTGCCCCGGGAGAAGGTCCCGGCCGCCGGTGCGCTGACGACGCTGACCTCCGATCTGGGCACCATGATCACGCCGGCGATCGCCGGGGTCCTCATCGCCCGGATCGGGGTGTCCTTCGCGTTCTTCGCCGCCGCGGCGGCGACCGTGGGCACGGTATCGCTCATCCGGGCCATCGGGTCCGCCCCACCGCCGGCCCGCGAGATCCGCAATCCGCTGGTGGAATTGGGACACGGTATCGCGTTCGCGATGCGGCACAACGTTATTCGCGCGGTACTGGTAAGCGGTCTGCTCGCCATGCTGGTCAGCGGACCCCTGGTACTGCTCCCGGCATTCGCCGACCGGGCCCTGGACTCGGGTCCCGCCACGCTGGGCCTGCTCTACGCCGCGCCCGGGGCGGGTGCCGTGCTGGGATCGCTGACCAGTGGCTGGATCGGCCGCACGCGGCGCAACGGACTGGTACTGCTGGGCTCGCTGGCGCTCATGCCGCTCGGCCTGGTCATGGCCGGTATCTGGCCGCAGGCCGCGTGGAGTTTCCTGGGGCTGGCCGCGTTCGGCGTCGCCCGGGCGGTGAACGGCATCCTGCGCTACGCGGTACTGCAGCAGAATGCCCCCGACGATATGCGCGGCCGGATGTCGGGGCTGCTCATGGTGCAGTCGGTGGCCGGTACCGCGGTCGGGTCCATGGCGGCCGGGGCGATCGGCAATCTGGTCGAACCCGGTACCGCGCTGGTGGTCTACGGCGCGGCGGTGCTGGCCCTGTTCGTATTCGCGCTGGTGCTGGTGTGGCCGCTGTACGGGCTCACCGCGCCCGCGGGCGCGCCGCCGCAACCGCCGCCGCCGGCGCAGGTTCCGGTCGGCGGCACCGTAGTCGAAGAGAAGGCCGCCGGGGCCGTGGTCGAGGAGAAGAAGGACGGAGTGTGATGGTGGATCGCGGAGCCTACCGTGAGCGGATCGCCGAGGTGCTGGCCGGCACGCACGGCGCGAAGGTCGGTTATCCGATCGGGTTGCGGGAACTGGAGGTGATCCGTACCGCCCCGGTGGGTTCGGGGCTGATCCGGATCACTTTCGGCGGTCCCGAGCTCGACGGATTCCACAGTTATGTACCCGACGAGCACGTGCGCCTGGTGTTCCCGGATACCGACGGCACCCTGCGGCTGCCGATCCGCGACGGCCTGTCGCTGGATTGGCCCGCGCCCCGGCCGATCTCACGGGAGTACACGGTGCGCCGCTACGACGCCGCGGCCGGGGAACTCGATATCGATTTCGCCCTGCACCCCGGCGGCCTCGCCGCGGAGTGGGCGCTGGCCGTGCGGCCGGGCACCCGCATCCATATCGCGGGCCCGCCCGGTGGCGTGGTGGTGCCCACCAGCTACGACAATTACCTGTTCGCCGGCGATCTCACCGCGCTCCCCGCGATCGCCCGTTGGCTGGAATGGTTACCGCGCGAGAAGACCGGCTGGGTGTTCGTCGAAGTGGTCGACGAGAGCCAGGAGATCGAACTGGCGGCCCCGGCGGGCGTGGAGGTCCGGTGGCTGCACCGGGGCGACGCGCGTGCGGGGACCGGCGACCTGCTGGAGAAGGCGATCCGCACGGTCACCGTGCCGGAGGGACAGAACGTCTACGCCTGGGTCGCCGGGGAAGCCGGTCAGCTGCGGCCGATCCGCAAATGGGTACGCGGCGAACTCGGTGTGCCGGCGAAGGACTGCCTGATCGCGGGCTATTGGAAGCACGGAGTCGCGGATTTCGACCGCGAGGAATGAGGACAGAGATGACGAACGAGCCGACCGCGGTGGCCGACCGCGACCACTTCATCCGCGATGTGGCCGATCTGCTGGGCGTGGCGCCGGAGGAACTGTCCACCGACACCAATCTGCTCGACGCCGGACTGGATTCGGTGCGCATCATGCAGCTGGTGGAGAAGTGGCGGTCGGAGGGACACGAGACCGTCGACCCGTTGATGCTGGCCGGTGACCCCGTTCTGGAGTCCTGGCTGGCGGTGCTGTGCCCGTGACCGGGCACCGCGGACCGCGCGCCCGGCGCGGTCCGCGGCACCGGGGGTCACGCGGTGCGGTGCCCCTCGGCGAGCAGTCGGCGCAGATCGCGGCGGCTGGTCTTGCCCACTCCCGTCTCGGGGAATTCGGCGACGGTGACCACCGCGTCCGGCATCTTCCAGGCCGCGATACCGCGTTCCCGGACGAAGGTGCGCACCGTGGTCAGTGTCGGCGGGGTCCGCGGGTCCAGCGGCTGGACGAACGCGCAGATCCGCTGACCGAGTACGGGGTCCGGAGTGCCGACGATCACCGCGTCCCGGATTCCGGGATGTTCCAGCAGATGGGCCTCGAGCTCTTCGGCCGACACCTTCTCGCCGCCGCGGTTCACCCAGTCGCCCGCCCGACCCTTCACGACCAGGTTCCCGTCCGGCCGCAGGGCGACGATATCGCCGGTGCGGTACCAGCCGTCCGCGGTGAAGCTGCGGGCGTTGGCCTCGGGATTGTCGTAGTAGCCGCGGATCGTGTACGGACCCTGGGTCAGCAGATTTCCGTCGGCACCCGGCGCCACGTCCACGTCCGCGTCATCGACCACCCTGATCCGGTCGTATTCCGACATCGGCCGGCCCTGGGTGCCGACCACCACGTCGATCGGATCGTCGAGCCGGGTGTAGCAGACCAGGCCCTCGGCCATGCCGAACACCTGCTGCAGGGTGACACCCAGCGCGGGACCGACCCGGCGGGCCAGTTCGTCCGGGCAGCGGGCGCCGCCCACCTGGATCACCTGCAGGGTGGACAGATCGGGGAGTTGGCCGCCCTTCTCGGCCCGTTCGACCCAGAGCCGCGCCAGCGGCGGCACCAGGCCGGTGATGGTGACACCGAATCGCTCGATCGCCGCGAACGCCGTCGACGGGGTCGGGTCGGGTGTCATGGCCACCGTGCCCCCCGCGTAGAGCGCACCGAGGATGCCCGGGGAACTCATCGGGAAATTGTGCGCGATCGGCAGTGTCGCCAGATAGACGGTATCGGGGCCCAGTTCGGTGATCTCGGCACTGCGCCGCACGCTGTACAGGTAGTCGTCGTGGGTGCGGGGGATGAGCTTCGGGATCCCGGTGCTACCGCCGGACAGCTGCAGGAACGCGACGTCGCCGGCGTCCGGCTCGGTGAGGTCGCCGGGCTCGTCCCGGTAGTCGGCGAGGTCCGCGGCATCCTCGGCGAAATCGTGCGCGGGGTCGTCGGTGACCAGCAGGACATGCCGCAGGGTCTCGACCTCGCGCCGGACCGTATCGGCCAGTGCGGCATGGTCGAATCGCTGATGCCGGTCGCAGGTGACCATCGCGACGGCCCCGCTCACCGTGGCGATGGGGATCAGTTCGGCCGCCCGGTGCGCGGGCAGACAGAACACCGGCAGTGCGCCCAGATGGAACAGCGCGAAGATCACTTCGACGAATTCGGCGCGGTTGGGCAGCTGGACGAGCACGCGGTCCCGCGGGCGGATGCCCAGCCGGGCGAATCCGGTGGCCAGCGACCGGGACCGGTGCTCCAGTTCGGCATAGGTCCAGCGGTTCGCCGCGTCCACGACCGCGATCGCCTCCGGGCTCGCGGTAGCACGAGCTGTCAGCAGAGATCCGAATGTCTCGCCCGTCCAGAGCTTTTCAGCTCGGTAATGGTCGATCTGGTCCGGCGGCCACGGTGTGAAACCGGGGAGGGCGGGCGATGACATGGAGCACCTCTTTCCGATCAGCGATCTTGTTACACGTCACACCGGAATGCTAGCCTTACGGTGTAACTTCAGGTTAGGCTAACCTAATGGGCACGAAGCAATGGGGCGAAGGGGTCATCGTCACCGGAGCCGCAGGGGGAATCGGTGCGGCGATCGCCGCCGAACTCGCCGGCGATTCCGCGAATATCGCACTGTGGGACCGGGATGCCCGGGTACACGAGATCGCGGCCCGGCTCGGGCGCCAGCACGAGGGCACCGGCGTGACCTCGGCCGAAGTCGATATCAGTGACGCGGCAGCGGTCGCCGAAGCATTCGACAAAGAGCTCGCCGAACGCGGCACACCCCGGGTGGTCGTCCACGCCGCCGGCGCGATGATCGGCGGCTCCGCCCTGGACACCTCCCCGGAGGAATGGCAGCGCTGTGTGGCCGTCAACGCGGGCGGCGCCGTGTACGTGGCCCAGCGCGCCGCCCGCGAAATGGTCGCGGCCGGAACCGGTTCCATCGTGGTCGTCTCCTCCAACTCCGCCACTGTCCCGCGGGTGAACCTCGCCGCCTACGGCGCCGCGAAGGCCGCGGCCACGGCGTTCACCCGCTCGCTCGCGCTCCAGGTGGCGCCGCACGGGGTGCGGGTCAACCTGGTCTCCCCGGGTTCCACCGATACCCCGATGCTGCGCGGAATGTACGCGGACTCCGACGAGAACGGTCTCGGCGAGGCCGGACGGGGCAGCCTCCTCGACGGCGACCCCGAGAACTACCGGCTGGGCATCCCGTTGCGGCGGATCGCCGATCCCGCCGATATCGCCGCCGCCGTCCGCTTCCTGGTTTCCGATGCCGCGCGCCACATCACCATGCACGACCTGCGGGTCGACGGCGGCGCAACGCTGGATATGTGACACGAGAGGATGATCATCATCGACGTCGAGAACCCCGCGTATTCAGCGGATCCCGCCTTTGTCCTGTCCCGGCCGCAGCGCACCGTGACCGCGTCTGCCGGCGGGCGTGTCTTCCACAGCCCCGCCGAGGCCGTCGCGCAATTGCGGGCGCACCGGGTCTCCCATATCGTCGGCGCGCTGCCGTTCACCCCCGGTGCGCCGGCCGCACTGTGGGCTCCCGACACCATTTCGGTGACCGACGGCCCCCGGACCGCCCGGCCGGTCACCGCACCCGATATCACGGTCACCGAACACCTTCCGGAGCCGGAGGAGCATCTGCGCCGGGTGGGCGCCGCGGTGCGGCTGCTGGCCGATCCCGCCCAGCCGCTGCGCAAGGTCGTCCTCGCCCGGGCGCTGCGGGCCCGGGCCGACCAGACCGTGCGCGCCGCCGACCTGCTGGATCTCCTGGTCTCCACCGACCCCGCCGGTAACGGTTACCTGGTGGACCTGTCCGCGGCCGGTGGTCTGTTCACCGGCCGTCACCTGGTGGGTTCCAGTCCGGAGATCCTGGTGCGGCGGATCGGTGCCGAGGTCACCAGCCATCCGCTCGCGGGTTCGGCGCGGCGGGTGCCGGAGAACGCGCTGGCCGATCGGATCGCCGCCGAGACATTGCTCGGTTCGGCGAAGGATCAGCATGAGCACGGCTTCGTGGTGGACCATGTGGCCGGGGTGCTGCGCGACCGGTGCACCGATGTGCGCACGCCCGCCCGCCCCGATCTCACCGAGACACCGGCCATGTGGCATCTCGGCACCACCATCGGCGCGACCGTCCCGGTGGCCGGACCGTCGGCGCTGGAACTGGCCGTCGCACTGCATCCGACCCCGGCGATCTGCGGTACACCCACCGCGGCGGCCGCCCGGCTGATCGCCGAACTCGAAGGTGAACGCGGTTTCTACGCCGGCGCGGTGGGCTGGTGCGACGCCGAGGGCAACGGGGAATGGATGGTCAGCATCCGCTGTGCCGAACTCGCCGCCGACAACCGGACCCTGGTGGCCTACGCCGGTGGCGGCATCGTCGCGGAATCCGATCCCGAGGACGAACTGGCCGAAACCACCGGGAAATTGCAGCGGGTCCTCGGACCGCTGGGCGTGGCCGGCCGCCCGGCGGCGGTGCCCTGACCTACCACCTTCCCCCGTTGCGCCCGGGCCCGCGGCCTTCCAGAAGGTCGCGGGCCACAAGAAATGAGGAGTTCTGGACATGGCCATGCAGCCGATCGCACCCTATGCGATGCCGCCGTTGGACGACGAGATCACCAACAGAGTGGCCTGGAGACTCGATCCCGACCGTGCCGCCCTGCTGATCCACGACATGCAGAACTACTTCGTCACGGCCTATCAGCTCGATCGCGACCCTGCCCGGACGATGATCGACAATATCGCCCGGCTCCGCGATCGGTGCCACGAGCTGGGCATACCGGTGATCTACAGTATGCAGCCGGGCGATCAGCATCCCGACCGGCGCGGCCTGCTCGCCGATTTCTGGGGCACCGGTATGTCGGACGGCCCGGATACCGAGGTCATCGCCGCACTGACACCCCACGAGCAGGACATCCAGGTCACCAAATGGCGCTATTCGGCGTTCCAGCGCACGGATCTGCGTCAACTGCTCGGCTACCGTAACCGGGACCAGCTCGTGGTCACCGGCGTGTACGCCCATATGGGCTGCATGCTCAGTGCGGCCGAGGCGTTCATGAACGATATCCACGCGTTCCTGGCGCACGACGCGGTGGCCGACTTCAGTCGTGAAGAACACTTGATCGCCTCCAAGTACACCGCCCGCCGCTGCGGCATGGTGCTCGGTACCGACGAGATGCTGAGCCAGTTGCAGCCCTCGGTGGTGGCTTCGGGGGCCTGACCCGAACCGGCGCGCCCGGCGCCGCCGGCCGGTGTGGCCGGGTGGCGGCCGGGCGTTCAGTATGTCCGGCCCAGTTCCCCGCAGCGGCGCCAGGATTCGCGCTCGGCCGCGAAAGCGGCCGACTGCCGCTGGGACGGCGATCCGGCCGAGGTCCGGGAGGCGGCGGGAGTTCTCGCTCGGGAGCTACCGGTGTGAATCGCCAGGGCCGGGCCCTTCACGCGACCGTAAACTAGAACGTGTTGTAATTCTGGGACAGGGGTCCGCGTGAGAGGAGCCGATGGGCGTGTTCGCGTTTTTCGCCAGGGAGGGTGAGCAGTACCTGCCCACCCCTATAGCCATGTCCAGCTGGAGCCCGACCCAGGTGGGTGGGCCGGCGATCTGCGGGCTGCTGGCGCGGGAGCTGGAAACGCGATCCCCGGGCCAGGAGTTCGTCCCCGCCCGGGTGACCGTGGATCTGTTCCGCCCGGTGGGCGACGAGCCGGCCGCGCTGCGCAGCGTGGTGGTCCGGGAAGGTAAACGCATCTGTGTCGCCGACGCCGAACTGCTACAGCGCGGGGAGGTGCGGTCGCGGGCGACCGTGGTCTACCTGCGCACCGGCGAGGTGCCCGGCGGCGACCTGTGGCAGCCGCCGCACGATTTCCCGGTGCCCGAAGCCCCCGACACCTCGGAGGCGGGCGCGTACCCGCTGTTCAAGAGCGGTGACGGCGCCTGGACCCGCGATTTCGCGGCCACGCAGAACGCCGAACGCAAGGCCATCTGGCAGAACATGCTGCCGGTGGTCGCGGGTGAGCCGGTGACGCCGTTGCAGCGCGCGGGGATGGCCGGGGATGCCGCGAGCCTCATGTGCAATTGGGGCACCGAAGGGGTCGGCTATATCAACTCGGACGTCACACTGACGCTTGCCCGGGTGCCGTCCGGCCCGGGTATCGGAGTGCTGGCGCAGGATCAGGTCGCCTATGCGGGCGTTGCGGTCGGCACCACCACTCTCTACGACCGGAGTGGCCCGCTGGGGACGGCCGTGGTGACCGCGTTGTCCAATGTGCGCCGCCAGGTCGATATGCGGCGCTACTGATACCGGTGGCGGCCCGTCGCGTCTAGGACCGCGGCTCGGTGCGGGAGGGCCGCGGCCAGGGCCGCGCCTCCCGGGCCTCGAGGTCGGTGTTGAATCGTTCCAGGTAGGCGGCGAAAGTCTGTACGTCCTCGCTGCTCCAGCCGCGCAGGAGCCGGTCGAGGGCGTTGATGTTGTAGTCGCGGTCGGCCAGGACCCGGCGCTCGCCCTCGTCGGTGATCCGGAACTTGCGTGCCAGGCCGCCCTCGGGATCGGGAATACGCTTCACGAGGCCGGCTTTCAGCATGGCCGCGGTCTGTCGGTGCACGGTGGAGGTGTCCAGGCCGAAGGCCTCACTGAGTTCGCCGATGGACATGGGTCCCTCGATCCGCAACCGGCGCAGCACCAGATAGGCACTGCGCTCGAGGTGGTCCGGGCGGCGCAGATGGGCATTGAGGCTGTGCCGGCCCAGGAGCATGGTCTCGAATTCGATCAGATGCGTGGGTTTGTCCATGGCGGGTGTCCTGCTCGTACTCGGATGCCGTGGCGGCGCGGCGGGCGTCCCGTCAGTCGTTATACCACGCGGCCGGGAGTGTATTGCATCCTACACATTGTATGTAGAGTGCAACTTGGGTCCGCTGTGCACCGGCCGCCGTCAGTCGCCGGCCACGGCCCGCCGGGACCGGCGTTCGACGAAGAACCGCGCGCCCCGGGCCACCGCGTCCAGCACCGGTTCGGGTTTCCAGCCGAGTTCCCGTTCGGCCTTGCCGTGGTCGAGCCGGGACATGACGTGCATCAGGTTCACCGAGGTCACCGTGAACCGGCTGTCCCGGCCGCGTACCCGGGCCACGGCCGAGGCGATACCGGCGGCGGGGTACAGCAGGGGCAGCGGGACGGCCGCCCGGGGCGGCTCCCGGCCGGCCGCGTGGGCGGCGGCGGTGAGCAGTTCGGTATTGGTGAGGAAACGGTCGGAGACGATATAGCGTTCGCCGGGTCGTCCGGCCGTGCCCGCCAGGATCAGGGCCCGGGCCGCGTCCTCGATCCCCACCGATTCCGACCCGCTGCCGGCGAAGCGGAACGGGAGTCTGCCGAGCGCGGCGGCGGCCACGAATGAGCCGTGCGGTGTCGGTTGCCAGTCGCCGGGGCCGTAGGTGTTCGCGACGCACATCGCCACCGCGGGCAGTCCGCGTTCGGTCGCGTAGCGCAACACCAGATTTTCCGCCTCGACCCGGGAGCGCACGTACGGACCGCCGAGGTGTGGCCAGTCGAACGCGACGGTCTCGTCGGCGACGCCGCCCGGCCGGCGTCCGATGGTGGCGGCGGAACTGGTGAAGACGAACCGCCGCGGTCCGGTGGCGCAGGCGGCGTCGAGGACATGGCGCAGGCCGGCGATATTGGTCCGGAACAGAGGTTCGGGATCGCGTAGCCAGGCCCGGGTGTCCACCGCGCAGTGATAGATCTCGTCGCAGTCGCGCATGGCCGTGCGCACAGCGTGATCGTCGAACAGGTCACCGTAGTGGATCTCCACCGGCAGATCCGCGAGGGCGCGGAGATCGCTGGTACGGCGTACCAGGACGCGGACGGGGGCTCCGGTCGCCGCCAGTTGGCGGGTCAGGTGCGAGCCGAGGAATCCCGAGGCTCCCACCACCAGTTTCGCCGGGTCCGCCATACCGGTGCGCCTCCTGATCGGTTCGTCGGTCCGGGTATGAGTGTCGCGGGGGCGGGCAATTTCTGTACAGGAAACCGGTCGAAAGTCCGTACTGGAGTTTGGACAGATGTCCGGATCGCCGATCCGGGACTTCCAGGCCGTATCCGGCGGCCTGAAGGGAGGGCGCGCTGCCCGCTGTTCACGTGTTCGACGCAGCGTTCGAATCGGGGGCGAGTACGGTTTTTTTCGGAGCATCCGGTTCGGTGGCGTGGTCGCGGTGCGCGGAAGGGCCGGGTAACGGCTGGTCCGCGTGATCCCGCGACCTCGGTGCCGGACGCACGTGCGATCTGAAAGGACTCGTCCATGGCGATCGACACCGGCGGGAAATCCGCGACGCGTCACAGCGGCGTGCCGGGCTCGAGCAGATACAGACCGGTGGACCGCGGCCTCGACTGGCTGGTCTTCGGCATCACCTCGGTCGGAGCCGTGGCCTTCGTACTCTGGGGGATCTTCGACCAGGACAGTTTGGCCGGCTTCGCGTCGCACGCCCAGTCCTGGGTGATCACCAATACCGGCTGGCTGTTCGTCCTGGTGGCCACCTCCTTCGTGGTCTACGTGATCTGGCTGGCGCTGAGCCGCTACGGCAAGATCCCGCTCGGCGCCGATGACGAACAACCGGAGTTCCGAACGGTCTCCTGGATCGCCATGATGTTCAGTGCCGGTATGGGGATCGGCCTCATGTTCTGGGGTGTTGCCGAGCCGCTGACGCATTTCACCGCCCCGCCGCCGGGCACCGCCGCGGCGGGCAGCCCGCAGGCCGCCGAGGTCGCGATGGCGACCACGCTGTTCCACTGGACGTTGCACCCGTGGGCCATCTACGCCGTCGCCGGTCTGGCCATCGCCTACGGCACGTTCCGGCGCGGCCGGTCGCAGCTGTTCTCGTCGGTGTTCCGGCCTCTGCTCGGCCGGCGCGCCGAGGGCCTGGGCGGTAAGGCGATCGATGTGATGGCCATCTTCGCCACCCTCTTCGGTTCGGCGGCCTCGCTCGGCCTGGGCGCGTTGCAGATCGGGGCCGGGTTCGAGTTCAACGGCTGGGTGGACGCCGTCGGCAAGGTCGGCCTGGTGGCAGTGATCACCGGGCTCACCGTCGCGTTCGTCCTGTCCGCGGTCTCCGGCGTCGCCCGCGGTATCCAGTGGCTGTCGAATATCAACATGGTGCTCGCGGTGATCCTCGCGGCTTTCGTATTCATTGCCGGGCCCACCCTGTTCGTGCTGAATTTCCTGCCCACCGCGGTCGGCGACTACATCGCCGAGCTATCGACCATGGCCTCGCGTACCGGAATAGCCGGCGGCGAGGAAATGGAGGCGTGGCTGTCGAGCTGGACCATCTTCTACTGGGCGTGGTGGATCTCCTGGACCCCCTTCGTCGGGATGTTCATCGCGCGGATCAGCCGGGGCCGCACCATCCGGCAGTTCGTGGCGGGTGTCCTGTTGGTGCCCAGCCTGGTGAGCCTGGTCTGGTTCGCGATCTTCGGCGGCGCGGCCATCCGCCAGCAGACCGATACCCACGACCTCACCGAGGCCGACGGCAGCGTGAACCCCGATTTCGCGCTCTTCCACCTGCTCGGGGAGTATCCGCTGACCTCGGTCACCACCGTGCTGGTGATGATCCTGGTGGGTATCTTCTTCGTCTCCGGCGCGGACGCCGCCTCGATCGTCATGGGCACCCTGTCGGAGCGGGGCAGTATCGAACCGTCCCGGCTCACCGTGATCTTCTGGGGTACCGCCACCGGTGCGGTCGCCGCGATCATGCTGGTGATCGCCGATTCGAGCGATCTCAGTGGCGCGTTGACCGGTTTGCAGGCACTCACCACCGTGGTGTCGCTGCCGTTCATGGTGGTGATGGTGCTGATGTGCGTCTCGCTCTACCGCGATGTCCGCAGCGATCCGCTCATCGTGCGGGCGAATCTGGGCGTCGAACTGGTGGAGGGCGCGGTGCTGCAGGGCGTGGCCAAGCACGAGGGCGAGTTCGAACTCGTTACCTCGCCCATCGAGGTCGTGGACGGGGAGCCGGTGGTGGAGGGCGACCGGTGACCCGATAGCGCCGGTCCGCGCCGCGGCGCGGACCGGGTTCAGCGCAGGTGCCCGCGGAAGTCCAGGCAGGCCCGGCCGGGCACCGCCGGGCGGTGGGCGCGGGGTGCGCTGTTCTGGGTCGCCTCGATGTAGATGCTCAGGCCGGTGTTGAGCTTGCCGGCCAGGGCCTCGAGCTGATCGGGGGAGAGGGACTCGCCGAAAGCCGCCGCGGCGAGAAGTCGTTCCCGTACCTGTTCGAGGTTGAGCCGGGCGAACGGGATGGGGGCGAGTTCGGGCATGCGGGTAACCGTACCGGAGTTCGAACATATTTTCGATAGGTGCGAATCGTCGTGCCTCGCACCTGGTCCACGGCGGGTTGCGCTCGGCGGAGAAGCGGTCGTGGAGCGGCGGTGGTGGATGTTCACCCCGAGGTGTACGACAGGGGTGCATGGGTCAGTCCCTCGCCTGATTTCAGAGCGATAGATCTGAAATTCGAGAATTCGGCGCGGCTGCTGTTCGGGTGATGCTCTGATCACCCCTTATGAACTGTACCTATACTTCCGCTCATGCCCTTGGAATTTAGAGCAGTTGCTCTGCTATTGTTCGTTCATGGCCCGGCACCGCACACATGACCTGGATCGGCTGATGGATGCCGCCGAGCGGATCGCCGCGGAATCCGGCTCCGACGCGGTCACCGTTCGCGCGCTCTCGCAGGCCACTTCGGTGTCCAATGGAGCGATCTATCACGCGTTCGGATCACGAGCGGGACTGATGACCCAGGTCTGGCTGCGCGCCGCGCGGTGCTTCCTGGCGCTGCAGCGCGACGCCGTCGACAACGCCCTGGCAGCGAGCCCGGCACCGCGGAATGCCATCGAAGCCGTCGTGGCCGCGGCCGACGCTCCCGCGGAATATCTGATCCGGCACCCCATCTCCGGACGGTTCCTGCTGACCGTGAATCGCGCGGAAATCCTCGACCGGGGAGAAATTCCGGTCGAGGCGGCCATTCAGTCGGACGCCCTCGACAAGGCCCTCACCACACTGTTCATCCGGCTCTCCCGCAGTGTGTGGAATCGCGCCGACCACGAGTCGGTCGCCGTCATCCGTGACTGCGTGGTGGAACTACCCACCGCGCTACTGCTGCGCGGTCGGCGCGCGCCCGAGCCGGCCGTGCGCGAACGCCTCGCCGCGGCGGTGCGGGCGGTATTGACCCTCACTCCGCCGGAGCCGGCGCAACCCGGCGATCCGATCGCCTGAGCGAAATGAAAGGCATCACGATGACCACACGATTGTCCTACCGGGACAAAATCGCCGTGCTCGACCTCGGCGACGGCGAGAATCGGTTCTCACCCGCCTGGCTCGACGGCCTCGAGGCTCACCTCGACGAGGTCGAGGCCCACGCGCAGGGGCTGGTGACCATCGGGGCCGGCAAGTTCTACTCCAACGGCCTGGACCTGGATTTCCTGCTGGCCAACGGTGACCGGGTGGAGTGGTACGTGAATCGGGTGCAGGACCTGTTCGCCCGCATCCTGACCTTCCCGATGCCGACCGTGGCCGCGGTAAACGGTCACAGCTTCGGTGCCGGGGCGATGCTGGCCATCGCGCACGACTACCGCGTCATGCGCGAAGACCGTGGCTACTACTGTTTTCCCGAGGTCGACATCAACACCCCGTTCACGCCCGGGATGGCCGCGCTGATCCAGGCGAAACTCGGCCCGCAGGCGGCGATCACCGCAATGACCACCGGCCACCGCTTCGGCGGCCCGCAGGCACTGGTCGCCGGACTCGTCGACGGCATCGCCGCCGAGGGCCGGGTACTCGACAGCGCCGTCGAACGCCTGAGCGGTCTGCTCGGCAAGAACCCCGACACGGTCCGGGCCATCAAAACCACCATGTTCGCCTCGGTCGTGGTAGCCCTGCGATGACACCCCGCCCGTAGCGTTGGTCCGATCGTCCACCGGCAGGTCTCACCGCGGCCGGTGCCGGAAGTGAACGCACTGTCATCGGCATGAGCGCCTCAGTCGCGGCTCGCAGGCCCCGGCCCGGTGAACGCGCCGCCGCGCGCGGCCAGTGCCGCGGCTGTCGCCGCACGGTCGGGGAGTTGCGGGTCGGGTGGGGTGCGTAGCAGCGTCAGCTGGTGGTAGACCGGCGCGGTGGCCGCGATCAGTACGGCGCGGGCGTCGACACCGGGAGCCAGTTCGCCGCGGCGCACGGCGCGTTCGACGACGATCTCGGACTGGGCGTATCGGTTCTCCCACAACTGCCGCAGAGCGCGGGCGGCTTCCTCGGAACGGAACGAGACCGCGATCAGGGCGGCCGCGATCGACGGTTCCTCGGTGAGCGAGTCCTGGACCTCCTGGTTGAGCGCGGCCAGGTCCCCCTGGAGGGAGCCGGTGTCGCGGGGGTGCCAATCGATATCGGCGGCCGCGGCGAAGACGTCGGTGATCAGGCCGCCGACGTCGCGCCAGCGGCGGTAGACGGTGGTGCGGTGGACGCCCGCGCGGGCGGCGACGGTGTCCACGGTGAGTGCGTCGTAGCCGTGCTCGGTCAGTTCCGCGTGCACGGCTTCCAGGACCTGAGCGCGGATACGCGCGGTGCGGCCGCCCGGTCGCGGCGCCGGGCGCGGAGCTTTGCCCGCGCGGGGTGGAGAAGTCATCTCGATCATCCGGTTGCTCTGAGGTGCGGGTTGTGGCACCATGCTAATGCAACAGTCGTCGCAATAGTGAGGTCGTCGATGCTCATTCGAAGCGTTCACCCCGTCCTGCGGTCCCGTGGGGCCGCGTCGTACTCGAATGCTTCGGAGAGTGTCCATGCCCACGCAGATCACCGCGCTCGCGGTCACCAAGTCCTTCCACGGCCGGCGCGTTCTCGATGAGGTGACGTGTGCGCTCGCCGCGGGCGAGCGCACCGGCATCATCGGCGAGAACGGATCCGGTAAGTCCACCCTGCTGCGCCTGCTCGCCGGCCGGGAGCGGCCCGACGCCGGCGAGATCGTCGTCCAGGCCGACGGCGGTATCGGTTATCTCGCCCAGGACGAGCAGCTACCGCCGGAGACGACCGTCCAGCAGGTCATCGACCGGGCCCTGAGCGAGCTGCGCGCGATCGAGGGCCGGATGCGTGCCCTGGAGGCCGCCATGGCGGCCGGGGACGAGTCCGGATTCGCCGAATACGGCGAACTGACGACCGTATTCGAACTGCGCGGCGGGTACGACGCCGATGCCCGGGTGGAGCGTGCCCTGCACGGTCTCGGCCTGGGTCTGGTCGCCCGCGACCGTGCAGTCGGCGGGCTATCCGGCGGCGAACAGGTCCGGCTGCGGCTGGCGGCGGTACTGGCGGCCGGGTCGGAGGTACTGCTGCTCGACGAGCCCACCAATCACCTCGACGACGACGCTCTGACCTGGTTGGAGGACCATCTGCGTACCCGTCGCGGCACCACGGTGACGGTCTCCCACGACCGGGTCTTCCTCGAACGGGTCGCGACCTCCCTGCTGGAGGTCGACGCGGACCGGCGGCGCGTGGTCCGATACGGCAACGGCTACGCGGGCTTCCGCGCCGAGAAGGCCGCGGCGCGGCAGCGGTGGGTCCAGGCCCACGAACAATGGCAGACCGATATCGAGCGGCTGCGGGAAACCGCCGCCACCACGGCCCGCCGGGTCGCCCCGGGCCGGGCGATGAAGGACAACAACAAGATGGCCTACGACCGGGCGGGCGGCCGGGTACAACAGTCGCTGGCCGGGCGGGTCCGTAATGCCGAGGAACGATTGCGCCGCCTGCTGGCCGACCCGGTGCCGCCGCCCCCGCCGCCGTTGCGCTTCACCCCCGCGCTGCAATCCGGCGGCACGCGCGGCACCGTGCTCGACGCCACCGGAATCACGGTCGCCGACCGGCTGGACCCGACGAGCCTCACCCTCGCCACCGGGGACCGCCTGCTCATCACCGGCCCGAACGGCGCGGGCAAGTCCACGCTGTTGCGGGTGCTGGCCGGGGTCCTCGCCCCGGACGGCGGCACTGTCGTCCGCCGCGGCCGGGTCGGCTATCTCGCGCAGGAACCGCCGCCCGCCGAGCCGGGGGAGACACTACTGGCCGCCTTCGCCCGTGGCCGCGCCGGTGACCTCGACGGGCACGCCGAACGCCTCATGGCCCTGGGCCTGTTCGGTCGCGCACAGCTGACGACCCGTGTCGCGGAGCTGTCCACCGGGCAGCGGCAGCGGCTGGCCCTGGCGCGGCTGGTCGTGCAACCGTTCGACGTGCTGCTGCTCGACGAGCCCACCAATCACCTGTCCCCCGGGCTGGTGGAGGAAATGGAAACCGCGCTGGCCGATTACCGGGGCGCGCTGGTGATCGTCAGCCACGACCGCCGGCTGCGCGCGCGCTGGCACGGTGACCGGCTCGCGTTGCGGGCGACGGTATCCGTCTGACCCTCGCCGAAACCGGCACACCCACGTATCGAAGGAGTTCCGCTGTGCCCGCCGACCCCGTCACGCTTCCCGCCGACCCCACCGTGCTGCACCCCATGCCCGGGCAGCCGCGTGTGGTCCTGCTGAAACCGCTGATCAGCTCACCGCTGATCGAGGCCGGGGAGTTCTCCTACTACGACGACCCCGACGACCCGACCGTGTTCGAAACCCGTAATGTGCTCTACCACTACGGGCCGGAGAAGCTGATCATCGGAAAGTTCTGCGCGCTGGCCACCGGCGTGCGGTTCATCATGAACAGCGCCAACCATCGCATGGACGGTCCGTCGACCTTCCCGTTTCCGACCATGGGCGGTGAATGGGCGCACCACATCGATCTGCTGAGCGATCTGCCGAACCGGGGCGATACCGTCGTCGGCAACGACGTCTGGATCGGTAACGGCGTGACGGTCCTGCCCGGTGTCCGGATCGGCCACGGCGCGATCATCGGCACCGGCGCGGTGGTCACCGGCGATGTTCCCGACTACGGCATCGCCGGCGGGAATCCGGCCCGCCTCATCCGCACCCGCTACGCGGAGCCCGATATCGCCCGGCTGCTGGCGGTGGCCTGGTGGGACTGGCCCGTCGAACACATCACCCGGCATGTGCGGGCGATCATGGCGGGCAGTATCGCCGATCTCGAAGCCGCCGCCGCCGAACTGAAATGAGTGGAACCACTGTGCCTTCTCGCCACGCCCATATCGCGATGGTCGGTATCCCGATCGTCAGTCATGTGCTGCCGAGCCTCGCGATCATCGGTGAACTGGTGGCCCGGGGCCATCGCGTCACCTACGCCAACGACCCGGTGGTGGCCGATCCGATTACCGCCACCGGCGCCGAATTCGTCCCGTGCACATCCGGGCTGCCGGTCGCCGACGACAACTGGCCCGACGATCCGATCGCCGCGATGGACCTTTTCCTCGACGATGCCGTCGCGGCCCTTCCGCAGTTGTCCGCGGCCTACGGGGACGATCCGGCCGACCTGTACATGTACGACATCGGCGCGTACGCCGCACGCGCGCTCGCCGAAACGCAGGGCCGTCCCGTCCTGCAGTTGTCTCCGACATTCGTGGGCTGGGACGGGTACGAGCAGGACGTCGCGGCACACCTGCGGCAACTGCCGGGTGCCGACGCCCACCGGACGCGATTCGCGCGGTGGCTCGCCGAGCGCGGTGCGGTGACCACCGATGTGGACGCCTTCTCGGGTCTGCCCGATCGGGCCCTGGCCCTGATACCCCGGGCGATGCAACCGCATGCCGACCGGGTGGATGCCGAAAAGGTGACCTTCGTCGGTCCCTGTTTCGACCCGGACGGGTCCGACGGCGGCTGGGTGCGCCCGGCCGCGGCGGACAAGGTCCTGCTGATCTCGCTGGGTTCGGCCTACACCCACCGGCCCGAGTTCTACCGCCGCTGTCTGCGTGCCTTCGGCGACCTGCCCGGCTGGCATATCGTGCTGCAGATCGGAAAGCACACCGACCCGGGTGAACTCGGTGATATTCCGGCCGATGTCGAAGTGCACTCCTGGGTCCCGCAGCGGGCCATCCTGGACCGGGCGGACGCGTTCCTCACCCATGCCGGTATGGGCGGTTGCGGCGAAGGGCTGCTGGCCGGTGTCCCGATGATTGCCGTACCGCAGGCCGCCGAACAGTTCCTCAATGCCGACCGCCTGGTGGAACTGGGTGTGGCCCGCCGTATCGACACCGACGACGCCACTCCCCAGAATCTGCGCGCGGCGTTGTTCGACCTCGTCGGGGACGCCGGGGTGGCCGACCGGTCGGCGCGACTGCGTGCCGAGGCGCGAAACGAAGGTGGCACGATGCGGGCCGCCGACCTGATCGAGGACCTGCTGGGCTGACCTCGGCCCGGCCGTCCGCGCCGAGTTGCGTCCCGGGTCGACCCTCACGCGGTCCGGGGACTTGCTATCCGGGTCCGCCTCGGGCGTGGATATGTCGAGGACGCGCGGATGCGCTCCTACTACGACGGAATCGAGCGCGGTCCGGCCGCGTGGCGGGGCGCGGTCATCGAGGCGAACCCGCGTGCGCCGGGTGTCGACCCGGACGAGACGACCCGGGGCCGAGCGGAATGCGGCGCGTCAGCCGATCACGGCGTTCATGATCGTGCCCGCGCTGGTCGCGATGACGCCGCCGATCATGGCTCCGGCCACCATCTTCGGGGACTCCAGACCGCCGCCGGACCATTTCTCCCAGGCGAACTTGCCGCCGGCGTAGATGATCGCGCAGATCCCGGCGAGCAGCACGAACCAGGTGAGATACCTGACCAGTTGCAGGAACTTATCCGAGATGGGGGGTGCTTCGGGTGTGGGGTTACCGATTTGCGCCAGCGTATCGGTCACGGCGGCCAGTATCATCTCGCAGCTCACTCTGGTTTCGGGGTGGGCGGGAACGCTAACGCATCGTAACCGCTCGCCGGGTGGTATGCAGTAATCCCAGGTCCGGGCAGGTGTTCGGGTCACCAGCGGTTATAGCGTGAAAGCCGCTGCGCGGCAAGAACTTGCGCCGCACCGGTATCGGTCTGGATGATGGAGGAGGGGCCGTGTGCCCCGGACGGTATCGGCGAGGGAGCAGACGGTGAGCAGCATCGCGGCGTCGGTTGTGGACGCAGTATCGGTATACGCACAGGTCAGCGACCCTACCCCGGAGCCGCCGCCGCTGGCGGACAAGATCGACCAGTTCGTTCGGTACGGCACCTGGCTGGCCATTCTGTCGGGCACGGTCAGCATCATCTTCGCGGGTGCCAAATTCGCCTGGGAGAAGTGGTCGGGTAGCGGTATGGAGTCGCCGAAGATGGTGGCCGGAGCCATGATCGGCGGCGTCGTCGCCACCAGTGCGGGCACCATCATGAACACGGTTCTCGCCATCTGAGAGCGGCCGCGCCGACCGCATCCGCTATGTTCCAGCTATCTCCGCGTATCCTGCTCGCAGTCCGTCGACAGCGATGAGCAGGGAGAGTGCGAATGCGCGAAGTGCCCGCCGCGGCAGCCGGAGACATGACGCAGCCGGTGGCAGACCGGTTCCGCATGACCCGGCGGTCGATGCTGGGTCTCGTCGCCGTCACCGGTCTGGCAGCCTGCGGGGGTGAGGACTCCGGTACCGAGATTCCGCCGTCGGGCACCCCGGCCGCCCGGCGGGAGGTGGCGGCCGACGCCTATATCTTCGGTTACTCGATGATCCTGATCGATTCGGTCCGCCGGCGGGCACTGGACTACGTATCGACGAATCGGTTCCAGCACACCTCCGACCTGCCGCCCGCGAGCCAGCGCACGGTGGTCCGGATCGACCTGGACAACATGTATTCGGTGGCCTGGCTGGATCTGCGCAAGGAACCGGTGCTGTTCGAGGTACCGGAGATCCGGGATCGGTACTGGGTGATGCAGGTCCTCGACGCCTGGTCCAATACGGTGTCCACGCCGAGCAGTGTGCGACCGGAGGCCGAGCCCGGCGCGGTGCCGCCCTATACCTACGCGGTGACGGGACCGGGCTGGGCCGGGAAACTCCCGGCCGGTGTCGTGCAACTCTCGGTGCCGACCGCCGATGCCTGGCTCTACGGGCGGATCGAGGTGCGCGGTAGCGCGGACGTTCCCGCCGTTCGCGCTCTTCAGGCCCAGCTCCGGCTGGCGCCGCTCAGCGCGTGGAATACGCGGGCGGCCACGGAATCCGAGTCGATACCGGGTAACCAGGACTGGTCGGAACCAGCAGGCCGCGATTCGGTCGCCGCGATGTCGTCGCGCGATTACTTCGACCGCTTGTGCGAGCTGATGGAGGACAATCCGCCGGCACCGGAGGACGAACCGGCGATGCGGCGGTTCGCCACCATCGGCATCCGCCCGGGCGGGTCCCCGGAGGGTGTGAGCACCGGCGAACTCGACGCGGGCGCCGACGCGGCGAAGAAGAAGATAGCCGCCTACGTCGATCCGGCCTCCCGGATGCGCGACGGGTGGCTGGTGGCCCTGAACGTCGGCCGGTACGGCACCAACTATCTGCTGCGCGCCACGACCGCCAGAAGGGGTGTCGGCGCGAATATCGCCGAGGCCATGCTCTATCCCGCACTGTTCGACGAGGCCGACGAGAACGGTGACCCGCGGGAGTTCACCCTGCGGTTCGAACCCGGCCAGGCGCCCCCGGTGAAAGCGTTCTGGTCGATCACCGCCTACGGGGCCGACGCCTACCTGGTACCGAACCCGGCGGACCTGCACACCATCGGGCATCCGGTGGCACCGCGGTTCGCGCCCGACGGTGCGCTGGAGTTCGCGGTGCAGGCTGCCGATCCCGGCGCCGGGTTTCCGCGGTCCAACTGGCTGCCGATTCCCGAACACGGCCAGTTCTCCTTGATCATGCGGTTGTACGAGCCGGAATCCCGGGTGCTGGACGGCAACTGGTCGCCGCCGCCGCTGGTGTCCTAGTCTTCCGGCCGCCATACGATCAGATATTGGCCCCTTTGGTGCGATTACAGCCGCGGCACAGGATCTGCAGGTTGGCCGCGCTGGTGGCGCCGCCGCGGCTGAGCGGGATCACGTGATCGAATTCCAGATAGTGGCTGTCTCCGCATTCCACGCAGCGGCCGCCGTCGCGCTGCCACACCTCCGCTTTCACCTCCTGCGGGATACTGCGTGAATCCCGTTGGCCCGGTGCCAGGACCAGTCGTTTCGCAATGCGCAACGCGCCCTCCAGTGCGGCCGCGAGGTATTCCGGGTCGGTAACGGCGAAGGTGGCACCACCGCGTGCCGACGTCGCCGCGACCACCACGGCGTCGTATTCGGCGGCGACCGAGACGATCCGCGACCACGGCAGCTCGACGCCCGCCCCCGCGCCCACGAAACGCAGCTTCTTGGTGCTCACGATCAGCCGGCCGTCGGTGTGCTTGGGTCCGCGGGCCAGCTCCCGGATATGGGTCGCATCGATATCGAGATAGACCAGTTCCTCGGCGTCCAGGTGCAGGCCGGGGCTGGCGATCGCGGGCAGGTCGCCTTCCCGCAACCGCGACAGCGCGCGTCCGCGTGCCATTCGCGACCGCAGCTCATCGATCAGGGGACCGCTCAGGCCGAGCTCGGTGACGGCGGATTCGACCTCGTCGTACTCCGCGGCGGTGATCTGCCCGTCGGCGAAGGCGAAGGCGACCCGGCGCTCCACATACTGCAGCGCCGCGGGCTGCAGCGCGGCGCGGGCCGCGGCCGCGTCGATGCGCTGGTAGCGCAGGGAAGCCCACAGTGCCTCCCAGTCCGGGCCGCGCGGCCCGGACGCGGTGAGCAACCGGGCCGCCCGGGTGTGCCAGTGGATGAGGAATTCCTCGGTCTCCGCCGCGCAGGACGAGCACGGGTGATGACCGCCGAAGACGCGGCGCCGCAGGCGCGCGCCGCAGCGGTCGCAGTCGTGGGCGTGCGGTCGTACGGCCGGACGCCGGTCGGCGGTCCAGCGTTCCCCGTCCCACCAGCGCAGGCGCGCCGGATCCTCGGGGTCGCGGTACCAGTCGGCACCGTCGGGGTCGGGAGGCGGGGCCAGGCGTACCGGCTCGGTGGTGGCGAGCCGGCGCAGGGTGACCGTGCCGGGGAGCTGCCGGGTGGGCTGCGGCTCTGCGAAACGGTCCCAGGGCGCGGCGGGAGCCGCGGCGGGCGGGTTCTCGTCGAGGCGATAGTGGGCGTTGCCCGGATGCGTTCCGGGGGATGCGGTGCGGGCGCCGTTCGCGGCGGCGATGGCCCGGCCCGGGTCACGGTGGGAGGCCACCCGGTCACCGGCCGGGTCGTCGGCCGCGCCACCGGCGCGGTGATGCCCGGGATCGGCGGGGCGGTCGAGGACCGCGGTACTCCGGTCCCCGGCCGGAGACGCGGCCGGTCGTATTAGCTCCGTGGCGTCCTCGGCCGCCGGGCGGACCGGGCTCTCGTCGCGGCGCGCCGGCGGGGTGGCCTGCCGTGCCGCGGGACCTTCGTCGACCTGGATGCCGAACTCGGTGATCAGGCCCGCCATCCCGGCGGCCCAGCCCTGTCCGACGGCCCGGAACCGCCAGCCGCCGTCCCGGCGATAGAACTCGCCGAACATCATGGCCGAGACCGATTCCGAAGCGTCGACGGTGAACACCGCGACCGGGCCGTCGACCGCGAAGACCGTGAGCGTGACCTCGCCGAGATCGGTGAAGGTCGCCTCCTCGAGCGAGCCCGACACCACGATGCGGTCCACCTCGGACTCCGTGCGCGGCAGCGAAACGCTCAACCGCGCAGTACCCGGATCGGGGTCCTGGTCGAGGGTGACGGCCTGGGAGATATGGCGGGGCGCGTTGTAGAAGACCAGATCCCGGTCGCCGCGTACCGACCCGTCGCTGCCCAGCAGCAGGGCGTGCGCGTCCACCGTATGGTCCGACCGCCAGGAAATCACCACGGCCAGAAGCGATGTCGGTATCGGCGTATTGGCGCCCTTGCTCAGTTCCATCGTCGTCGAACTATGCCATGTGCCGCCGACACGCCCACAGGTGTGCAGGTCGCAGCGGTTTTCGTGGTCGATGCGGCAGAGTTGTCGCATGACCGAACCGGGGCAGCCGGGGGACAAGAAGCCGGGCGCCCGGCGGGTTCCCACACCCGCCGATGTGCTCGCCGCCGCGCAGACCGCGGTGGACGCCGCGCAGTCCGCGGCCGGCCAGGCTCTGGAGGCCGCCCAGCTGACCGCCGGCCAGGCCTTCGACGCCGCGGTACGGCTGCCCCCGGCGTCGGCGCAGCTCGCCGCGCAACTGCCCGATGTGCTGGAGAACCTGTCCAGTGCCATCGACCGGCTCAATGCCACGATCGACCGGCTCGACCGCACCCTCGCCCTCGCCGACCCCGCGTTCGCCGCCTACGACCGGCTGCTGCCGCGGCTGGAGGCGATGATCGCACTGGGGGAGGATCTGTTCGGCGCGCTGGCCCGGTTGCCCGGTGTCGGCCGGCTCGGCCGGATGGCCGGAATCACCGCGGCCGAATCTCCGGAACCGGAACCCGAATCGAAGAAAAGGTCCCGCCGCCGGCCCTGAGCGCTCAGGGCGAGTCGAACGCCCGGCCGTTGTAGGGGGTGTCGTGGGCGGTGCGATCGTGGACGGGCCGTACCTGCACCTCGGCGTCGTCGAAGGTGATCTGCGCGTTCTTGTTCGCACTGAGCAGGATCAGTACCAGTTGGTCGGCGATCCGTTCGGCGGCCTCCGCGCCGGGGTACCGTCCCAGGACCCGGACACTCGGTCCGACGGTGCCGCTGCCCCGGTCGTAGTCCCATTGCCCGTTGCCGGTCGCCACCGCCAACCGGGCCACGACGTCGACGCCGCCCGGACCGTCGTGGGGGCCGCGTTCACGCACCGATTCCGTGCCGATCTCGATGATCTGGTCGGCCCGAAGCCAGTCCCCACCATGTGTTCTCACCCAGAGCTGTGCCATCGCTCCATTGTCGCGCTGTTCGCCGGATCGGGCCGCTCGTTTCCGATGGCCCGCAATACTTCTCGGCCGCCCGCGGCGTTCATCCGGCCGCGGTGACCTCGGTGGCCGGCGCGGCGGCGCCGCCCGGCCCGCTGGCCAGGGCCCGGTACACCGCCGCGGCCTTGAGTAGCATCTCGTCGTATTCCGCTTCGGCCACCGAGTCCAGCACGATGGCTCCGCCGGCACCGATCTGCCAGTTCCCGGCGTAGCGCACCGCGGTGCGGATAACGATATTGAGGTCGGCCGTGCCACCCAGCCCCAGGAACCCGATCGTCCCCGAATAGACCCCGCGCGCCCGGGTTTCGAGGGTGTCGACGATCTGCATGGTGCGGATCTTGGGCGCCCCCGTCATGGACCCCCCGGGGAAGCAGGCGCGCAGGCAGTCGACGACCCCGGTATCGGCGCGCAGGGTGCCGCGCACGGTCGAAACCAGCTGGTGCAGGGTCGAATAGGTCTCGGTGGCCAGCAGTTCGCGCACCCGCACGCTGCCGATCTCGCAGACCCGCCCCAGATCGTTGCGCAGCAGGTCCACGATCATCACGTTCTCGGCCCGGGTCTTCGGGTCCTCGGTCAGCGCGCGGCGCAGTTGTTCGTCCACGACCGGGTCGGGATCGCGGCGGGCGGTGCCCTTGATCGGTTTCGTCTCGACCGTCCGGTCGCGGGCGATCTTCAGGAAACGTTCGGGGGAGGAGCAGGCGATCTCCAGATCGCCGAACCGCAGGTAGGCCGAGTAGGGCGCGGGATTGGCCCGGCGCAGCGTGCGGTAGACGTCGAGTCCGCCGGACGTGGCGGGAAAGACGAGCTGGTCGGTCAGCGTGATCTCGTACGATTCACCGGCCCGCAGCGCGGCCCGGCAGTCGGCGATATCGCGCAGGTAGCGCGCCCGGCCGCGGACCAGGTGTTCCTCCAGACCGGCGGTATCGCCCGCCGTGGTGATCGGGGGCGGGTTCGACCAGGTCGGCAGTGTCTCCAGGGTCGCCGCGGTGGTGCGCAGCCAGGTCCGGGCCGCGGCGCGGCCGGAATCGTCGGCCAGTGCGAGCAGATATGTGCGGCCGGCGAGATGGTCGACGACCACCACCCGGTCGGCGAAGATCCATTGGGCGTCGGGCGCCGGGGCGCGGTATGCCGCGGACCCGCCGCAATCGGCCTTGACCTCGTAACCCAGGTACCCCACGTAGCCCCCCGCGAAATCGAACGGGAAGTCTTCCGGCAGTGGGACCGGCCGGGTCCGCAGCGCTTCGGCCAGATGATCCAGGATGGTGCCCCGGAACTCGCGGACGCCGTCGGCGGTTCGGACGGTGACCGTATCGCTGCCGACCCGGTAGCCGATCACCTCGGCCAGCGGGCCGGAGGCGTCGCCGAGGAACGAGAAGCGGTCCATCCCCGGTTCCACGTGCTCGCTGTCGAGCCAGAAGGCGGCGGGCGAGGCGCCGTACAACCGCAGGAAGGCCGCCTCGGTGTCGACGGCCCGCTCGAGAACGCGGTGCTGGAGGGTCACGGAGAAAGACATCGTGGCCCGAACCCTACGCCGCGGGCGGGTATCGAACTGTTGTCGGTTGCCTGCAGTTCATCCGGCCGGGTGGGGCACAATGTCAGGCATGTCTGTTGCGCAGCCGGTAGGCGTGGATCGTGAGCACGTCGACTTCACCGTGGTCGGGAACTGGATGGATGAGCGGGGGCTCACCGGCGGTGAGTTCCAGGACGTGAAGGCGCTCGGCGGCGGCACGCAGAACATCATGCTGCGTTTCACCCGGGGCGGGCGCGACTACGTGCTGCGCCGCGGTCCGGCGCATCTGCGCCCGAAGAGCAACGAGGTCATCCGGCGGGAGGCGCGACTGCTGGGCGCGCTGGCCGATACCGATGTCCGCGCCCCGCGGGTGATCGCCGCCGAACCCGACGAATCGGTGCTGGGCGCGGTCTTCTACCTGATGGAGCCGATCGAGGGCTTCAACCCGCAGACCGAGCTACCCGCCCCCTTCGCCGAGGACCCGGAGGCCCGCCGGCAGATGGGCCTGTCCGCGGTGGAGGCCATCGCCCGGCTGGGCGCGCTGGACTACCGGGCGCTGGGCCTGGACGATTACGGCAAACCCGAGGGGTTCCTGGAACGGCAGGTCGGCCGCTGGACCCACGAACTGGAGTCGTACTCGGCCAACGAGGGATACCCCGGCCCGCGGATCCCGGGCCTGGACGCGGTGGCGGACTGGCTGGAACGCCACCGTCCGGCCGAATGGACCCCCGGCATCCTGCACGGCGACTGCCACCTCGCGAACATCATGTTCTCCTACGAGCGGCCCGAGGTCGCGGCCCTGGTCGACTGGGAGATGTCGACCATCGGCGATCCGCTGCTGGATCTCGGCTGGCAGATCGCGACCCGGCCCGAACCGGGCACCTCCGGGGCGGCGCTGATCGGCAAGCTCGGCGAGGCCGGTTCGCTGCCGACGAGCGCGGAGATGGTCGAGCACTACGGCAAGTTCTCCGACCGGGACCTGAGCGCGGTCACCTGGTACACGGTGCTGGCCTGCTTCAAACTCGGCATCGTGCTCGAGGGCACCTACGCGCGGTCCTTCGCGGGTAAGGCACCGAAGCAGGTCGGTGAGTTCCTGCACGCGAACACGCTCGAACTCTTCGCGCGGGCGCGCGGACTCATGGAGTGAGAACAGGTTTCATTAATTCGATGCGTCCGGCGTGCGCCGGTGCTTCCCCCGGGCCGGGCCGGGGGTATCGCGGCGGGACTGTCCGTAGGCGGTGCCCCGCGGGTATCGGCGGTGGAAGCGGACGATTCGGGAGATGCTCGGCCGGCGGCCGGCGGTGGGTTTCCACCGCCGGCCGCAGGGCAATGGTCGGCCGACCAGTTCTGCCGGGAAAATCTTCGCCAAACCACTAGAACGTGTTCCAGTTCGTATCGTAGTGTGGAGGCCGTCACATGAAAGCCCGCGCATGCGAGAGGTCGGACACGAATGAAGACGAAGGGCGCGATCCTGTGGGGGATCGACGAACCGTGGTCGGTCGAGGAAATCGAACTCGGTGACCCCCGCGCCGGTGAGGTGCAGATCCAGCTGGAAACCGCCGGAATGTGCCATTCGGACCACCATATGGTCACCGGTGCCACCCCGATGCCGTCGTTCCCGGCCATGGGCGGCCACGAAGGCGCGGGCGTCATCACCGAACTGGGCCCCGGCACCCCGCCCGACCTGGCCGTCGGCGATCACGTGGTGCTGTCGTTCATTCCCGCCTGTGGCCGCTGTCCGGCGTGCGTATCGGGGAACATGGCCCTCTGTGATCTCGGGATGGGCCTGCTGTCCGGGCAGTCCATCAGCGACGGCAGCTACCGCATCCAGGCCCGCGGTAAGGACGTCATTCCGATGTGCCTGCTCGGCACGTTCTCGCCGTACATGACGGTGCACTACAGCTCGGTGGTCAAGATCGATCCGGAGATCCCGTTCGAGGTCGCCTGCCTGGTCGGCTGCGGTGTGCCCACCGGATTCGGCTCCGCCACCCATGTCGCCGATGTGATGCCCGGCGATACCGCGGCCATCGTCGGCATCGGCGGCGTCGGGATGAGCGCGCTGCAGGGCGCGGTGCTCTCCGGGGCGCAGAAGGTCGTCGCCATCGACCCGAACCCGTGGAAACTGGAACAGGCCAAGAAGTTCGGCGCCACCCACACCTACGCCAGTATGGCCGAGGCGATCATGCCGCTGATGGAGGCCACCGAGGGCCGGATGGCCGACAAGGTCATTCTCACCATGGGTGAGATGCAGGGCGAATACATCGAAGAGGGCCTGATCCTCACCGCGAAGGCGGGCACCCTGGTCGTCACCTCCATGGGCCGGATGGACGCCGCCGACGTGAAGATGAACAACTTCCTGCTCTGCATGCTGCAGAAGACGGTCAAGGGCTGCATCTTCGGTGGCGGCAACGCCCGCCAGGACATTCCGCGCCTGCTGTCCATGTACAAGGCCGGCCAGCTGAACCTGGACGATATGGTCACCCGTAGCTACTCCCTGGAGGACGTGAACCAGGGCTACAAGGACATGCTGGACGGCAAGAACATCCGCGGCATCATCAAGTACACCGACGCCGACCGCTGATCGGCGAGCGTACCCGCGCGTTCCCGGGTGGGCCGACCCCTCACCGGCCCACCCGGTGCTCGCCCGCTGCGTCGCTTTGATTTCCCCACCTGATGTACCCCGCCGGGCGGCGCCGCGGCCACGGAGGGACGAACCGATCCGCGCGGTCCGCTGACGCATACGACCTGGTGATCCGCTCCGCCGCAGCGCGTTTGCGATACCCTGGCCGACCGCGGGCGCGCGGCGGTTTCCCACTGCTTTCCGGTAACTGCTCGGCCGGGTTCCGCGGGGCCGGTTCCGTCTCGTAACCTCGGGGTGTGCGCGCACTCGAGCAGATCCAGGAATGGCCGGTCAGGCATGCCGCGGCGGGTGTGATCACCCGGGACGGGCGCTGGTCGGCCGGTGAAACGGACCGGGTCTACCGCCTGGCGTCGGTCACCAAACCCCTGGCCGCCTACGCGGTGCTGGTCGCCGTGGAAGAGGGGGCGATCGAACTCGATCAGCCCGCCGGGCCGCCCGGCGCGACCATCCGGCACCTGCTGGCCCACACCTCCGGCGTGGCCTTCGACACCACCGATATCCTGGCTCGGCCCGGTGCCAAACGGATCTATTCGAGCGCCGGTTTCGAACTGCTGGCCGACGCGGTCGCCGAACACACCGGTATCCCTTTCCCGCAGTATCTGCGCGAGGGAGTCTTCGAACCGCTGGGCATGGTCGATTCGGAATTGACCGGCTCGGCCGGGCACGGCGCGAATTCGACTCTCGCCGACCTGTCGCGTTTCGCCGCCGAACTTCTCGAACCGCGCCTGATCTCGGCGCAGACCCTCGCGGCGGCCACCAGCGTCCAGTTCCCGGGCAGCGACGGTGTCCTGCCGGGTTTCGGCTCGCAGCGGCCCAACGATTGGGGCCTGGGCTTCGAGATCAAGGACGGGAAGTCGCCGCACTGGACCGGGGCCACCAATTCGCCCGAGACCTTCGGTCATTTCGGGCAGTCCGGGACGTTCCTGTGGGTGGATCCGCGCCCCGGCGTGGCATGTGTGGCCTTGAGCGACGAGAATTTCGGCGACTGGTCGCGCGAAGTATGGCCTCCGTTCAGTGATTCGGTCATCGCGGAGGCGACACTCGCGCGCAACACCAAGTGAAGTAACACGTGTAACACCGGGCACTCGAGTACACTCGGGCAACGCCTTTTCGACGGACCCGTTGGGGAAGACGAGCATCGTCGAAACCGGAGGTGTACGTGGTGCGCGGATCGTCCCGATACGCGGAGACAACGGCGGGTGTGGTGTACATCCACTCGTCGCCCGCCGCGCTGTGCCCGCATATCGAATGGGCGCTCGCGGCCGCTCTCGGGGCTCCGGCCTCGCTGCGCTGGACGGCGCAACCCGCCGCTCCCGGCCGGCTCCGGGCAACGACCGAATGGGTGGGTCCGGCCGGTACCGCGTCCCGTATCGCGCAGTCGCTGCGTTCCTGGCCGGTCCTGCGTTTCGAGGTGACCGAGGATCCCAGCGAAGGGGTCGACGGGGAGCGGTACAGTTTCGTGCCGTCGCTGGGCCTCTGGCACGGCTCCACCAGCGCCAACGGTGATGTGATGGTGGGGGAGATGCGCCTGCGGATCCTGTTGCAGGCCGATCGTGAACTGGGCCGGTACGGCGCGTTCGATCTGGCCGGCGAACTGGACCGGGCGCTGGGGACCGCCTGGGACGAGGACCTGGAGGTCTACCGGAGCGGCAGCGAGGGCGCCGAGGTCACCTGGCTGCGCCGCGACGTCGGCTGAGAGCCCGGAAATCGCCCATCCCGGCCGGGGAACGACCCCGGCGACGGGGTACCCGGTTCGGCGAGCCGAGCTTGTCGTACCGGGCCGGCGATCCGAGTGGCGAACCGGCAGGCCACGGTGGCTCCCGGTAGGGGTCTCCACCACCGCGGCCGGCTCGGTCACGGTTTTCGCTGCGGTTTTCGATGCCGGTCGGTACCCTGTTGCCGAGTGTTCGCCCTTCCCCGGGAGAGGGTGCGATCACGGTGAATCTCTGCCAGCGGATCGCAATCGCTTCGACCGAGGGAGCGCATGAGCCAGGAAGCCGTCCGATGTACCGTGGCGGCAGTCCCGGGCGCGTGTCGAATCGACTACCGAGCCCTGCTGTGGTGATCACCGGCAGTCGTCGTCATCAACCTGTGTCCGGCGGTATGAAGAACAACGACACCTGCCCTGCCAGTGTGTCCCGCGCCGACCGATCCTGAGTCCAGGTCGGCCACCCCCGCGTCATATTTCGTTTGTCACTGTTGAAACACCTGGAGTCTTCCTGTGCCCATGTCCCAGCCGCTGGAAACGCCTCTGTCTTCCTATGCCGGCCGCCCGATCGCACCCAGTTCGGTGATCGATGCCGATGACCCGCGAGTAGCCATATACACCAAGGAATTCGCCTCGGATCCCCAGCGCGTATACCGGGAGCTGAGAGCCCGCTACGGATCGCTGGTTCCCGTGGAGATCGCACCGGGTGTTCCGGCCACTCTCGTGGTCGATTACGAGACCGCGAAGCGAATACTGCACGACCCCGAGCACTTCCCGGCGGACCCTCGGGCCTGGGAGGCGAATGTGCCGCTCGACTGTCCCGTGCGGCCGATGTTGCAGTGGCGGCCGAATGCGTTGCGTAACACCGGAGCGGCTCATGCTCGGCTGCGCTCGGCCAACACATTCGCTATCAACGGGATCGACCTGCACACCACCCAGGCGTTGGTCGAAAAGATCGCGGTGCCGCTGATCAACGGCTTCTGCGCCGCCGGACACGCCGATCTGCTCGCTCAGTTCGTGCACCCCCTCGTCTTCGAGGTCCTCAACACTCTGGTCGGCTGCTCGCCCGATATCGGGGCGCGTGTCGCGCAGGGCATGGCCAGCATTTTCGATACCTCCGCAGGTGCCGAAGAGGGCAACGTGATATTGGAAACGGCGCTGTACGAGCAGACTATGCGCAAGATCGCCGAGCCCGGCCACGACATCACCACTCGAATGATCGCGCACAGCGCGGAACTGACCCAGGAGGAGGTGATCCACCAACTGGTCGTCATCTACGGGGCGGGGATCGAACCGACGGTCAACCTCATCTTGAATACCCTGCGACTCATGCTGACCGACGACCGGTTCGGCGGCGGAATGATCAGCGGCAGTCTCTCGACCGCCGACGCGCTGGATGAGTTGCTGTTCACTGATCCTCCTCTGGCGAACTTCTGTTTCAGTTATCCGCGGCAGCCGATTCTCATCGACGGCGTGTGGCTACCCGCGCATCAGCCTGTGCTGATCAGCATGTCCGCGTGCAATAACGATTCCGCAGTGCATTCCGGCGATTTCACTGCGAATCGATCTCATCTCGCCTGGGGCGCCGGCCCCCACACCTGCCCGGCGAAGGATCTTTCCGCTACCATCGCTCGCGCGGCGATAGATCAACTGCTCGATGCGCTGCCCGAGATGAAACTGGCGGTCCCTGTCGAGGATCTGCAGTGGCGGCCCGGGCCCTATCATCGCTCGCTGGCGTGCTTGCCCGTTGTATTCGTCCCGATCCCGCCGATGGCCGTGTGAGGCTACGTCTGCGATAGATCCGGTCCATCGCACGGTGGACCGGCTCGAGCGGCCCGCCGGGGTGCACCGGCCCGCTGCCTGCCCCTACTTCGCGGCCCACTCGGTCCGGCGGTTCGACTCCAGCGGGCCGAGGTGGTGCGGGCCGGGCGCGCCGGCACCCCGGTTACCACCCTCGTAATCTTCTGGCTACGAGAAGCGATCTGTTCGAGAGCGTCACCAACGGTCCGTTCGAAAGCTGATTCCGCGGAGACCGGCCCTTCACGACTCGCCCTGCTGTCCGCGGAAACTCTCCCACATCTGTTCCACCACAATGGTGTGGTCTTCCCGCCGGCCCGGCCCGAACGGCCCGGACTCCGGAAACGGCTGGTCGCCGACCGTATGACTCAGTTCTCGAAGGCCGTCCCGCCAGTTCATGGAACGCTCGATGTTCTGCGCCTCGGTCGTCACCGGGTCATGGGAGTATCTCTCGTCGATATCGACTCCGCTCTCTTCCAATATTTCACGGCGCGCCCGCGCGGCCGCCAAATACGAGGCGGTATCGCGCTCCACCAGTTTTTGTACCTGGCGATCGGCCCACCCCCGTTTGTCACCTATTTCATCGATGCCCGGTGGCGCGATGGTGCGTATCAGATCGCTTCTGCGGGCATATTCCACCTGTTGCGCCAGGTGGCGAGTCATCTCAGCGGAACCGATGGGCATTTCACGGTATCCCTCCTCGATATCGATGACTTCGGCATCGGGCACGATGATCTTCTTGCTCGTGTGGTCGGTGTAGGCGTCCAGACCTCCACGCTCGAATGTCCATCCCCGCTGCTGCAAACCATGGATATCCCGTGACAACGAACGAGACGACATCACCAGGTCATCGATGTCATCGCCGAGCCCCGACACGACGCGTACCCGGCGCGTGGGCGCCTGGGCGTGATCGCTCTCGGGCGACGCAAGATCATCGATCGGTCTGCGCAGATCGCGATCGGTATCGCCGACCGTATTCGCGGCACCGTGCGCCTTCTCGCTCACCGACCGTGGCGGTCGAGACCTGAGTTTCGCCACATCCGGGACGAGGTTCTTCGCACGTTGGAGTACTTCGCGCATGGCGCGGATGATCCCGTCGGGCACACTGCCGATTCTCGCTCGGTACCGCCCTGCACGCGACCGAAAGGCGCTGAACACCACCGGGGCGAGGGCCCGGGAGGCCAACGCGCCGGCAGCGAGACTGCCGACGTCGCCTGGCTGCGTCGGGTCGTCGGCCGAGCCGCGGGTGGGCCCGGCACCTCCGGGTTATGGACAGTTCGTTACATAATGCGTTAGGGTCGGCGCATGGCCAGACCGCGCAGCTTCGAACACGAGAAGGTGCTCGCGGCCGCCACGAGTCAGTTCCAGCGCGCCGGCCTGCACGCCACCAGTGCGGAGGACCTCTGCCGGGCCACGGGGCTGGGGCGCAGCAGCCTGTACAACACCTTCGGTAGCAAGGACGAACTCTTCGCGCAGTGCCTCGACGCCTATCTGGAGAGCACCCTGGCGCGCGCGGAGGAGGTCATCGGTGATGATTCGCTCGGCACCGTCGAACGAATCGAGGCGCTGTTGCGCCGGGTCGTGGCCGAGGAGGTCGAACGGGCCGGGTCCGGGGCGCCGCGGGGTTGCCTGGCGGTGAATTCGGTGGCCGAGCTGGCCGACGATCCCGTGCACGAGAAGAGCATCGAGCGGATCGGCCGGGATACCGCCGCCCGGTTGGAATTGCTGAGCGCCGTCCTGCGGGTGGGTCAGGCCGCCGGGGAGGTCACGAAAAGCGTTTCCGCCGAAGGGCTCGCCGCGTTCGTGAACTCGGCGGTCGCCGGTCTGCGTATCTCCTCGCAGGGCCGGGTCGCGGCCCCGTGGTCCGGGGAGATCATCACGGCCACGCTGCGGGCGCTGCGGCCGGATCCGGCGAACGACTGAACCGCTGATGAGCCGATCGCCGCCGTTTTCGCGCCCGAATTTTGCACTGATCATTACAAAACTCAGGAGAGTTTCCCGTGCCACCGACCCTCCCCGCCGCGCGCACCGCCGCGGTCCCCGCCGCCGTCTACGTTCTGGCCGCCGGCATTTTCGCCATGGTGACCAGCGAATTCGCGGTCGCCGGCCTGATGCCGCAACTGGCCGAGAGCCTGCACACCGGCATCGACCGAATCGGCTACCTGGTCACGGTGTTCGCCGCCGCCATGGCGCTCGGCGGCCCGGTACTCGTCGCGGCGTTGCTGCGGATTTCCCCGAAACCCGCGCTCATGATCGTCTTCGCGATCTTCCTCGCCGGAAACCTCTTGGCGGCCCTTGCCTCCTCGTACGCGGTGATGGTGGTCGCCCGGATCGTCACCGGTGTCGCCGCCCAGGCATTCTTCGGTCTCGCGGTATCGCTGTGCATGCGGCTGGTCGACGAACAGTTCCGGGGCCGCGCGGTCTCCGTGGCGATGAGCGGACTCATGCTGGGCACCCTGCTCGGACTGCCACTGGCCACCTTCATCGGCGGCCGCATCGGCTGGCAAGCGGCCTTCTGGACGGTGGCCGTGCTCACCGCGTTCGCCGCCGCCCTCACCCTGGCCTTCGTCCGCGACCCGGGCCGGCCGGGCGCCGGAGACGACACGGCCGCCGCGTCTCCGGCCGCCGAACTCCGTGCTTTCCGCAGCCCCCAACTGCTGCTCGCTCTCGTCTCCAGCACCCTGATCATCGGCGCGACCTTCTCCGTCTTCAGCTTCCTCACCCCGGTACTCACCCGGATCAGCGGATTCGCCGACAGCGCGGTGCCCCTGCTGCTCCTGGCCTACGGTGCCGCGACCGTGGTGGGCAATGCCGTCGTGGGCCGCTTCGCGGATCGCCACACCGTCGCCACGCTGCTGATCGGCACACTGCTCAATATCGTGTTCCTCACCGGTTTCGCGGCCTGGACCGACTTCAAGCCCACCGCAGTGGTGTTCATTCTCGGAATCGGGCTCGTCGGCGTGACGATGAACCCGGCCATGGCCGTGCGGGTGCAGCGCGCGGGCGGCACCGGGGTTCTGGTGAACACGGTGCACACCTCCTTCATCACACTCGGCGTGATCCTCGGCTCGGCCGTCGGTTCGAGCCTCCTGCCCGGCCACGGACTCCGGGCGCCGCTGGTCCTCGGAATCGTGCTCGCCGTACTCGCGTTCGCCGTGATCCTGCCGGCCCTGCGCTCCCCGTACCTGCGCCACGGCGCCGGCCCCGAGCCGGCCGTGCGGGAGCCGGACCGGTACGTGCACGCCTGAGTTTTCGGTAGCGTCACAGTTTCTTCGCTCCGTACCACTGAGTTCCTCGCGTCAGGCCCTCGCCGAGCTTCGGGTTGTCACCCGCCAGTGCGACCAGTTCCTGGGGCGAGGGGAACTCGGCCGCCGGTCCGGCGAAACGCGCTTCGATGTCTTCCAGCAGCGCTGTGTCGGCCGCACTCGGTGGTCGGTGGAGGCGGCTCCCTTTGTCGTCACCGAAGAATGGCACGATGGCGTGGTCCGGACCACGCCATCGTGGTCGAGACGAGGCCGCCGGGACCACCGTGAGGTGGTGTCGAGCACAGGCACGGTGGTGTCGTCGTTCCGCCGTGTTCAGAAACGTTTTCCGGTCGGGCGGAATACTTCGGCGAGTCTGTCGTAGGTGTCGCGGATGTGGTCGGGGACGGCCTGGGCGACGATATGGCCTTCGGCGGGGTAGTCGTCGAGACGTTTGATCTCACCCATGATCGCGGAGGCGGTCTCGCCCGGCGGCGCGGCCCTGGCGGCGTCGGTCCGCATGCCGTAGCGCAGGAAGTTCTCCACCGAGACGTCGGCGGTGATGACGGCCGCGTGCTCGACATCGGGGCCCTGCTTCATGATCGTGGCCCAGACTCGCCGCGCGTGCTGCGGTGTGCACACGCCGATGACCGAACTGACCGCTCTGCCATTTTCCCGGAGCAACTCCAACGAGTTGGTCGCGTTCTCACCGGTATTCCTGGCCGCCCGATCCTCCAGGATGCGGTGGGCGCCCAGGCCCACCTTCTCGGCCTGTGTCCGGAACCGCACCGCTTCGGGAACCGTGTCGCCCTTGCCCGGGTCCGCGTAGCCGGAGAACACCACAGGGACATCGGTCAGTCCCCGATGCCGAACGAACCCGGTGAGTGCGGCCGCACCACCGATATCGGGACTGCCGAACATCAGTACGCCCCCGTACTCCAGGGAGGGGTCGAACGTCCACTTCGGGTCGTGGCGCAAGAAGTCCCAGATGGTGCCGAGATCGGCTATTGCGCGGTCGGTGTCCACCCCGCGATCACGCAGACCCTGCAACCACTCGGTGTATGCGGGCTCCCAGCGGTCGCCGTGCACATGGCCGTCCCGGATCAGCGCCCGTGCGGTCGCGTCGACGGGGACCGCCCCATCATGGTCGGTCCGGAGCAGGCCGTGGGCCAAGGCCCGCCCCGCATCCGCCAGCTGCGAGACTCGCGAGCTGGTATCGGCAGCGCCTGTGGTCGCCGACTGCGCGGCCCGTTCGGCCGCCTGGCGCATGAATTCCGCCGGATCGCCCGGGCCGGGTCCCCCTGCTCGACCCATCACACCCTTTCGACCCCGGACGCCACTGCGGACATATCATCGCAAAGCGGATATCACAGCCTTTCTCGTCGTTGGAAAGTGTTGCGTTGGAAGCCTTCTGGATTTGGGTGCGGTGGATGGATTCTGGCCGAGTCCGTTCGGTGGCAGTCGCGCGACCACGCCGTCGAACGCTCGGCGATCCGGCGACAAACGTTGTGCGCGAGTCCGGCTCGCGTCCATGGATGGCATACTCGGCCTCGCGTGAACGCGACCGGGGGAGATGAACATTGACAGCATCGAACGCCGTCGACATCACCGAACTCGGTGTGATCGGCACGACGAAGTTCTCGTTGGCTTCGACGAATCGCCCGTGGGAACTCGATATCGATACGATCGCGGTGTCGGTGGGAGCCGGGGTCGGCTCGCTCGGGAGTGCGTTACGCGAGGCATATCCGGACGCGGCCTGGAGCTCGATCCGGTACGAACTGATCGACGCCTGCCGTCCACGACTCTTCGCGCTCTTGTCCACGAGGCCGGAACAGGCGCTGCTGGTCAACCCTCGTGAGTCCGGTGGTGACGAGGGCGCGTTGTCGGACGACATCCTCCGGCTGGGCCGTCCGCGAAGCCATCCGGACCGCGGTCGGCGGCGGCACGAGGATTCTCGGCCTGCCACTGTTCACGGCCGGGATCCTGAACCGGCCCGAGACGGAGATCGCGGCGGTGGTGGTCGCCGCCGCAGCGGATCCGCGTCGGATCCGCCCGAGCAGCGATAAAGAGGACGTCTTACGTGGGTGTAATTCGTTGTCCGGCGCGGATCCGGAAGTAACGAGCCGACACCGGCGACGCGGCCGCGCCCGGCGACTCGGCTGGGCGAGGCCGCCTTGTCGGCGGTGGTACGACGGCAGCCGGCCCGCAAGATCGTGCGGTCCCCGGCGCGCCGGTCACCGTCGATCAGGTGTTGCGGGGGAAGCCCAGGTTGATGCCGCCGTGGCTCGGGTCGAGCCAGCGGGTGGTGACAACCTTGCCGCGGGTGAAGAAGTGGAAGCCTTCGCTGCCGTGTGCGTGGGTGTCACCGAACAACGAGTTCTTCCAGCCGCCGAACGAGTAATACGCCATCGGGACCGGCACCGGCACGTTGATGCCGAGCATCCCGACCTCGACCTCGCTGCGGAACTTCCGTGCCGCACCGCCGTCGTTGGTGAAGATCGCCGTACCGTTGCCATACGGGTTCGCGTTGATCAGCTCCACGGCCGTATCGTAGGTGCCGACGCGGACCACCGCGAGCACCGGGCCGAAGATCTCGTCGGTGTAGATCGACATGTCCGGGGTGACGTGGTCGAACAAGGTGGGCCCGACGAAGAAGCCGTCGCCCTCGGCATCGAAGGTGCCGGTCCGGCCGTCCACGACGAGGGTGGCGCCCGCGGCGGCACCGGCATTGATGTAACCGGAGACCCGTTCCCGGGCCGCCTCCGTCACGAGCGGGCCCATATCGCAGCCCCGGCGCCCGTCCCCCGTGCGCAGGTCCCGGGCACGGGTGGCGATCTTGTCGACGAGCGCGTCCGCGACCTCTCCCACGGCTACCACGACCGAGATCGCCATGCAGCGCTCCCCGGCTGAGCCGAAGCCGGCGTTGATCGCCTGGTCCGCGGCCAGATCCAGATCGGCATCCGGTAGGACCACCATATGGTTCTTCGCTCCGCCGAGCGCCTGCACGCGCTTGCCGTGGGCGGTGCCGGTCTCGTAGACGTACCGGGCGATCGGAGTCGATCCTACGAAGGAGATCGACTTGACGTCCGGGTTGGTCAGCAGGGCGTCGACGGCAGTCTTGTCTCCGTTGAGGACGTTGAACACACCGTCGGGCAGGCCCGCCTCCTGCCACAGCTCCGCCAGCCACAGCGCCGCGGTCGGCACTTTCTCGGAGGGTTTGACCACCACCGTGTTCCCCGCGGCGATCGCCACCGGGAAGAACCACATCGGCACCATGGCCGGGAAGTTGAACGGCGAGATGATCCCGACGACGCCGAGGGGCTGGCGGATCGACTCCACGTCCACGGCGGTGGAGGCGTTCTCGGTGGCAGAGCCCTTCAACAGATGTGGAGCACCACAGGCGAACTCCACGACCTCCTGACCCCGGGCCACCTCCCCGACGGCGTCGGAGAGAACCTTGCCGTGCTCGGAAGTGATGATCGCGGCCAATTCGTCGGCCCGTTCGTCGAGCAGTTGGCGGAAGCGGAACAGGATCCGGGTGCGTTTGGCCAGTGAGGTGTCCCGCCATCCCGGGAACGCCGCCTTAGCCGCCGCGACGACCTCGGCGGCCTCTTCCGCCGAGGCCAGCGGCACCTGGGCGGTCACCTCGCCCGTCGCGGGATCGGTGACCGGTCCCAGTGAGTCAGCGGATCCCGCCACCGGCTTCCCGGCGATCCAGTGATGGAGCCGGCGGACCGCGGTTCGCTGAGAGTTGAGTGTCTTCATGCGTTCTCTCCCATGTGGACGATCGCGCGGCCACGGATTCGTCCGTCCCGCAGATCGGTGAATGCCTCGTTGACCCGCTCCAACGGGTACCGCCGAGTGACGGTGTCCGGCAGCGACAGTGCCCCTGTCGCCGCCGATCCGACGACGGCGGGCAGGTCCACCCTGGTCCGTGCACCGAACGAACCGATGATCCGGACCCCGCGCCGGACCAGCGGGGTGATCTCGACAGCGGCACTGGCGGCCCCCGCCGCGATCCCGACAGCGACCATCCGGCCGCCGTCGCCGACCATCCGGACCGCCTGCTCGAAGGTCTGCGGCAGCCCGAGCACTTCGAAGACCACATCGGCGCCGCGGCCGCCGAGGATGTCCTGCACGGCGGAGACCGGATCGGTGTCCCGCGAGTTCACGACGTGGTCGGCGCCGAGACCGCGCGCCGCGGTGAGCTTGTCCGCGTCGACGTCGACGGCGATCACGGTGGTGGCGCCGCGTTCCTTGGCGAGCTGGATGATGCTGGACCCGACACCGCCCACTGCCACCACGACGACGGTTTCGCCCGCCTGCAGTGCGGCCGCGTTGTGCACGGCCCCGTAGGCGGTGAGGCCCGCGCACCCCAGGACCGCGGCGGACTCGGCGTCGAGGCCGTCGGGTAGCGGGGCCAGTGCGGTGACCGGGACGACCGCGTACTCGGCGAACCCGGCCATCGAGTACATGGCCAGCGGGGTGCCGTCGGTGCGGTAGAGCCGGGTGCTGCCGTCGTAGAGCACCCCCCGGAGCCGGTTCTGCCCGAAGAACTCGCTGCACATATCGTCCCGGCCGCGGCCGCAGGCCCGGCAGCTGCCGCACGGCATGATGAACGCACCGACCACCTGCCGGCCGACCTGTACCGTCGTGGAGGTGGTGTCCGGGCCCAGTTCCACGACCTGCCCGGAGATCTCGTGGCCCAGTACCGCCGGCGCCGGGAAGTTTACTTCGCCCTTCATCACGTGCAGGTCGGTATGGCAGACGCCGCACGAGGAGACCCGCACCAGCGCCTCCCCGCGCCGCGGCGAGGGCCGCCGGATTTCTTCCAACCGGAAGGGTTCGTCCGCGCGTTCCCACACCGCGGCGAGCATTGTGTCCGTCATCGTCTCTCCCTACTGATCTGCGCTGATGATCTTGTTCACGGTCTCCGGCACGAACTGGCAGCCGATCAGCCCGACGATCGCGCCGATACCGCCGAGCGCGAGCGCGTACCGCAGGTCTCCGCCCGCGAACGACAACGTGGCCAGCGGGAACAGCCCGGAGCCGACACCGCGCGCGACGTAGTAGGTGGCGCCGGAGCCGAAGGCGCGGAAGCGCGTCGGGTAGTACTCGGAGATCCAGGTGCCCAGTACGCCGAAGCCCGCGTAGCCGATCGCCGGTCCCATCAGTGCGATGATCGCCAGCAGGGGGCTGCCGGAGGCCAGCAGTGCGAAGGCGCCGAAACCCAGCACGCCCACGACGCCCGCACCCAGCGTCGCCTTCCGCCGGCCGACCCGGTCCGACGCGGCGCCGGCCACGACGTACGAGGCGATTCCGAGCAGTGTCCCGAGGGTCAGGACCAGCGTCGACGTCGCGAGGTCGGCTCCGACGACCTCGCGCAGGAAGGTCGGGGCGAAGGTGATGTAGGAGTAGCTGGCCGCGAACACGCCCGTGGTACAGAGGGTGAGGAACAGACCGCCGCGGACGAGGGCGGCGTCCGGGCGGCCCCGGGGTGCACCGTCGGCGGATACGCTCGGAGCCGATCGGGCGGCCTGCCAGACTTTCGACTCCGGCAGCCAGATCGCGGCCGCCGCCGCGATCAGCAGGCAGCCGAGGCCGATCCCGATGAATCCGGACCGCCAGCCGGAGTCCGAGCCGAGAGCCGAGATCGTCGTGTAGAGCACGAGCTGGGTGATCAGCGTGCCCGCGATGAACATGCCCTGCAGCACCGAGCCCATCAGCCCCCGCTTCGGAGACTTCCAGCTCTCCGCGAACATCGAGAAGATCACGCCGAACGCCCCGCCCATCGCCAGGCCGGCGACCACGCGAGTCGCGGTGAACAGCTCGAAATCGGTGATGAACCCGCCCGCCACCGCGGCGACCGAGTACAACCCTGTGAACGTCACGTAGGTCAGCCGGCGGCCGTACCGGTCGGCGAGCCAGCCGAACAGGAAGCCGCCCGCGATGGACGCCAGCGATTGCAGGGTGATCACGCCGACAACGGCCTGACTGCTCACCGAGAACGAAGCCGCCAGGTCCCGTAGCGGGAAGCTCAGCAGGTTCAGTTCCATGCTCTCGATGAGCGCGCCGACGATCGCGAAGGCGAGGATAAGTCTGCGCTGACGCGGGGTGTAGGCGCTGGCCGCGGTCACCGCGGCCGCGGTCACCCGCCCGGTCTGTGTGGTCATATCCTGGGACCCTTCGTCGTTGGAGGGAGGAGTGTGTGGCGCATGGTGCCGATGCCCTCGATGGTGGTTTCGAGCACCTCGCCGGGGTGCAGGTAGAGCTGAGGCGTGCGGCCGAGGCCGACACCCTCGGGGGTGCCGGTGAAGATCAGGTCCCCGGGCAGCAGGGTGACCACACCGGAGAGCCACGAGACGAGCTGCGGGATGGAGAACACCAGGTCGGAAGTCCGGGAGTCCTGGCGGACCGCACCGTCCACAGTGGTCACGACCCGGAGGTCGTCCGGGTCCGCCAGCTCGTCGGGAGTGACCAGATACGGGCCGATCGGCGCGAACCCCGGGTAGGACTTGCCCATGCTGAACTGTGGCGGCGCGCCCGCGTTCTGCAGGGTACGGTCGGAGAGATCCTGTCCCGCGGTCAGTCCGGCGACGTGGGACCAGCCGTCGGCCTCGGTGACATTGCGCGCCTCGGTGCCGATGACGGCGACCAGCTCCACTTCCCAGTCCACGGTGGGCCCGCTGAGCACGATCTCCCCGGCCGGCCCGGTGATCGCGCTGGGAAACTTGGTGAACACCAGTGGCTGGGTGGGGACCGGTAGCCCGGACTCGTGGGCGTGGCGTGTGTAGTTCAGCCCGATCGCGAAGACCTGGCGGGGCCGCGGGACAGGCGGGCCGAGGTCCTCGGGCGTGAACGCCACCGCGTCGCCGTGCGCGGTCGTGGCCCACTCCCGGAAAGTTACCCAGTCGTCGAAGGCGGTCTGTGGGTCCGGGCCGAACTCGCCGTTGCTGGCGGTTGCGACATCGAGGGCGCCGGCTGGCGTGAGCAGGGCCAGACGGTCGTGGACGGTGGCGATCCGCACAGCGGTCTCCTTCAGTTCGATCGGAGCTCGAACACCAGCTCGAACTCACGGGCAATGGTGGGTAGGTCGGCGGCCAGGTCCTGCGGACCGACCCCGGTGTGTGGCTCGAGCAGCAACAGCGCACTCTCGGCGTGCTGCTGGGAGGCGGTGTCGCGCCCCTCGGCGGTGGCCGACTTCGCGGCGCTGACAGCGGCGTCGGGCTCGTACAACGAGCCGGCGTGCAGGCGGTGCTCGGCGATCAGCCGGGGCACCGTGGCCCGCAGGGCTGCCCGGTCCGCCGCCGGATCCAGTTCGGCGGCGAGCACCCGGCCGGTGGACCCCGCCCCGAAGACGGCGGTGGTCCGAGCCGCGCACCGGCGGAATTCCTTGAACAGCGGGACGACGCGGCGCGTCAGCTCGGTCGGTGTGTTCAGCTTGGCCAGGTAGGGTGCGGAGGAGAGCACGTCCACGTCGTCGGTTTCGTAAACGGTCAGAAAGTCCGTCGAGGTGTCCGAGACGGGGTGGCTCGCCACGAACCGGCGGGCCCGGCGGAAGCCGGGCGTGGACACCCGCTCGGGGAGGTGCTCGTAGCTGTACCAGTCGTCGAACAGCGGCACATCGGTGTTCTCGACGGTCAGCCAGTTGATCATCGCCCCGGTACCCAGGACGGTCTCGAAGCCGCCCATCAGAACGCCCCGTCCCGCTGCTGGAACTTGGTCGGCTTGCCGATGGTGGGCCCGGCCTTCACCACCCAGTCGGCGACCATGTCGATCATGTCGGCCAGCGTGGTGCTCGGGAAGCCGAAAGCTGTCTGCAGCTCGGTGCCGTCCATGACGTACGCGGTGCCGGTCTCCGTGCCCTCGAAGACGGGCGCGCGGCCGAATCGCTCACCGAACAGTTCGGCCAGCCTTCGGACGGAAGCGATTTCCGGGCCGGTGATGTTGAGCTTGCGGGGCGGGGAGTCCGCCAAGTGCAGTGAGCGGATGGCGTACGCGGCGACGTCTCGCTGCCAGATTACGCTGGCGTGGCCCATCGCCAACGGGATCGGGATGCCCCCGTACACGGCTGCGGCGATCTCCTGCAACACGCCGTAGCGTGTCTCGATCGAATAGCCGAGCCGGAATTGCAGCACCGGGGTCCCGTGCTTGCGGGAGAAGTACTCGAACATTCGTTCGCGTCCCACACAGGATGCGGCGTACTCGCCGACGATTCCGGGCCAGTCGGCCTCCCGGGACCCGCCGGTGGCGACGTCCGCGAGGGGGTAGGTAACCAGGGTGGAGAAGCTGACGATCCGCGAGTCGCGGTACCGCTGCGCCACCCGTCCGGGCAGGTAGGTGTTCATCATCCAAGTGAAGTGCTCGTTGCCGACGGTTCCGAACTTGTTGCCCGCCATGTAGATCACGTTGGCGGCGTCCGGGAGCGCGGCGAGCTGCTCGTCGTCGGTGAGATCCGCCGGGACCGGCCGCACCCCGTACTGCTCCAGCGTGGCGCGAGCGGCGGGATCGGAGAACCGCGCCACCCCGTGGACCGTTTTGTCGATCCCGGCCTCCCGAATTGCCCGCGCGGCCATCCCGGCCACGCTCGGGCCGATCTTGCCGCCGACCCCGAGTATCACGATGTCGCCCTCCAGCCGGGCGATATCGTCGACCACCTCGGGGGTGGGAGTGGTGAGGGATTCCTCGAGCGCGGTGATGTCTGCTGCGATGTCGGCCACCGTCGGCCCTCCTTTGTGAGTACGCGTCGTCGGCGTACCCGTCGGCGCCGACAGATCCACCCTCGCATTGTGTGTCCTCTTGGAGCTATGGCCCGATTCCGACATATGTGGCCGTAGGATTTTATGGTGCTCCCACAATCGCCGTACTCGCCGGATCTCGACGTGCTGACCACACGGGCTGCCACGCGGATGTGGCACGTCTACCCCGGCTACGTCGAGGAGCGGTTCTCCTACGCCGAACTGATCCCGTCGGTGCGCGAGAACCTGGAACTCGCGGTGCGCGTAGCACACCGCGGTGGCGGGCCCACCGAAGAGGAGCGACGCCCCGCCCGGGAGCTCGGCGCGCGCCGAGCGAACCAGGAGGTGCCGTTGGAGTCGATCATCCAGGCGTACCGGCAGACCGAGCGGGTGCTCGTGCTGGATCTGGTGGCGCACGCGGGCGCGGCGGCGGAGACCTATGCCGACCTGGTAATTTCCTGCTTCGACGCGCTCACCGACGCGATGATCAACTCCTACTGGGACACCTCGAGCGCCATCGAGGCCGAACGCCGCCGGGTTGCCGATGAACTGGTCACCTCGCTGGCCCGCGGCCTCGATGTGAGCCCTGCCCGGTTCGACCGCTGGGCGCGGACACTCGGTATCGGGACGCACGGCCGATGGATCGCGGCGGCGGTCCGGGACCGCGGGGAAGCGGGCGCGCAAACCCTGCAGCGCAGACTGCCGCGATTGTGGCGGGGCCGGTTCCGTCACATCGTGATGGCCGATGTGGAGGATGCGCTGCTGATCCTCGCCTGCCACTCCGCGGGCGACGATGAGGCCCGTGCCGGGTTGCGCGCCGTACTGACCACGGCGAGCGGCGCCGTGCCGTTGATCTGCGGGATCGGGGACGCCGCCGACTCGCTGGCCGCCAGCACCGGCTCGTGCCGGCAGGCCCTGGAGGCGGTACAGGTCGCGGCTACGCGGGCGGACGGGCCGGTGACGGTCGTCGAGTACCGGGAGGCACTGGTGGACATCATGCTCGGTGGACACATCGTGGCGGCGGATGCGCTGTACGACGCGGTGATCGGGCCGCTGCTGAGCCGCCCCTACCTCATCGAAACCCTGGAAACTCTGCTGGCCGAGAACCTCTCCCAGTCCGCGACTGCCCGGGCCCTCTACCTGCACCCGAACACCGTCAACCACCGGGTGCGCCGGATTCAGGAGCTGACCGGCCGGAACCCGACGACGTTCCCCGACATTGTCGAGATCGCGCTGGCCCTGCGGAGGCGGCGGTTGCGGGCTCACCGAGAGCACACAGCGTGACGGGACGGCACTGTGACTGCCATCTCCGACGGCGGTGCGCAAATCTACACCGTCGTCGGCGACGACGCCCGCGGCACCGCCTGGCCCTGAAGATGGTTGCCCGCCACCAATGACCAAATCCCGCGCTGCGGCCCACCGGATGTGAGAAGCCTGTTCGAGCGCGGCAGGTGACCGGCGATCCGGCACGTACCGACCTCCAGCGCTTGCCGCAGCGCGGCGCTGCGAGCCTGTGCGGCACCGCCACTGCGAGCAGATCCGCGAGGCGGCCAGCTCGTGACCCGGATCGGCCGGTCAGTCTTGTAGCGGCGCAGCGCATCCCCAACGACGCGGGTGTACGTCTCGCGGGCGGCGAAGCCTTCGATGGCGATCTCGGACGCGCCCACGTCCAACGCCGGTTCCACCGCACGCCTTCGCCCGCTGTTCAGAGGTCATCGCCGCGCCGAGCTCGCTGGTCTCCGCGACGGCGGGAATGTTGATGTGGTCCCACACGTCGGCTTCAGGATGGTGGGCGCAGAGGGGTTCGAACCCCCGACCGCTGGTGTGTAAATTGCCGGTTCTGCGTAGACGGCTTTTCATGGCCGCTTACGCAGATTCCCGGAATTGCCCGTCTACCAGCGCGCATCATGCACGCTGGTGTACTCCGCTTCATGCGTCCTCATACGGTTACAGTCCGCTTCTGCGGACCGGTTGCGGACTGTGCGGACTCCCGCGCGGGCACCATGCCTACCCGCCGATCGGGCTCATGTCCGGGTCGACACGGCGCAGCGCGGACGCGAGCCATTCGGTCCGGAGGTGCTCTGCGGGCATATCGGCCAGTCCGTCCGCCGCTTCCGCTGCGGCGCTGGCCGTGTCTCCCAGTATCGACAGCACCCCTGCCCGCTGGACACCGCCGAAACCGGGCGTCCACCAGTACATCGCCTCCGGCGGTTCCACACCGTCCGCCGCCTCGGTGGCCGCGTCCGCCTCGGCAAGGGCGATACGGGCATGCCGCGTCTCGCCACGGGCGGCAAGCAGTTCGGCCCGGCGCATCCTGGCGTAGGCGACAAGGACAGGGTGAGCGCCTCGGACGGCCAGCGCCGCGTCTGACAAGGCGATCACCTCGGCGTAATCGCCGGTCGCGCTCCACGCGACGTATCCCGCGAAACCGAGGCTGTGCACGAGCCGGTCCGGGTCGCCGGACCCGGCGGCAAGCTCCACGGCCGTGGACAGGCTGCGCCGGGCTGCGGCGTCCGCACCCACCGCGTGTTCAAGCCAGCCCCGATACTGGGTGACCTCGGACGCCAGTGCCGACGCGGCAGCGGAGTGCGCAGTTCGCGCGGACTGTGCGAACTCCTCGGTCATCGTCGCCATACCGCGCACTGCCGGGAGTACCGCGAGCGCGCCTGTCGCATCCTCGATCCGGCGCGTTGCCGAGAGCATCACGGCCACGTCGGACAGGGCCCTGGTGTCCACGCTCGCGGCCGAGCGCGCAACGGTGGTCAGTCGGCCCAGGTCCGTGGTCCCGAGCACTCGTTCATAGGCGGTGGTGACCCCGGCGGGTATAGGGCGTTGTCCGGTCTCGATAGCCGATAGGTAGGTCTTGCTGTAGAAGGTCCGTTCCGCCATCGAGCGCAGAGAGATACCCGCCGCCTCACGAGCGGCTCGCATGAGTGCCCCGGTTTCCACCACTCCAGCGTAAACGGGCTGCGGACACCTGTGGACGCCGAAACCGTAGGCGCGCGAACCCTGTACGCATAGCGTCGAATTCGGCCCTGCCGCCGGGTGAATTCCTCGGCGGCAGGTGCACACCACCGACCGCAGGGGACACAGGGACAGGGGCACCCGATGCGCAACCGGCCGACCGCACTCGGATACGTAGATCTGGACATCAGCACGTCTATGGCATGGGACCGGGCACAGGTCCAGCGTCTGGCGCGTCATCTCGGCTACCTGGTGATCTGGCCGGAAGTAGTGTCCGTGCTCCCGCTGTCCGACCAGGTGCGCGCGGCCGACGTGGACGCCGTGGTGATGCCCGGCCCGCACCACCTCGGCCCGCTGGAGTTGAACCGGATAATGGACGTCGCCGACTTGGAAACGGTGCTACCCCGGTTGTCCTTCGCGCGCTGGTCGGTACTGGTGGGCGGGCGTTGATCGCGCTCGGCCTGGTCGTGGCGGCCGGTATTCCGCTGGCCGTGCTAGTGCTGGCCGTGGTCCTACCCGTACCCGGCGATCGGCCCGCCGAGCGAGATGGACACAGCGACAAGAGGTTTCGGCGTCGATAGGCGGCCAGAAACGGCCCTTCGGGGAAATAACCGCAGGTCAGGGCCCATATTTGACTGTAAGCCGTGTGTGGCGGTCCTAGGTGGGTGTGAGACAGGCCGTAGGCCCATGAAAAGGGTTGTGCCACTGTGTGTTACGCCGGAACGGCCAATTTTGCGCGGGTGGGTTTACAGCAGGGTTGCGGGAACGGTGTGGCGCGCCGCTGGGAACGCGCTTTCGCTCAATTTCTGCGGCCCATCCATTGCAGACCCTTCTGCCTCCGACGCGTATTCATCCCGACCCATCTGGAACAGCCGCTGAAGGAACTGTGCGCCGGGCGCGACGGTGGCGAGTTCGTATCCACCGCGGCATCGGGCACCGCGCTACGGCGGAACAACTTCGCGAAGCGGGTGCTCGCCCCGGCGACCGAACTCGCCGGTATCGACAGTGCGGTGACCCTGCACTCTCTCCGGCACAGCTTCGCGTCGATTCTGCGCACGAACGGGGAGGACCTGAATCACGGTGGTACGGACGGCCGTGCCGGAGCCGTCCTTGTCCAGTCGCAAGGTCGCGGTCACCGTACCGTCGTGGTTGTCGAACACCGGATCGGTGACGCCGTACACGGCCCGTGGATTGTCCTGCAGCGCCTTGTACATATCGGGAATCGCCTGCGCGAACGCCTCCCCGTCCGCGATCAGCGCGGTCCGCTCGGAATCCGGCAGCGCCGGATCCAGTGCCCGTTTGATCTGCCCGTCCAGTTCGGCGGCCGTCGGGAGCGAGCGTGACGCGAGCTCCTGCGAGGTCGCCGCCGCGGACGAGGACAGCGTGCGCACCGAGTCCTCCCACAGGGTCAGATCCAAGAGTGGATGGGGCATTCCTCCATCAAGCTCACCGGCGACCTGTACGGGCACATCTTCCCGGCCGTGCGCCGCCAGTCGCGGGCCGCTCTGGACGCGGCATTCAAGACGGACTAGCCCGGACTGAGGGCGCATGAATTGGGGTGAAGTTCTGGCGCTGCGGACTGGTTGCGGACCAGACCGGCAGTGGGAATCGGGCGAGAGTGGGTAAACCGGCCCTGACCTGGGTCGGAACTGGTGGGCGCAGAGGGGTTCGAACCCCCGACCGCTGGTGTGTAAAACCAGAGCTCTACCGCTGAGCTATACGCCCGGACCCCCGGACGGTGTCCGAGGGGAACGGTCTATGAATCTAGCGCGGCGAGCGCTTTCTCCCAAGCCGCCTGGTCACGGGGCTCTCCGGGGCCGTTCATCTCCGCGAAACGGATGATTCCCTCGCGGTCCACGACGAAGGTGCCGCGGTTGGCGAAACCCGTCACGTCGTTGAAGACGCCGTACTGCTGGGCCACCGCGCCGTGCGGCCAGAAGTCCGACAGCAGCGGGAAGGTGTAGCCCTGTTCGGCCGCCCAGATCTTGTGGGTGGGCGGCGGGCCGACGGAGATCGCGAGGATCTCGGTGTTGTCGTTCTGGAACCGCGGCAGCTCGTCGCGGACCTTGCACAGCTCGCCCTGGCAGATGCCGGTGAAGGCGAGCGGGTAGAACACGATCAGGACATTCTTCTCGCCGCGGTAGTCCGACAGCGAGACCTCCTGATTGTTCTGGTCCTTGAGGGTGAACTCCGGCGCCTGGGCACCGACCTCTAGGGGCATGAGGATCCTCCAAATCTCGGGTGCGCGCACCCCGTGGCGCGGGGCGCGCGTACAGCTATGGGCGGCTCAGCGCTGCTTGGTGGGGGCCTTGGGCTGCACCAGACGGCTGGCGGACCATTCGCCGAGTTTGATGGCGGAGGTCTGGGTGAGCCCCGCGGTGGGTGCGGCCTCGGCGATCTCACTGGGATCGACATGGCCGTCGTTACCGGTCTTGGGGGTGAGCACCCAGATGAAGCCGTCGTCGGCGAGCGGGCCGATCGCCTCCATCAGCTCGTCGACCAGGTCCCCGTCGCCGTCCCGCCACCACAGCAGGACGACATCGATGACCTCGTCGGAGTCCTCGTCCAGCAGTTCACTGCCGGAGGTCTCCTCGACGTCGGCCCGGAGGTCGTCGTTGGTGTCCTCGTCCCAGCCCAGCTCCTGGACAACCATGCCGTGGGTGATGCCAAGCTTCTGAGCGAAATTCTGATCGTCCGCCGCGGCGACCACGGTGGCGTCCTCCTCAACTCCCGACTACAGATATCTGCAAGCGAACATGGTTATCGGCCCTAACGCAAGCCGATCGGGTGGATCGAATTTTCTATGTCGCGGGAAACCGCTGGTGACGGGCGATCCGGATTACTTGGGGCAGGCATCGCGTACCGCGTTGCGCGCGTCGTTGACGCGCTTGCTGGCGTCGTTGAGCGGTCCGACGGGGGAGGCGTAGGTCATCTCCCGGGTGGCCTGGGCGAGGGCCCGGGCCGAGTCGACGTAGGCGACGAACTTCGTCCGCAGTTCGTCGGGCAGCTGCGCGCCCGCGGTGTTCACTCCGCCCTCGACCTGTTTGGCGGCGTCCTCGAGCGCGGTCACGGCGCCGTCGCGTTTGGCGTCGTAGTCGGGGGCGTCGTTGTCGTGGGCGTCGACGAACTCGTTGTACTTGCTCACCCCGACCCCGGTGGTGCCCGGGAAGAGGGTGCAGTTGTCGGAGATGGCCTTGTCCCGGGCGGCCGCGATCTGCGACGAGGTGGCGGCGGCGGACGAGGAGGAGGCGTATGCGCGATAGGAGGTCGCCTCGGCGGCGTTCGGCGTCGCGATACCTTCGACCTGCTGTGCGCACCCGGCCACGGCGGCGCCTGCCACCAGGGCCGTCGCGGCGCACACCAGCCCGAACCGGCGCGGGTCCAGCCCTTCCATCGTCCTCCCCGACTCCTCGGTAACCGCAGTGAGACGTGCCTGTCGAACGGTACTGGATCGGCGGCTGACATGATGATGTGGGACGTGCCACGCGAGTGCGCGGGTACGCCCGGAAAAGTCGTCACGAGTGATCCGCACACCAGCGGGCCATTCGGGGTCACCGCAGCCATCAGCTCGACCACCCCCTGTACGAGGAGCAGTTTTGACCGATCTGATCCACTCTGGCGTCCCGGCGGAATCCGCTGTGCCGGGTTCCGCTCCCACCCCTCGCGACGCCAACGGCTCGCCCGCCGGTGGCCGAGTCCGTGTGATTCGTGAAGGAGTGGCGTCTTACCTACCGGATATAGATCCGGAGGAAACCAGCGAATGGCTCGAGTCGTTCGACGAGATGCTCGAGCGCGAAGGTCCCGGCCGGGCCCGTTACCTGATGCTCCGGATGCTCGAACGCGCCGGTGAGCGGCGGGTCTCCATTCCTTCGCTGACGTCCACCGATTACGTCAACACCATCCCGACCGAGAACGAGCCCTGGTTCCCCGGCGACGAGGAGACCGAGCGGCGCTTCCGGGCCTGGATCCGCTGGAACGCGGCGATCATGGTGCACCGCGCGCAGCGCCCGGGTATCGGCGTCGGCGGGCATATCTCCACCTACGCGTCCTCGGCGGCGCTCTACGAGGTCGGGTTCAACCATTTCTTCCGCGGCAAGGACCATTCCGGCGGCGGCGATTCGATCTTCATCCAGGGTCACGCCTCGCCCGGTATCTATGCTCGCGCCTTCCTCGAGGGCCGGCTGAGCACCGATCAGCTCGACGGTTTCCGCCAGGAGTACAGCCACGGCGGCCTCGGCAAGGGCCTGCCCTCGTATCCGCATCCGCGGCTGCTGAGCGATTTCTGGGAATTCCCGACGGTGTCGATGGGCCTGGGCCCGATGAACGCCATCTACCAGGCGCGGTTCAACCACTACCTGCACGATCGCGGGATCAAGGACACCTCCGATCAGCATGTGTGGGCGTTCCTCGGCGACGGCGAGATGGACGAACCCGAATCGCGCGGTCTCGCCCATGTGGCGGCCATGGAGGGTCTGGACAATCTGACCTTCGTGGTGAACTGCAACCTGCAGCGCCTCGACGGCCCGGTCCGCGGTAACGGCAAGATCATCCAGGAACTGGAGTCGTTCTTCCGCGGGGCCGGCTGGAATGTCATCAAGGTGATCTGGGGCCGGGAGTGGGACGCGCTGCTGGGCGCCGACCGCGACGGTGCGCTGGTGAACCTGATGAACACCACGCCCGACGGCGACTACCAGACCTACAAGGCCAACGACGGCGCCTACGTCCGCGACCATTTCTTCGGCCGTGACCCGCGCACCAAGGCGCTGGTGCAGGATCTGTCGGACCAGGAGATCTGGAACCTCAAGCGCGGCGGTCACGACTACCGCAAGGTGTACGCGGCCTACGCGGCGGCGCTGGCGCACAAGGGCCAGCCGACGGTGATCCTGGCCAAGACCATCAAGGGCTACACCCTCGGTAAGCATTTCGAGGGCCGCAACGCGACCCACCAGATGAAGAAGCTGACCCTGCAGGACCTCAAGGACTTCCGCGACCTGCAGCGGATCCCGATCAGCGATGCCGAGCTGGAGAAGGATCCGTACCTGCCCCCGTACTACCACCCGGGCCCGGAGACCAAGGAGATCCAGTACATGCTGGATCGCCGCAAGGCGCTGGGCGGGTTCCTGCCGGAGCGGCGTACGAACATCGCACCGCTGAAACTGCCCGGTGACGAGGCGTACAAATCGGTACGCAAGGGTTCGGGCAAGCAGAACGTGGCGACCACCATGGCGCTGGTGCGGCTGATGAAGGAACTGCTGCGCGACCCCGAGATCGGCAAGCGCATCGTGCCGATCATCCCGGACGAGGCCCGCACCTTCGGTATGGACTCGTGGTTCCCCTCGCTGAAGATCTACAACCGCAACGGCCAGCTCTACACCTCGGTCGACGCGGAACTGATGCTCGCCTACAAGGAGAGCGCGGTCGGGCAGATCCTGCACGAGGGCATCAACGAGGCCGGTTCCACCGCGTCGTTCACCGCGGTCGGTACCTCCTACGCCACCCACGGCGAGCCGATGATCCCGCTCTACATCTTCTATTCGATGTTCGGGTTCCAGCGCACCGGCGACGGGCTGTGGGCCGCGGCCGATCAGCTCGCCCGCGGGTTCGTCCTCGGCGCGACGGCCGGCCGGACCACCCTGACCGGTGAGGGCCTGCAGCACAACGACGGCCATTCGCTGCTACTGGCGGCCACGAACCCGGCCGTGGTCTCCTACGATCCGGCGTTCTCCTTCGAGATCGCCCATATCGTGCGCGACGGCCTGCGCCGGATGTACGGCGGTACGCCGGGCGTGGACGGGTTCGGTGGGGAGAACATCTTCTACTACCTCACCCTGTACAACGAGCCCTACCAGCAGCCCGCCGAGCCCGAGGGTCTCGACGTGGACGGTCTGCTCAAGGGCCTGTACCTGTACAAGAAGGGTGGCGCCGGTGATGTCCGGGCGCAGATCCTGGTCTCCGGTGTCACCGTGCCCGACGGTCTGCGGGCCCAGCAGTTGCTGGCCGACCACTGGGGTGTGGCCGCCGACGTCTGGTCGGTGACCTCCTGGGGTCAGCTGCGCCGGGAGGCCCTCGAACTCGAGATCGAGGCGCTGCACCACCCGGGTGAGGACGCGGGGCAGCCCTACGTGGCCCGGGCGCTGGCCGATGCGCAGGGCCCGTTCGTGGCCGCTACGGACTGGATGCGCGCGGTACCGGATCAGATCCGGAAATGGGTTCCGGGCGATTTCACCACGCTGGGCACCGACGGATTCGGGTTCTCCGATACCCGGCCGGCCGCACGCCGGGTGTTCAATGTCGACGCGGAATCCATCGTGGTCGCCGCTTTGGCCGGACTGGGCCGGATCGGCAAGCTGGATCCGGCGAAGGCCGCCGAGGCCGCCGCCCGGTACCGCATCGACGATGTGTCGGCCGCGCCGGAGTTCACCGCCGGCGGCGCCGGAGACGCGGAGTGACGGCGGTTCGATGATCGAACGCAGACCACCCCGTCCGCGCCGGGTCTCCGACGGCTCCAGCGAGCACGAGGTGTACCTGCCGACCGGCGCGCTGTCGCCGAACCGGCAGACCCGCGACCCACTACCGGACACGCTGCTCAGACGCGTGAAGCAGTTCTCCGGGCGGCTGTCCACCGAAGCCGTGGGGTCGATGCAGGATCGGCTGCCGTTCTTCGCCGATCTGGACGCCGCGCAGCGCGCCGGTGTGCAGATGCTGGTGCAGACCGCGGTGGTCAACTTCCTGGAATGGCTCCAGGACCCGGATAGTGATATCCGGTTCAGCCTGGACGCCTTCCAGGTCATTCCGCAGGATCTGGCGCGGCGGCTGACGCTGCGCCAGACCGTGGACATGGTGCGGGTGGCCATGGAGTTCTTCGAGCAGTGGCTGCCGGCGCTGGCGCGTAACGATCGGCAACTGGTCGCGCTCACCGAGGCGGTTCTGCGATACGGGCGTGAGCTCGGTTTCGCGGCCGCCTCGGTGTACGCCAGCGCGGCCGAATCCCGGGGCGCCTGGGATACCCGGCTCGAAGCGCTGGTGGTGGACGCGGTGGTGCGCGGCGACACCGGTCCCGACATGCTCTCCCGGGCGGCCACCCTGAACTGGGACGCGACCGCCCCCGCGACGGTCCTGGTGGGTACGCCGCCGCGGGATCAGGGGGTGTCGGTGGTCGGCGCGGTGCACACCATCGCGGCCCGGCACGGCCGGGCGGCGCTGGCGGTGGTCCAGGGTGCCCGCCTGGTGATGGTGGTGAGCGGCACCCTGGGCGACACCCTGCACACCTCGCCGTTCATGGCCGATCTGCTCACCGAGGCATTCTCGGACGGCCCGGTGGTGATCGGACCGACCACGCGCACCCTCGGCGCCGCGCACAGCAGTGCCCTGGAGGCGCTCGCCGGGATGGAGGCGGTGATCGGCTGGCGGGAGGCTCCGCGCCCGGTGCACGCCATGGAACTACTGCCCGAACGGGCGCTGCTCGGCGATCGAGGTGCGGTCGACGCGCTCGTCGAGTACCTTGTCCTTCCGTTGGCTTCTGCCGGTGCCGCCCTCGCGGACACCCTGGATGCCTACCTGGAATGCGGTGGTGCGGTCGAGATGTGCGCCCGTCAACTGTACGTTCATCCAAATACTGTGCGGTATCGCCTGAAGCGGATCGGGGAAGTAACCGGTCGTGATCCGCTCAATCCGCGGGATGCGTATGTGTTACGAATCGCCGCCACCGTCGGTCGTTTGACACGAACGCGTAACGAATCGTCGTCACAAACCTCAGAGGACTCTTTTGTCCCATTGGACAAGGGCGGGCTGTAACGCGAACCCCAATTCGGTCGATCCGGACACACCACGCGGGCTTTTGTGGAGACCATACAAAAGCGGTCGGCAAGCTTCATCCACGTCGACATCTCGCAAAAGGGGTCTCACAGTGTTTTCTTAGGTACGTGATCGCGTTGTTCGCCCCTGGACAGGGCTCTCAGACACCCGGCATGCTCGCGCCCTGGCTCGACCTGCCCGGCGCTCGTGACCGCCTCGCACTGTGGTCGAAGGATTCCGGCCTGGATCTGATCCGGCTCGGGACCGAAGCGACCGCCGAAGAGATCACCGACACCGCCGTGACCCAGCCGCTCGTGGTGGCCGCCGCGCTGCTTGCCTTCGCCGAGATCGGCGATCGGCGGGTGCCGGTCGACACCATTGTGGCCGGCCATTCGGTGGGCGAACTCGCCGCCGCGGCGGTCGCCGGCGTGATCTCCGCCGACCAAGCAGTTACGCTGGCAGCCATCCGCGGTGCCGAAATGGCGAAGGCGTGCGCGCTGGAACCGACCGGCATGTCCGCGGTGCTGGGTGGCGACGAGGCCACCGTGCTGGCGCGGCTCGAAGAACTGGAACTGGTCCCGGCCAACCGCAACGCCACCGGTCAGATCGTGGCGGCGGGACGCTTGGACGCACTGGCCGAACTGGCCGCGAATCCGCCGGAGAAGGCCCGGGTACGGGCGCTTCCCGTGGCGGGCGCGTTCCACACCGAGTTCATGGCTCCCGCTCAACAGGCGGTGGCGGCGGCGATCGCCGAGATCACCCCGCACGAGCCGACTCGCCCGTTGCTGTCGAACGCCGACGGCAAGCCGGTCGAGTCCGGCGCGGACGCGGTGGCTAAGCTCGCCGCGCAGGTCACCCGGCCCGTCCGGTGGGACCTGTGCACCGAATCCGTCCGGCAGGCCGGTGTTTCGGCGGTGGCGGAGTTGCCACCGGCGGGAACCCTCGTCGGCATTGCCAAACGGGAGCTCAAAGGCACCCCGAACCTGGCGCTGAAGACCCCGGAGGACATCCCCGCGCTGGCCGAGCTCACGAGCTCCGGCTAGCTTGCCTACGGCCGTGTTTCCGACGAACCCTCGACGGGAGCACGGCACCGAAGCGACGTAACCGTGCGTCGTCTCGGCCCGAAGAAATATGTAGAGCCCTACCCGAGAAAATTAGAAGGGAGCCACGAAGTGGCCGCTCTGACCCAGGAACAAATCGTCGAGGAACTCGGCAAGATCATCGAAGAGGTTACGGGTATCGAACCCTCCGAGGTGACCGTCGAGAAGTCCTTCGTCGATGACCTGGACATCGACTCGCTGTCCATGGTCGAGATCGCGGTTCAGACCGAGGACAAGTACGGGGTCAAGATCCCGGACGAGGATCTGGCCAGCCTGAAGACCGTCGGCGACGCCGTCGCCTACATCCAGAAGCTCGAGGCGGAGAACGCGGACACCGCCGCCGAGCTCAAGGCCAAGTTCGACAACGCCGAGTAGGGCCGACACCGTGACCACTCCTTCCACCTTGAACGGGAACTTCCCGAATGTCGTCGTCACGAGCCTGGCGGCGTCCACGTCGATCGCGGGTGACGTCGATGCGACGTGGAAGGGTCTCCTCAACGGCGAGAGCGGTATCGACGTTCTCGAGGATTCCTTCATCGAGGAATACGACCTACCGGTCCGCATCGGCGGCCATCTGAAAGTTCGTCCCGACAGCCTGCTGAGCCGGGTCGAGATCCGTCGGATGGCCTATGTCGAGCAGCTCGCGACCGTGCTCGGCCGCGAGGTCTGGCGTAATGCGGGCAGCCCGGACGTCGATTTGGATCGGCTGGGTGTGGCCATCGGCACTGGACTGGGTGGCGGTGACGCGCTCATCGATTCGGTCGACAAACTGAAGAACGGCGGATATCGCAAGATTTCGCCGCTCGCTGTTCAGATGGTCATGCCGAACGGGCCGTCCGCCGTCGTCGGTCTCGAGCTGAAGGCCCGGGCAGGAGTGGTCACTCCGGTCTCGGCGTGCTCGTCGGGCTCGGAAGGTATCGCCAACGCGTGGCGCATGATCGTCATGGGCGATGCCGATATGGTCGTCACCGGCGGCGTCGAAGGTTTCATCGACGCCGTACCGATCGCCGCGTTCACCATGATGCGCGCGATGAGCACCCGCAACGACGACCCGAAGGGCGCCTCGCGTCCCTTCGACAAGGACCGCGACGGCTTCGTCTTCGGCGAAGCCGGCGCGCTCATGGTCCTCGAAACCGAGGAGCACGCCAAGGCGCGCGGTGCCACCATCCACGCCCGGCTGCTGGGCGCCGGTATCACCTCCGACGGTTTCCACCTGGTCGCACCGGACCCCGAGGGCACGGGCGCCGCCCGCGCCATGACCCGGGCCATGCAGACCGCGGGTCTGTCCAAGCAGGACATCACCCATATCAACGCCCACGCCACCGCCACCCCCATCGGTGACACCGCCGAGGCGAAGGCGATCAACAAGGCCGTCGGCAACCACGCCTCGGTCTACGCGCCCAAATCGGCGCTCGGACATTCCATCGGCGCCGTCGGTGCGCTGGAGTCCGTGCTCACCGTGCTGGCCATCCGGGACGGTATCGTGCCGCCCACCCTGAACCTGGAGAACCAGGATCCTGAGATCGACCTCGATGTGGTGAAGGGCGAAGCCCGGCGCCAGGAGATCGAGTACGCGATCAACAATTCGTTCGGTTTCGGTGGGCACAATGTCGCGCTCGCCTTCGGCCGGGCCTGACGGTCCGTCCGAACTGTTCGACGACCCATAGACGGGGCCGCCGGGTTTCTTCCGGGCGGCCCCGTCCGGGCTTCGACACCAAGTGGCCCGCGTTTCGGGCGCACATTTTCGAGGAGAGAACGCGATGACCACTATCGCTCCGGCCCGCCATCAGGAAACCGCGACCGATCCGCGTGATCCCCTCGGGCGGCTCCAGCGCTTCTTCGACCCCGGCACGGTGCTGCCGCTGCACGCGCGCGACAAGTCGGGTGTGCTCGCGGCCGTCGGTGAGGTCGACGGCGTCCGCACCGTCGCCTACTGCTCCGATGCCACCGTGATGGGCGGCGCCATGGGCGTGGAGGGCTGCCGGCATATCGTCGACGCGATCGACACCGCCATCGATTCCGGCGCGCCGGTGGTCGGTCTGTGGCATTCCGGTGGTGCTCGGCTCGCCGAAGGGGTGGAGGCCCTGCACGCGGTCGGCCTGGTGTTCGAGGCCATGGTTCGCGCCTCGGGCCGGGTTCCCCAGATCTCGGTGGTACTCGGTTTCGCGGCCGGTGGTGCCGCCTACGGTCCCGCGCTCACCGATATCGTGATCATGGCCCCCGAGGGCCGCGTTTTCGTCACCGGCCCCGATGTGGTGCGCAGCGTCACCGGCGAACAGGTCGATATGGCCACCCTCGGCGGCCCGGAAACCCACGGCAAGAAATCCGGCGTCACCCATATCGTCGCCGACGACGAAGCCGACGCCGTGCACCGCGCCCGCCGCCTGGTCTCCATGTTCGCCGAACAGGGCGAATTCGACCTCGTCGCCGCCGAGCACGGAAATGTCGACCTGCAGGCCATGCTGCCGGCCTCGGCCAAACGCGCCTACGACGTCAAACCGCTGGTGCACGAACTCCTCGACAATGTCGACGGCGAATCCAGCTTCGAAGAGCTCCAGGGCGGCTACGCCCGCTCCATGGTGACCGGCCTCGGCCGCCTGGCCGGCCGCACCGTCGGTGTCCTGGCCAACAACCCGCTGCGGCTGGGCGGCTGCCTGGACTCCAAAAGCGCCGAGAAAGCCGCCCGGTTCGTCCGCCTCTGCGACGCCTTCGGTATCCCGCTGGTCGTCATCACCGACGTCCCCGGCTACCTGCCCGGCGTCGGCCAGGAATGGGACGGCGTAGTCCGCCGCGGCGCCAAACTGCTGCACGCCTTCGCCGAAGCCCGGGTACCGCGGGTCACGCTGGTCACCCGCAAGATCTACGGCGGCGCCTACATCGCCATGAATGCCCGCTCCCTGGGCGCCACCGCGGTCTACGCCTGGCCGGGGTCGGAGGTCGCGGTGATGGGCGCGAAGGCAGCAGTCGGGATTCTGCACAAGAAAGCTCTGGCCGCGGCGCCGGAGGAAGAGCGGGAAGCGCTGCACGAACGGCTCACCGCCGAACACGAAGCCATCGCCGGTGGGGTGGAGCGGGCGGTAGCGATCGGGGTGGTCGACGAGGTCATCGACCCGGCGCATACGCGCAGCAAGATCGCGGCCGCGCTGGCGGCGGCGCCGTGCCGGGCCAGCCACCACAAGAACATCCCGCTGTGATTTCGGCGGTGCTTCCCGTGCTGGGGGCGGATACCGAGAAGGTGTGTGCGGTCGGTGCTCGCTGTTCACGTTCTGCATGCGGCACTGGGGCGGTAGCGGGCTGATCGAGTAGCCACACGGTGTGGCAGGTTCGACTGTTCGTGAAGGTGGAGTTGCGGGCTTGCTCGTGAAGGTGCTGTGTTTTTTGGCGCCGCCTGCGGCGGCGCGGGGTTGAGGCCCCCTTGGTCTCGCCGTTTCGGCCTCGAGACTCGCGCCTACGGCGCATGCGCTTCGAGGCCGAAAC
>NZ_JBFAHF010000026.1:0-37349 GCF_040654015.1 Nocardia sp. NPDC050799
ATACTCAACACGCTCGCGCTGTTTTATGGTGAGCGGATAACTGGGAATTAAACGGAACGGTCACTGTTCCGCCCACAAAAATTCTGACACTCTCGTCAGCGATGTTCAGCCGGAATGGCGTCCATATGGATCCGTTCGGACGCCGTCCGGTTGGCAGCTCAAGGCTTTGCGCGGAGTCCGGTGAGGATGAGGGTGATGACGCGGTCGGCGACGTCGGGGGTGTGGCTTTGCACGGCTTGGCAGCCGACGATGATCGCTTTGGCCTCCCGGACGGTGAGGTCGGGTCGGGCGGTGCCGGCCTGTTGTGCGGCGGTGAGGAGTTCGCCGAGCAGGGAGAGGAATTGGGCTTCGGCGGCGGGGGCGAGTTCGTCGAGGTCGATACCATCGCCGGCGATGACCTGGTGCAGGCCTTGATCGGCGGCACCCCAGTCCACGGCCATGGCCTGGATGAACCCGAACAGCGCTTCAGCGGGTTCGCCGGCGTCGAGCAGGGTGCGCCCCGCGGTGACGATTTGCTGGAGGCGGTGTTCGATGACCGCGGCGAATAGCGCGTTCTTGGTGGGGAAGTGCCGGTAGATGGTGCCTGCGCCGAGACCGGCACGGCGGGCGATCTCATCGATGGGGACCGACAGCCCTTCGGCGGCGAAGGTCGCGTACGCGGTTTCGAGCACCAGTTCCCGGTTGCGGGCCGCGTCGGCGCGTAGCGGTTTGGCGGGGTCGCCCATCGAAGCACCTCCTGCGCGCCACCTCACCATCAAACGGGGCGCGCGTTCCGTATAGTCGAACATAAGCGGGGCCCTCGCCCCGGTTCGATTTTATCGAGGAGCAGCCATGGGCAAATGGAGCACCACCGATATCCCCGACCAAACGGGTCGCACCGCGATCGTGACCGGCGCGAACTCCGGGCTCGGCTTCGAAACGGCCTCCGCGCTCGCGGCCAAGGGCGCCCGCGTGGTGCTGGCCGTGCGCAACCTCGACAAAGGCAAGGCCGCGGTCGACCGGATCACCGCGGCGATCCCGGGCGCACACCTCGAACTGCAACAACTGGACCTGGGATCGCTGGCCGGGGTCCGCACTGCGGCAGAGGAGCTGAAGGCCGCGTATCCGCACATCGATCTGCTGATCAACAACGCGGGGGTGATGTATCCGCCGAAGGAGAAGACCAGCGACGGTTTCGAGCTGCAGTTCGGTACCAACCACCTCGGGCATTTCGCCCTGACCGGCCTGCTGCTCGACCGGCTGCCGGCCGTGGCCGGGTCGCGGGTGGTCACCGTCAGCAGCATCGGGCACCGTATCCGTGCCGCGATCCACTTCGACGATCTGAACTGGGACAACGGATACAGCCGTATCGGCGCCTACGGCCAATCCAAGCTCGCGAATCTGCTGTTCACCTACGAACTGCAGCGCCGCCTGACCGCCACCGGACAGAACACGCTCGCCGTCGCCGCCCACCCGGGCGGGGCGAACACCGAGCTGGGCCGCCACCTGCCCGCAGTGCTGCGGGTGCCGGCCATGAAACTGATGTCACAGTCCGCGCAAATGGGCGCCCTGGCCACGCTGCGCGCCGCAACCGACCCTGAGGTGCGGGGCGGGCAGTACTACGGGCCCAGCGGCCCCGGTGGTATCCAGGGCCATCCCATACGCGTCGAGTCGAGCAAGCAGTCCCACGACACCGATCTGGCGCGGCGGCTGTGGCAGGTCTCCGAAGAACTGACCGGCGTCACCTACTCCATCGACTGACCACGGCCGCCACGAACCACACGAACCCACGAGTAACAGGAAACAGTGCGCATCATTATTTTCGGCGCCACCGGCATGGTGGGCCAAGGAGTCCTGGAAGCATGCCTGCGCGCGGACGCGGTCGCCGAAATCCTCGCCATCGGCCGCACGCCGACCGGCCGCACCCATCCGAAACTGCACGAGATCGTCCACCAGGACTTCGCCGATTTCACCGCCCTGCAGACCCGGCTCACCGGCTACGACGCCTGCTTCTTCTGCCTGGGCACCTCGGCACTGGGCATGAGCGAAACCGACTACCGCACCATCACCTACGACTTCACCCTCGCCGCCGCCCACGCACTACTGGGCGCCAACCCCGACCTTGCCTTCTGCTATGTCTCCGGTGCCGGCACCGACGGTACGGGCACCTCTCGCATGATGTGGGCCCGGATCAAAGGAGAAGTCGAGAACGCCCTACTCGACCTCACCCTCCGGGCATACATGTTCCGGCCGGCGTTCATCCTGCCGCTCCCCGGCACCACGGCGAAAACCAAGACATACGTCCTGCTCTACCGGATCGTCACACCGCTGGCTCCGCTACTCCGGCGAATAGCGCCACGTTATGTCACCTCCAGCCTCCGCCTCGGCGAAGCCATGCTCGAGACCACCCGCGCCGGGGCGCACCAGCGAGTCCTGGAAACCGCCGATATCAACGAAATCGCCGCCTCCCGGATATGACCACATCACCACGGACCCTGTTGCCCACCTAACTCCGGAACTCACGCATCGGGGATGCCCTCACCGAAAACCGAGTGAGGGCATCCCCGGCCGGCCTGTTCATCAAATGAAGCATCTTCAACACTTGCCCCATGATTCATAGCTGGTCAGCGATGTTCATCCGTCGATTTCATCCAAGAAGCCCCGGAGCCTCTCGCGCCATCGCCGGCTCCCGCATCCGGTGTCGGCCGATTGCGGGCGAGTGGGTAGATGGGCCGGGCGATTTCCGAACAGATAGTCTCGGAAAGCCCCCGGATACTCGTCCAAATCCTGTTGGTCGAAAGACCGAGATTGCGTCGGGTCGAACCATTCGTTCGGTGTCGGGTGCCGCGCGATCGTGTAGTCGAGCGCTTCGCGCACCATATCCCCGTAGACCGAATTCCCCGTTCGCGGCTCAGGGTTTCCGTGTTGATCACCGCCGGTCAGCGGAAGGTGCCGGCGACCAGGCGCGTTGTCACGTTGATCCGGTTCCAGGCGTTTACCGAGGCGATCGCCGTCACCAGCGCAGCCAGCTCCTCATCGGCGAAATGGGCGGTGGCGCGCTCCCATACCTCGTCGGGAACGCCGTCCGAGTTGTCGGTGATTCGGGTGACCGCCTCGGTCAGCGCCAGGGCCGCGCGTTCGGTGTCGGTGAAGAAGGGCGTATCACGCCAGGTCGCCACCGACCACAGTCGTTCGTCACGTTCACCCACCTTCTGCGCATGGTGTGAATGCATATCGGTGCAGACCGAGCATCCGTTGATCTGGCTGGCCCGGATGCGGATGAGCTCCAGAAGATTTCGGGGAATCCCGCTGCTGTTGACGTACTCCTCGACGGCATTCAATCCTCGGTAGCCGTCGCGGGCGAGCTTGTAGACATTACTCATTCGTGCCTGCATTTTTTTCCAACCTTTCTTGATACATAATATCCAGAATCTGCTCGTAGGGAGCCTGCGTGCAGTAGTCGAGAAGCCCTATAGTTCGGCGAGCCGGCGGCGGGTTATCGCGGGGGCGTCGGGATCGCGGTCTTCTACATCGGCCTTGATGCCCCCGATGGTTCGACCGGCGAGGGCCCGCCGCCACTCCAGGTCTGCGTGCCGCATCGCTTGGGAGACAAGGCATTCCAGACTGTAGTCGACGTCCTTACGCCCACCCGGCCCGCGCTTCATGAGCTGCTGACACTGGAACGCGTTCTGCGAACCCTCGATCGCCGTCACGATATCGAGCAGCGTGATTGCGTCCGGGTCGCGTGCGAGGCGGAAGCCGCCGCGCGGTCCCGACGACGAGGTGAGGATCTCTGCCCGGACCAGTGCCTGCAACTGCTTGTTCAGGTACGCGGCGGGCAGATCGAAATATGCGGCGAGCCTGGCTGCCGAGACTGCCTCACCGGACTCGGTCCAGCCCAGATTGAGGCACGTGTGGATCGCCCACTCGACACCCTCACTCATCTGCATATTCTGGATATTACGCATCTAGGATATGCGGATCAATATTCGCCGCCGCAACCAGAACCGGCGGTGCCCTTTCCAGTGCATGGTCCGCCACCGCAGGCGTAGCCGCAGTCGCTCGAATCTGTGCGCGGTCAGTGTTCATCAATCGATGCATCCCTGGATGCCGACGGGAGCAATCATTGCTGGTCAGCGATGATTGCTTGGTCTGTCTCGTCCCAGCACCGCCTTTTCATGCGGCCAGTTGACGGCCGGAGGCGCATTCCGATATCAAGCCCGGCACGTCAGTGACCCCGTCGGGGGATCGAGTCGCGAAACTATCTGCGGTAGCGTCGGCGCGACTCAGGCGATTCAGGCTCTCGGGTTACAGATGGGCTGCTGCCGGTACTGCTTTGCGCCGAAGTTCCTCGAGCCTCGGGAAGTGGCTACCTCCCCCAGGGGCCGAGCGCATGCCGGGGATTCGAGGAGCAGTGCAGCGCGCCCGGGTATGCTCACCTGATCCCGAAACTCTCCTGGCCTGTGGGGGTTCCGAGGTCCGTGTGGTTCTCTTCTGTTGTGTCCTGCTCTGCCTCGGGAGGTCGTCGTGCGTGTCGGTCGATTGGTATCGGTTCTCGCCGCGGTGATGCTCGCCGCGCTCGTCACCGGCGGGGGCCCTGCCGCCGGACAGAGCGATTACGCGCAGACCGGGCTCACCCTGCACAACCAGTACCGGGCCAAGCACGGCTCCCCGGCCATGACCTTGACCCAGAACCTGAACAACCAAGCCCAGAAATGCGCGCAGTACTACGCCGCCAAGAGAACGATCGATCACAGCTGCCCCTACAAGAGCGGGGCCGGGGAGAACCTCGTCGGGGGACAGGGCAGCTGGGACGCTATCTCCTTTGTCCAGATGGGCACGCAGATGTGGTACGACGAGATCAAGGACTACGACTTCAACACCCCCGGATTCAGCGCGAGGACCGGGCATTTCACGCAGTTGGTGTGGAAGGCCAGCACCCGACTCGGTATCGGGTACGCCTCGGAGGGCGGCTGGACTGTCGTCGTCGGTCTCTACAACCCACCCGGCAACGTGGAGGGGCAGTACCCCCAGAACGTGCTGCGGCCGCGCTGAGCCGGGTCTGTCCACGGCGATCCTCTCGGCCGTAGCGTGACTGTTCCCGTAGATATTCCTCGACTCCGTTATGTGGCCTTGTCGTTGGTGGCTCTTCGGTGACGGAGTCGACGGCGACGATCAGGCGCCGGCCCGGCACCGTGTTCGCCTCTGCCAGCCCAGTGAAATCGGTGTCGGGATCGGTCATTCCGAGGAGGCGCTGGTAGAACTCGGCGGCGGCTGGTGGATCTGCACTCAGATGTTGTAATCGCCGCGGCGCCGCCCTGGTCGCCCGCGGATGCGTCCACCCCCTCTGCGGTGCCCGCCGCCGCCACAGTGACACTGCCGCGCCGAACGGATCGATCAGTGTCGCGATCCGGCCGTCGTCCCCCGCATCGAAGGGCGCCACCAATAGTCGGGCGCCGGCCTCGACTGCGGCCGCGACCCGCGCGTCCACTTCGTCGACCGCCAGGTAGCAGGCGATGTGTGCGGGTGTCCCGGGCGGATAAATAGCTGTAGTCACGTCACTGAGACCGCCGATGCGGTGCTCGCCCACCCGAATGACGGTAGCCCGCCGCCACGAGTCCCGGTCGATCTCGACAGACCAGCCCAGCGCGCAGGTAGTGCTGGTGTGGCGCATACCGATCCAGCAGTGCCGGCCGCGGTGGTGGCGGTCACGCATCCGGCGCCCACCGGGCCGTATTCTGTTCTCCGGGATCCCGCGGATGACCCGCCCGCGGAAACGCAAGAATGCAGACAACCACTCCGGGTTCACGGTCATCGACCCCGGCGGGAACTGGATCGAGTCCAGGCGATATGAACTCGAAAAGCCGATCGGAAGCCTGTTCCTGGTCAAGGCTGGCTTTCCCGGACCGCCCAGGTCGAGCAGACGGGGAAGCAGCGTCATCGCGGTACTGGGGCGTCGCACCCTGGTTGGCACGTTATGGGCAGCTTGTTACGGTTATGTCGTGTTGGGTAGCAGCTCTCGTCTCGAACTCAGGATCAATCGTCTCGAGCGCAAACTCGATCTGATCATGCAGCATCTGAAGATCGAGGATCCCGAGTCCCTCGATTTCACCGAAATCGATGATCTGCTGCGCAGGGACAAGAAGATCGAGGCGGTCAAGCGTTTCCGCGCACTGGACCCCGCCGCCGGTTTGAAGGAAGCCGTCGCCGCTGTGGAGGCACGAGCGAGAACCCTCTGACCGGAGAACCTGCGCCGCTACATCAAACCGTCGCCCGAAACGATGCGGGAGCTCACCGGCCTCATCGGCCCGGGAACCGACCTACGCCGATGACCGACTGGCAGATCTCTCATATCCTCCCGAGACTCGGCGAACAACACTGGGACCATCCCTGGGCCGGCGCGGCCGCTCCCTGCAGGCATTGATCTCGATCGTGGCCGATCTGCGCCGCCGCGGGGCTGCGGAGTTCCGGCGGCGCGCCCCGTCGAACCAGCAGACCAGGGCGAGAATATTCGCACGGAATCCGGCGCCGAGTGGACCGGGTGCTCTGGCACCTGCTCTCCGAGTCCTCGGCCCGCGCGGAGGAGATGCTGATGCTCGACGTGCCCGACCCGGACACCGCCAACCGGTGCGCGGGGTCTCCTCGCGTGGCAGACCGGCACCGCCCGGCTGCTGCCGAGACTCCCGCCGGCCGAAAGTCCGGTCCGGTGTTTCTCACCGACCGCAAGGCCCGCCGTCGGGATGGGTGAGTATTGAGACATCTATCCCGTTGTACGGCGCCGCATTCTCATGCCCTGTGCTCATGGAGTTGGCTCGCTGCCGACACTGTGACCTGGGGTGGGACGTCCGCGATGGCATAACGAGCGTGTGACTTCACCGATGTAGGTGGTCCGTTCGACTTTCCGTTGTGCGAAGCGGCATTTTATGTCCTCTCCGGCGGGCCAATAGCGTCGAATTCATGGAATGGAATTTTCGATCGGCAGCAGAACTGTTGGCGGCGTTGCGGGCCGGTGAGGTGACCTCGGTGGAACTGACCGACGAGGCGATCGCTCGTATCGAGCGGGACGACATGGTGATCAACGCGATCTGTGTACCGGACTTCGACCGAGCGCGGGCCGCCGCGCGCGATGCCGACCAGGCGCGCGCCCACGGCGAGGACAGGCCGTTGCTCGGTATACCGGTGACGGTCAAGGAGTCCTACAACATGGCCGGGCTGCCCACCACCTGGGGCATTCCGCAGCACGCGAACTATGTACCGGACGAGGACGCGGTACAGGTGTCACGGCTGAAGGCCGCCGGCGCGGTGGTGCTCGGTAAGACCAATGTGCCGCTGATTCTGCGAGATATCCAAAGCTTCAACGATATCTACGGCACCACCAACAATCCGTGGGATCACGGCCGCACGTCGGGTGGGTCGTCCGGCGGTTCGGCGGCGGCCCTGGCGTCCGGATTCGGCGCGCTGTCCATAGGCTCCGACCTCGCCGGTTCGCTGCGCACCCCCGCGCATTTCTGCGGCATCTACGCACACAAGCCGACACTCGGACTGGCGCCGACCCGCGGCATGGTCGCGCCGCCCGCGCCGGCCTTGCCGATAGACCTCGACCTCGCCGTCGTCGGCCCGATGGCGCGCACCGCCCGCGACCTCACACTGCTGCTCGACGTCATGGCCGGACCCGACCCGCTGACCCACGGCGTCGCCTACGACATCGCACTGCCGCCCGCGCGCCACGAGCGGCTGGCCGACTTCCGTGTCCTGATCATCGAGGACCATCCGCTCATTCCGACCGGATCGGCGGTGCGGGCGGGCGTGAACCGGGTCGCCGAGGCGCTCGTCGACGAGGGCGCCCGCGTCGAACGGCGCAGTCCGCTGCTGCCCGACCCGACCGAAGCGGCGACCCTCTACATGCTGCTCATGCTGTCGAACGCCGCCGCGAGTCTTCCCGTCGACGTCTACGAACAACTGCGGACCCACACCGCCGCCCTGAGCGCGGACGACGGGAGTCTCGATGCGGCGCGGCTGCGCGGCATGGTGCTCAGCCACCGCGACTGGGTCGAGGCGAACAATCGTCGCGAACTTCACCGCCACCGCTGGCGGCAGCTCTTCGCCGAGTTCGACGCCGTGGTGTGCCCCATCACTCCCACTCCCGCCTTCCCGCACGACCACAACGGAGGTCTGGAGGACCGGCACATCGATATCGACGGCGTCGAGTACCCGTACTTCGACCAGCTCGTCTGGGCTGGTATGGCCACCATGCCCGGCCTGCCCGCCACCGCCATACCCGCGGGCCGGTCTCCCGGGGGGCTGCCGGTGGGAGTGCAGCTCATCGGTCCGATGTTCGAGGACCGCACCCCGCTGCGGCTGGCCGAACTGCTCGAGCAGAAGATCGGCGGCTTCCGGGTACCGAAGTAGGGCGTACTACCGGGAGGTCGGCTCTCCGGGGCGAAGGCGCAACGCTCGACGGACTTCGTTGCGCGCTCGCCGTAGGCGTGCCCGGTCCACCTTCAGAAGAGAGGGACCATCTCGGGGACGCACACGGGGACAGTAGTCGGCGGCGTCGAGGGACACCCGTGGCGCGGACCCGGGCCGGGCTGCGCGGGCGGTGCCGCGCTCCGGCCGCCGGTGTCCGACCACGTCGGTGTGGCCTCGGGCGGCCGGCCCGGCACGGCTAATGGGCGGCGATCCGCCGGAGTTTGGCATTGACGAATTCGCCCATTCCCCAGCGCCCCAGCTCCCGACCGTATCCGGAACGATTCACCCCGCCGAACGGCAGACCGGGCAGTGTCGTCCCGTGTTCGTTGATGTAGGCCATTCCGACATCGAGTCGATCGGCGACCTCGGCGGCCCGTGCGGTATCGGTGCTCCACACCGATCCGCTGAGGCCGAATTCGACATCGTTGGCCAGGCGCACCGCTTCATCGGCCGAGGACACCCGGTAGACCATCGCGGCCGGGCCGAAGATTTCCTCCGAGTACGCGTCCATCTCCGGGGTGATACCGGTGAGAACGGCGGGTGCGAGGAACGCCCCGCCGCCGTCCAACGGCTTACCGCCGGTGTGCAGGGTCGCCCCCTGCCGCACGGCGGTGCCGATCTGGTCGGCGACGGTGTCGCGCGCGGTGACCGAGGACAACGGCCCGACTTCGGTCTCCGGGTCCGACGGATTGCCGACGACCGCGCGCTCGAACTCGGCCACCAGCCCCCGGACGAAGTCGTCGTAGAGATCGTCCAGGACGATGAAGCGTTTCGGCGAGTTGCACGCCTGACCGGCGTTGGACAGGCGCGCCCGGGCGGCGACGCGCACCGTTTCCGCCATATCGTCGGTGTCGAGCAGGATGAACGGGTCGGAACCGCCGAGTTCGAGAACCGACTTCTTCAAATTCTTCGCCGCCGCGGTCGCGACCGCGGCGCCCGCCCGTTCGCTACCGGTCAGCGACACCCCGCGGATCGCCGGATGCGCCAGGAGTTCGGCGATCTGACCGGAACTCGCGTACACGTTGATATACGCGTTCTCGGGGACCGACGCCTCGTGCAGCACATCGGCCATGAGTTTCGACGAGGCCGCGCAGATCGAGGCGTGCTTCAGAATAATCGAATTACCCAGCAGCAGGTTCGGCGCGGCGAAGCGCGCCACCTGGTAGTAGGGATAGTTCCACGGCATCACGCCGACGAGCGGCCCGATCGGCAAGCTCTGGACCACCGATTCCGCGGCGCCCTGGGGGTCGAGCCGCTCGGTGGTCAGCAGATCGGGGCCGTGCTCGGCATACCAGCGGTAGATATCGGCGGCGAGTTGCACTTCCTCGGCCGCCTCCTGCGCCGGTTTACCCATTTCCTTGGTAATGGCCGCGGCCAGCTCGGTCGCGCGTTCCTCGTACAGGTCCGCGGTGCGTGCCAGCGCCCGGGCGCGTTCGGCCACCGGGGTGTGGCGCCATTCCTCGAATCCCTCGGCCGCACGTTCGGCGACGACGGAAATCTGGTCGTCGGGCAGCCCGGGGAATTCTTGTTCGGTAGTACCTGTGGTCGGGTTCGTCGTCACATAAGTACTCATGTCACGATGCTACGGATCCGTGGCGTGAGTGACAGGTAGGCCGATTTTGTTATATCGATCCGTTCGTGACCTGTGAACTCGGTATCCGTCCCGGATCCTTTATCGGGCGCGGCCGGCCGGGCACGCTCGTTCGGCGCCACCGCCGCCGGACCGGCGTCCAGGGTTTCGCACCGAGCACCGCCGTGACCGCGGTACCGGTACCGGTACCGCGGTCACCCGGACCATCATCGATACGTCGGCTGTATCGGTGCGCTCGGCTCCGTCCCCAGATCCGAGCCGGGGAAAGAGTGTAGAAGTCGCTACGATTCCGTCCATTGATTCCGGGCCGCGTTTCTCTGTGCAGGTGAGAAGGCCGACGATCGTTTCTGTCGCAATATGTAAGTTTCTGTTCAGCAATTCTGTAGCCGAACTGTGTTGGTTGTCGCGGGCCGGCCGGGCACGCTGGTATCCGTGACCCCGAAACCAGCGGAGTACCGCGTCCCGATCTTGTGCCGTACCTAGGGCGCGGCTATCTCGGACAGACCGACTTCGAAACGCCGGTCGTGTTTGTCGACCGTCCAGCGCTGGGCATCGTAGAGCCACCAGCGTTCGATTTCGAGCAGATAGAAACGGCGCGGGCCGTCATCTCGGAACGTGTCGATGGGCAACGCCCAGTGTGCGCGCTCGCCGGCGTCGGGAAAGTTCGTCACGTAGTAGTACTCGTGGAATTCCGGTAGCTCCGCGGCGCCGACCTCCCGGCAGCTGCCGGCGAACTGGGCGCCGTCGACCGGAATCCCGGCGGGTGCTTCGGCACCGGACAGCCCGGTCACGAACATCGTTCCCGAAACACGCGGGCGCGCGGTGAGGTTCACGGAATGCTCGGCATCGCGCAGCGAATACCACACCAGCTGGAGCGGCCGGTACCGTGCCACGAAGTTCACTGTGGCGGCCCACGGCCCGTCCGGTCCCTCGGTGGCGAGCGTGCAGAACCGGGCTCGATCGAGCAGGTACCGGCTGCGTTCGGACGCGGAGCGGAAAGCTCCGGCCGCGGGAGCGGATCGAGCTGTGTCGCGACCCGGGAGCGGAACGGAGATCGGCGGATCCGACAGAATCCTGGAGTCGATGATGTCGTACCACTCGTCCTGGCCGGTCCGGCGCCGCTCCCACTCCGGGTCCGTGGAACGTCGGTGCACTTCCCGCCGGTAGCGGCCCCAGGCCGCTTCGTCGGCGAAGGTGACCTTGTGTTCGAGGCAGTGCACGTGATCGCCGATCGTGACGGTGTGCCAGGTCGTATCCAGGACCATGTCCAGCCCGTCGTAGAACCACAGCTGGCGATCGGCGATCCAGCGCCAGAACGCGGCGAGGTCGGCCCGGGCCTTGGGGGTCGGTGCGAATCGGTAGACGAGGTGCAGCATCGTTCTCCTGTCCGGTCAGTCGAGAAAGTCGAACCATCGGTGGTCGAGGAGCGCAGCGTAGTCGCTGAACCCGTCGCGATATCCGGCCGCGAATTTGCGGTTGTGCGCCTCGACGGTGTGTGGATGCGGGCGGTCCCGGTCGAGGAGGACGACGGCCGCGAGCGGTTCGAGGGTGGCGCCGCGGCGGACTTTCGCCTCCAGCGCCGACGTAGACAGGTGTACCCGGCGCAGGCCGTGTGCCCGGGCGTAGGCGACGGGAGCGTGGCAGGTGGTGACGAAATAGGCCGCACCGGCGCGGCCCGCCGATTCGTCGGCGCCGAAGTAGCGGCCGTGCAGACTGCTGCCGTGGCGATAGCAGATGGCGGCGGCCACCAGGGTGCCCTCGCGCCGGCACAGCAACGTCGCGGCGGCCGCGTCGAGACCGACTCTGCGTTGCGCGTCGAATATCCGGCGCATCCAGGCGACTCCGCCGGTGCTGCCGTGTTTGGCCCGGGTGTTCGCGATCAGCGGAGCCACCCGATCGGCGGTCTCGGCGGTGAGGCCGGTCCACTCGAGCGTGTGCCCGGTCGCGGCGAAATCGCGCAGTTCCCGGCGCCGCCGTTTCCGGTTGTGGCCGGTCGCCCCAGGCCGGTGATCCTGTGCCGGATCCCGCGGAATGTGCACGGTGGCCTCCGCCGAATGCAGCAGTAGCGAGGCCTGCGGGTGGGTCGCGGCCAGTTCCCGCGCTGTCTCGACAGGGAGGTAGGGGACTATCACGCGGTCCCGGCGGCGCTCGCGCGCGTGGTCCACCGCGGCGGCCAGCAGACGCCGCAGTGTGGCACTGCGCGAAGGACCGGTTTCGGACAGCACACCGTTACGGACCGCGCGTCGCGCGCCCGCCCACAGCAACTCGGCTCGGCCGAGTTCGGGAACGTGCGGGAAGAGCGCCGGCAACCGGAACAGAGAGCCGTCCGCGTGGCTCGCGTCCCACAGCGGCAGCGCCGCGGCGAGTACGCCCGCTCGGCGGACGACCACCGCCGAATGCGGGGACACGGCTTCGTCGAGATGGCGCAGCCAGGCGTGACCGCAGAAGAGATCACCCGGTGCCACCAGGCTGTCCCATTCGGTCGCGGCAACCGATCGGACAGCCTCGACGGCCGTTCTGAGCATGAAGCATTCCCTCGAAGCGAGACAGGACGCGACGACCATAACCTGCGTTATCCACCAGCCCCTCGATGTCTTTCCACACGTGGGGAGGTGGGTGCGGAGAAAGAGGGCCGATCCGGCAATTTCCCGGCAGCCGCTCGGCACCCAGTCGTCGATACGCCGGGAATCGAGTGGGTGGCCGCGGAACGGGCCCTACATCTCCTCCGGCGGGAGGATTCGCCGGCTGGTTCCGCGTGCCGGCTCAGCTACCGCTACCGGCGGTAGTGGTAGTGACCGTGAGGACAGCGATGGTGACGGCCTGTATTTCCTGGATCGCCCTGCGGACCGCCGGGCCACCCCACTCGCCCTCGCTGATCGCCTTACCGCGGCGGCGGACCGCGCGTTTGTCCGCCTCGGGCAACAGTTTCGGCAGTAGATCGACAGCGTGCAGGATGGAGATCAACGCGGCGGTGCGGTCGTCGGGGGTGGTGTCGTCGAGTACGGCGGCGCGCAGGCGCGCTTCGACGCCGGCCTTCGCACCGCCGGGCGCCGGTTTCCAGACCGTGGTGGGAAACAGTTTCCACACTTTGCCGTGGACCTCGGTGATCTCGCCCGCGTCGGCGAGGTCCCGGAGCAGAGCTTCGCGCAGGTCCTGGGAACGGCTGCGCCACGACCCGTAGCCGCCGACCTTGTGGACGGCGTCCTTGGGTTTACGGCCGTCGGATACCGCCACGAGCTCGGCGAGGCGCGGATCGCCGGATCCGGCGCCGGTGGCGACGAGCCGTCCCTTCTTCGCCCCCGACTCATCGGCTTCGGTGAGCCGCAGCGCGCCGTCGAGGGTGAGTTCCACGATCGCGGCACCGGCCAGTGCGGTGGTCAGCTGAGTGGCGCCGACGCGGGCTCTACCGGTCTCGTTGTCGTAGGCCAGCAACAGGAATTCTTCCGCGATCGTCACCGCCCCGACCCTGCCAGGCTCCGCGGATCCGGGCAAGAAGTGCGGAAGTGGCGGTGTACGCCCCATTCGGTCAGGCGCTCTCGCGGGCGACGATCCGGTACCCGACGTCCACCCGCGCCGATGACCGGTGTCGGGACCGCCACCGATATCGGGGTCCATCCGCGTTCGACTCGGAACAATTCGGAACCCGGAGTGGTGCTGCTGATCTCGTCCGCCGGGTAGGTGGTTGTGCCCGGACCGAACTCGAAGATTGCCGGCGTGCGAACCCGCCGCTACTTCACTGATAGCCGACAGAGTAAACAATCTGAGCTATGAACTTGAATGGATTTCCGCTGTCGACGACGCTACTCATAGTGAGTATTTGATTTGAGACCTGTTCCGCGGGGCCCGACGGAAGGTGGAGGTCGCCGAATCCGACGTGGGAGTAATCATCGGAATCGGATGGAACACTCCCGGTGTCGTCCTCATGAGCAGATACCTTGACCGATATAGATATCTCCGAACGACGGGACTTTCTCTAAACCGGTGTCCATCTGCATCGTAGACGGGATTCCGATAACCTGTGTTCCCGAATCGACGGTGGCGCCGAACGATTGCGTATTGCTCGAGTTCGGTCCTCGTCGGACCACCAGACTGAATGTTGCTTCACCCGAGGACAGGTCATCGCTGTCGTCGATGATGAACAGGTCGGCAAGCTTCACCTGCACGCGCCTGCGTTTCAGGGTCAACTGCGCCGGCGGCCCACTCGGGGCGAGACTCCATACGAAATCCCAATAACCCTGTGAAGTCCACGCGAGTACCACGAAATAGTATTCGTTCCCTGGAAGAAGGGGGTCGTGCCCAGATCTATAAGGTCGGTTCGTGGTGTGGAGCCGACAACTCGAAGTCCGGAGCCGGGCCGCCGAACGGCACGACCCGCTCCCACACTTCGACCACCGACCCCTCGGGAAAGATTTTGAACTGAGCCTTGCCATTCCATGCGACTTCGCCCTCGTCGAAATGCTCCAATGAACCCATGGCACGTCTCCGTTACGTATAGACGAGTCGATCATCGGCTCCGCAGGCGCATAACCTACTGTGCAAGCGACCTCGGTCCGCGCATTGAAGCTGGTGTGTTGCGCTACCCAGCTACCCGCTTCGGGCAATCGGATATCTAGTCGAACGGTGACCCATCGGCCGCGCAACGGGTGTCCTCGGGCGGGAGGTCGCCGGTGAACAGATACTCCCGTTTGACCAGTTCGGTGCAGGTGCTGGGCACGTACATACTGCTGTGGCCCACCCCCTCGGTGACCACGACCCCGGCGCGGGCCAGCTGTGCGGCGCCGTCGTAGGCGCCGGCCAGCGGTGTGGCCGGATCGAACCTGTTGTTGAGCACCAGGATCGGCGCGGCGGTGGGCCGGTTCCACGGTCCGGTGTACCGGTCGGCGGCGCGAGCGTGCCAGAACGCGCAGGTGATACTGCTGAACACAGCGACCCGGCCGAAGTACGGCACGCGCTGGTCCTCCGATACCGCGGCGCGACTGTAGACGCCGAGGTCGGTGGGCACGATGCTGTCAGTGCACTGGATCGCGTGGTAGGCCTCGGTGCGGTTGCCCATGGCGGACGCACTGGCCGGCAGCCGGCCCGGGAGGGCGGTGCCCGCGTCGAACAACCGCTGCAGCAGTGCGGCGAGGTCGGGGAAGGTGGACGGTTGCGACAGGCCGGCGGCCGCGTTGACGATCGTCGAATACGTCCACGCGCGGCCGTCCAGTTCGATGGGGGCCGGCCGGGCCCGCTCGGCGAGTGCGGTCCACTTCAGTTTCGGATCGCCCGCGGAGAACGCGCAGCGCGGACCGGCCTCCGAACACTGGCGGAGGAAAGCGTCGAAGGTGGCGGAGAGGGCGTCGGCCACGTTCTGCCGGGTGTCCAGCGGCACCTTGGCGCCCTGCCCGTCGTGGCCGTTGACATTGCCCTCGAAGTCCATCGATCCGTCGAACACCATGGCCCGGACCCGGCCGGGGAACATATTCGCGTACACGGCGCCGACCTGGGTGCCGTAGGAGATGCCGTGATAGGTGAGCAGGGGGTCGCCGACCGCGCGGCGCAACAGCTCGAGATCGCGTGCGGTGTCGGCGGTCGACGCGTGGTTCAGGATCGGCCCCGCCTGCTGCGCGCAGCGCTCGGCGAACCGGGCGGACCAGTCGTAGAAGGGCGGCTCCTCGGCCGGGGTGGCCGGCATCGCCGGCATGGCGGCGAGGAAGGCCGTCTGTTCGTCCTCCGTCGGAAAACAGTGCACCGGGGCGCTCCGCGACACCGCACGGCTGTCCCATGAGACCACGTCGAATCGGGCTCGTAGTTCCTCGGAGAAAAGCCACGGCCACCGGGCTCGTTCGCGCAGCCGGTCGACCCCGGACGCGCCGGGCCCGCCGAAGTGCACGAACAGGGTGCCGATGCGCCGGCCCGGATCGGTGGCGGGCAGCTTGATGACCGCCAGCTCGATCCGGTCGTCCCGCGGCCGGTGGTAGTCCAGCGGCACCTGGGCCGTCGCGCACTGGAACCCGTCCTGGCAGTCGGACCAGTGCAGCGACGGGGTGTCCGCCGATTCGGCGGTGCGGTCGAGATAGGGGTCGGTACCGTCCTCGGCCACGGCCGGCGCCGGCGCACCGAGGACTCCGGCACCGACCGCGAGCGCCAGTACGGCGCGCCGGACCCGATGCACTGTGTGGGCTCCGAAACGCAGATCCAATCCAGGGCCCTTCTCGGTACGGCGTCACGAACCGAATGATCCTGTCACACCGGCGAATTCCGTGCCGGACGGTGTCCCGTGGTGGCCGGTGCGTCGGCTCGCGAGCCGCTGTCCGGCCGGGTGACCGGTAGCCCGTCGCGGGCCCTCAGGCCTCTGCGGCACCGTGATCGCCGGATCGGGCGGCGTCGTCGCGGCGTCCGGCGATCCCGTGGAGCAGCAGATCTTCCAGCGACGCGGCGAAACCGTCCAGATCGTCGATATCGCGGATACACATGGCGAACAGGGCCGCGCCCGCGATGGTGTCCAGCAGGGTGTTCGCATCCGCGACGGGGCCGGTGGCAGTGCGGGCCGCCGACAGATAGTCCGACAACTCCTGCCGGGTGGGCGTATCCAGCCGGGCCGAGAGTTTCTCGTACAGGCTCGGATCCGCGCGCATATCGGACATGAGGCCGGGCATGGCCGCGCGGGCTTCGGCCGAGCCGAACAACTGGATCGTCCCGCGGATCACCTTGCGCACCTCGGTGACCAGGTCGGGGGCGACCTCCGCGGTGCCGACATCCGGGAACACGGCCTTGGCGATCAGGTGTGCCTTGGACGGCCAGCGCCGGTAGATCGCCGGCCGGCTGACGCCCGCCCGGGTGGCGATCGCGTCGATGGAGGTCGCGGTGTAACCCCGCTCGACCAACAGATCGCGGGCGGCCTCGAGTACCGCCCGGTCCACGGCGGGATCGCGGTGCGGGCCCAGACGATGGCGTGCGGTCACAGAATCGGTCCTTGTTCACCGGAGCGGGAGTCGTTACAGTCTGTCACAACATAGCCGTTACACGGTGTAATCGCTGCCTACTGGGAGGAGCGGGCGTGTCCGCTGACCCCGCCATCGCCGACCGGGCCTATCGGCCGGTACCCCTGCTACAGGACAGAGTCGTCGTGATCTCGGGCGTCGGTCCCGGTCTGGGCACCGCGCTCGCCATGGAGGCCGCCGCCATGGGTGCCCACCTCGTGCTGGTGAGCCGAACCGAACGCAAGCTCGAGCGGCTGGCCGAGAAGATCCGGGCGGACGGCGCGACGGTGGTGCCGGTCCCGGCCGATATCACCGACGAGGAGCAGCGCGCCCGCCTGGCCGAGCGGGTACAGGCCGAATTCGGGCGGGTCGACTGCCTGATCAACAATGCCTTCGCCATACCGCCCATGGACCCGATCACCGGGATCGATCTCGCCGCGCTGCGCGCCGCCAACGAGACGAACGTCTTCGCGCCGCTGCGTCTGTCGGCACTGTTCGCGGACGCGCTCGCGGCGACCCGCGGCTCGATCATCATGCTCAACTCGTGCGTGTCCTACAGTTCGCAACCCGAGTACTCCGGGTACAAACTGTCGAAAGGCGCGCTGACACATCTCGCCTCGTCGCTCGCGACGGAGCTGGGTCCGCGCGGTATCCGGGTCAACAGCGTCGCACCCTCGTACGTGTACGAGGACATCAACAAGGCGTACTTCGACTGGCTGGCCACACAGGCCGGAGTGACCCACGACGATATCTACCGCGAGAAGGCCGCGCCCACGGACCTGTTGCGCCTCGCCGGACCGGAAGAAGTCGCCCGCGCGGCACTTTTCCTCGCCAGCGATCTGGCCAGCGCGGTCACCGGGCAGATGCTGACCGTGGACTGCGGCGAATTCCATCGTTGACCGGGTGAGGAGCAACCATGACCGAGGACAAGAAGCGGATCGTGCTGTGGGGGACCGGCACCGTCGGATCGATGGTGCTGGCCGAAGTCCTGCGCCACCCGCGATTCGAGCTGGCCGGCGTCGGCGTGAGCAACCCGGCGAAGGTCGGCCGCGACGCCGGTGACCTGTGCGGCGCCCCGGAAACCGGGACGGTGGCAACGGATTCGATCGACGAATTGATCGCCCTGCGACCCGACGCGGTGGTGCACTACGGCCCCACCGCCCAGTTCGCCGACGAGAACATCCGGGTGATCGAAGCATTCCTGCGTGCCGGAATAGATGTGTGTTCCACCGCCATGACGCCCTGGGTCTGGCCGGCGATGGACAAGACCCCCCGCGCCTGGCGGGACCCGATCACCGAGGCCTGCCTGGCGGGCGGGGCCTCCTGTTTCACCACGGGTATCGATCCGGGGTTCGCCAACGACCTGTTCCCGATGACCCTGATGGGTCTGTGCGGTGAGGTGCAGTCGGTGCGGGCCTCGGAGTTGCTGGACTACACCGATTACGAGGGCGACTACGAATTCGAGATGGGTATCGGCAAACCACCGGAATTCACCGCCCTGCTCGAACATCCCGATCTGCTGATCATGGCGTGGGGTCCGACCGTGCCGATGATCGCCGACGCCGCGGGGATACAGCTGGACAGCATCACCACGACGTGGGACAAGTGGGTCACCCCCGTGGACCGCCCGTCGGCGAAGGGCACTGTCCGGGCGGGCACGGTCGCGGCCATCCGGTTCACCGTCAACGGTATCCACCGCGGCCGCGAGGTCATCACCCTCGAACACGTCAACCGGATCGGTCACGGTGCCGCGCCGGACTGGCCGTCGGGCACCCGCGACGACGTCTACCGCGTGGATATCATCGGCAGCCCATCGATTTCGCAGGAGACCTCGTTCCGTTTCACCGACGGTTCGGGCCGTACCCCGGCGATCGCGGGCTGCCTGGCCACCGGTATGCGCGCCCTCAACGCCGTCCCGGCCGTCAACGAACTGCCGCCCGGCTGGGTCACGCCCCTCGATCTACCGCTGATCGCGGGGGCGGGCACCATTCGCTGAACCGGCCGGGACGGGTTCGCCGAACGTGCCCGGACGCACGCGGCGGTCCGTGTCGCGCCCTCCGGCCCGGTTCGCGCAGCGGCTGTACGAGATCACCGCCTCCCGCCGGACTGCTCGGGTGAATAGTCCGGCGACGGCCGCCGGGGCCTCACTTCTCGTGCTCGCCCCGCCGCGGGCGGCCGTAGCCCGGAGTCGTCCCGACCGGCGACAACCGGCCCGCGCTCACGGGTGCCGCTGGTTCAGGAACCCGGTGACCACGCTGTAGTAGTCGTACGGGCGTTCCTCCTGCAGGTGGTGGGAGGCCCGGTCCATCACGTAGAGATGTCCGTGCGGGATCATGCGCGCCAGCATCAGCGGGTAATCCGGGGTGAGGAACGCGTCGTGCATACCCCAGGCGAACAGTACGGGCGCCTGGATCGACCCGAGTTCGGCCGTCAGGTCCTGCCAGTCGCCGCGCGGATTGTCCGAACGCGCCGCCAGCGCGATCTCCTCGGGGTCCAGACTCTGCCGATAGCGCATATCGAGCGTCTCCTCGGGCAGCTCGGCGCGGTCGAACCATTCGAGCCGGGTGATGAGCTCACGCATCTTCTCCCGGGTGGGGCCCGCACCGCCGTAGTAGATATCGCGGGCGTTGCGGCCGCGGCGCCCGCCTTCGGGCAGCGGCGCGAGCGGCCCGTAGAACACCGGCATACTGCCGGTGATCACCAGGGAGCGCACCCGCTCGGGGTATTTCGCGGCGAGGTTCAGCGCGATCGTCCCGCCCCAGGAGTTGCAGACGAAATCCGCCCGGGGGATCGCCAGCTCGTCCAGCAGGGCCACCGTTTTCGCGGCGTGGAAATCCCACATCGGGCCGGTGATGGTGCATTTGTCCGAGCGTCCGTACTGCAACAGGTCCACCAGGATCGCGCGGCGGTCGCGGGCGAACAGCGGGGCCACCGGGCCGAAGTCCGACCAGGCGGTGCAGCCTGGGCCGCCACCGTGCAGGAAGAGGGCCGGTGAACCCGCGCCCAGATCGTGGTAGTGGAACGTGACGCCGGACGCCGTGGCGTACAAGCTGTTCGGTGGAGATGCCATACGCCCACCTGACCCGACACCCGCGCGGAGACAAAGTACCGCGGTCCGCTGGCCGGTCCCGGCCTGTTGCCGGGTGGTGCGGGGCCTCCTAGCGTCGGCCCATGACAGACGAACTGGAGACCGTCCACGCCCGGGCCACAGCACTGCTCGGCACCGTGGAGCGCCGGGAGCTGGGCCGGGTGCGCGCCGCGGAGGCCGTTGCCTTCGCGCGCGCGTGCGCGGAGGACGACCCGCGCTATCTCGATACCGATCACCCCGCGTTCGCGGTGCACCCGCTCTATCTGCCGAGTCTGCTGCGCGGGCCGCGGGGCGCGCGGGACGACGAGTACCGTGCCGACGGCATGTTCGCCGACGAAGTACCGGGCACAGCCGGTCTGGACGTGCGCCTCATGGCGGGCGGGCAGAGCATCGACATCCACCGGCCGCCGCCGCTCGGGGAGCAGATCGAGGTACACCGGACGGTGGAGCGGGTCGAGTGGAAGGGCCGGGCGGACGGCCGTTTCGTATTGATCACGGTGCGGAAGAGCTACCGCGCGGCCGCCGCCGGGCCGCTGGCCTCGGTAACCGAAAAGTTCATCGTCCGATGACCGGGTCACATGTGGTGAGCCCCGGGGGCATCGTCGCACCGGTCGAACTGCGGACCGACCCGGTGCGCGTCCAGCGTTTCGGCGCCGCCACCCACAACGCGCACCGTATCCACTACGACACCCTGGCCGCCCGTGCGGAGGGTCTCGACGGCGCGGTGGTCATGGCGCAACTGCACGGCACGCTGTTCTTCCGCGCGGCCGCCCGTTTCGCGGGTGATCCCACGGCGGTGCGATCGGTGGAATGGCGGAACCGGGCGCCCGCCACGGTGGGTACCACACTCACCGTCACCGGTGTGGTCGGCGACGTCACCGGTGACACGGTGACCCTGCACCTCGAAGAACACGACGAGACGGGGACCCTCTGCGCGGCGGGGCGGGCCGTGATCCGGCTCGGGTCGGATCCGGTCTGCTGAGCGAACCCGATCCATTGGGTCGCGGCGTCCTCCGGCCCAAGATCGGTGCACCGGACGATCTCGCTTCGAGAGGAACGCATATGACTGGTGTGGAGGCACCGGAGACCCGGCCCACGCTCCCGGAGCGGGCGCGGGCGGCCGGCCGGCAGGATTGGACGGCCTGGCCGTACTACGACAAGGCGGGCAGCGGCTACCGCGGCTACTGGTACCCGGTGACGTGGTCGAACCACATCACCGGAAAACCGCGCAGCTATACGATCTGCGGCGAAAAGCTGGCGCTGATCCGCGACGCGGGGACCGCCTATGCCCTGCACGACCGGTGTCCCCACCGGGGTGTACCCCTGTCGGAGGGCGATCAGCAGTTCCCGGGAACCGTCAGCTGCCCGTACCACGGCTGGACCTTCCGGCTGACTGACGGCAAGCTCGCCGCCGTCATCACCGACGGACCCGATTCGAAGGTGTGCGGCAAGCTGTCGGTGCAGACCTACCCGGTGGCCGAACGACTGGGACTGGTGTGGGTGTACATCCCGATCGGCAGCGAGCCGGCGCCGCCGATCGACGACCAGCTGCCCCGCGAACTGGTGGAGAACGAGGGCATCGTGGGCGGCCGGATCCAGCCGCGCCGCGGGAACTGGCGCTTCGCGTGCGAGAACGGTTTCGACGAGGGGCACGCGAAGTACCTGCACCGCACGTCGCTGTGGCGGTTGTTCAAACCCATGCCCACCTGGAACATCACCCGGATCGTGCCCGAGGGCCGCTGGATCTTCCGAGTCCAGGACGAGGTGCACTGGGAGGCCGATTTCCCCGGCGTCGGGAAGTGGACCAACAAACGCTGGTGGAAGAAGAACCCCGACGAGACCCGTATCTCCCAGGTCGGCAATGTAGGAGCCGGGCTGAAGACGAACCCGGTGATCGAGGCGCAGAAATTCCCGGGCTTCGCGTCGCTGTCCATGCCCGGTGTGCTGCGCATCGCGTACCCGAACTTCATCCACTACGAGTTCTACGTTCCGGTGGACGACGAGCGGCACAACTATGTGGGGCTGATGGTCAACTTCGTCACCGGCGTCCGCAAGCTGGGTTTCTGCGCGAAATATCTGGGTGCGATCCGCTGGCTGTTCCACGGCCAGTTCTCCGGCCAGGACGAATGGATGGTGAGCGTCACCGACGCGCCGCCGGAGAAGCTCTACCGGCCCGATATCTCGCTCACCGCGTGGCGCAACCTCGCCGAAGCGGAATACGCCGGCCGGATCGCCGAGGCCGTGACCCGCGAGCCGGCGAAACCGGTGCGGCCGGCCCGGGAACGTCGTGCGCGGGCCGCGGCCGCGGAGAAACCCGCATCGACCACGTCGAACGGTGCCTCGGGTACCGGGACCGCCGGCTCCGCCGAGGCGGAATAGCGAAGGAGGACATCATGGGCAAAATCTGTGGCGGTGTGCTGGCCGGGGTACTGCTGGCCGTCGGCGCGCCGTTCGGCTGGCGTTATCTGGCCGCGCGGAACAACACCCAGATCCATTCGGTCACCCCGAGATGACGGCCGACCCCCTGGCCGGGCTCGACGGGCAGCGCCGCGCATGGATCGAAAAAGCCTGGGCGGCGGTAAGTTACAACCGGTTGCGCGAATTGACCGCGGGCCTGGTGGATATCGTCGGCCCGACCGGTGACGAGGCGCCGCTGGCCCGGCACATCACCGAGGTGTTCGCCGGTGCCGGTATCGAAGCCCACACGATGGAACTCGACGACCGGCAGGCGAACTCGTGGGCTCGGGTGCCCGGCACCGGCACCGGTCCCGACCTCATGCTCTACGCTCCGATAGATACCGTGACCAGTGGAAACGAGTCGGAGGACCTACCGTGGGCCGGTGCCGGCCTACGCCCGGATATGCGGCCGCGCGCGGTGGTGGACGGCGACTACGTGACCGGTCTCGGTGCGTCGAACCCCAAGGGGCACGCCGCCTGCGTGGTTGCGGCGGTCGAGGCCGTCCATACCGCCGGGATACCGCTGACCGGCGATCTGATCGCCGCCTTCGGGGCGGGCGGTATGCCGACCGATGCCCGGCCGGGCGTGGGCAATCCGCGGCGCAACACCGGCCAGGGCGTGGGTTGTTCCTTCCTCCTGGAACAGGGGGTGTGGGCGGATTTCGCGCTCATCGCCAAACCCGGATGGACCGTGTCCTGGGAAGAAGTGGGGCTGACCTGGTTCGAGATCATCGTCCACGGCACCCATACCTATGTGGGATCGCGGCACCGGCTGCCCTATCGGAATCCGGTGGCGCTCGCCGGGGCGGTGGCGCTGCGCCTGGAGGAGTGGTTTCCCGAATACTCGCGGGCGCACCGGGACGGGCTGGTATTCCCGCAGGGGATGGTCGCGAATATCCGCGGCGGCTGGCAGCGCACGGCCTCGTTCACCCCGGAACAGGTCCGCATGATGGTGGATCTGCGGCTCAGCCCGCGCACCACCCCGACCGCCGCGAAACGGGAATTGCTCGCCGCGGTGCGCGAGATCGCCGCCGACCTCGACGCCCGTATCGACGTCAGGCAGATCCTGGCGATACCGGGTGAATCGTCGGACCCCGGTATGTGGTTGTGCCGCAGTGCGGTCGCGGCCTGGGAGGCGGTGGAGGGGCAACCGCACCGCGATATCCGCGACGCCAGTGGCGCGACCGACGCGAACATCCTGCGCGGCAGAGGGATTCCGACCGTCCGGGTGGGAATGCCGAAGGTCGCCGACGCTCCGTTCGAAGTCGATTTCGCGAGTGGAATGAACACGGTGGACCTGCGGGCCGCGGAGCGGTTCACCCGGTATCTCGTGCGGGTCGCGGTGGATACCGCGACCCGCACACTCGAGGAAGTAGGAATCGACTGATGGCGAATATCGTGCTGGGGGTGGGCGCGTCGCACAGCACCCTGATGAACACTCACTGGGAGCAGACAACGCACAAGGCGGAGGCGGAGCGTTTCCGCGACGCCCTGTACACCGCACGCGACCGGATCGCCGCCGCGCGCCCGGATGTGGTGATCCTGCTCGGCTCCAACCATTTTCGCGGATTCTGGCTGGACCTGATCCCGCCCTTCACCCTCGGTGTCGGCGAATGCCATGCCAGCGGGGAGTCGGGCACTCCCGCGGGCCCGCAACACGTCGATATCGGCTTCGCCCGGCATCTGGCCGATGCGCTGATCGAGGGCGGCCGGTTCGATCCGGCGTTCTCGGCGCGATTGCAGATCGACCACGGGCAGTCGCACGCCATCCAGTACCTGCTGGCCGGTCTCGAGGTGCCCGTTGTGCCGCTGGTGGTGAATGTTTTCGCGCCGCCGCTGCCGACCTTCGCCCGCTGCGCGGAACTCGCGACGGCATTGCGCGAGGCCGTCGCCGCATACCCGGACGATCGGCGGGTGGTGGTGATCGCCTCCGGTGGTCTATCGCATCGGCTGCCTTGGCCGGACTGGCGGGACCCGCACGGCGACGACGAGGACTTCATGGTGCGGGCCTGGCTCGACGGCCGGGAGAACTGGGCGGACTACGACGTCCGCCGGCGGCAGATCATCCGGGCCGCCGAGGCCGCGATCTCCCCGGAGTTCGACAACCGGGTCCTCGAATTGTTCACCCTCGGTAGAGCCGCCGAACTGGCCGGGTACACCACCGGCGAACTCGAGGACGCGGCGGGCAACGGGGCCCAGGAACTGCGCACCTGGCTGATGATGGCCGCGATGCTCGAGTACATCCCGGCGGAACGGCTGGCCTACGAAGTGGTGCCGGAATGGCTCACCGGGATGGGAGTCGCCGTACTGGATCCGGCGCGGCAACCCGCCGTCCGCTGAACCGTCGCGCAGCGCGGTATTCCCTCTCGACTTCCGATTTCACGAAAAGGATTGACTATGACGATCTGGCACGAATTGACCGGCGTGGATTTCGCTCTGAAAACCGTCGACGCCGCCGGTATCCCGACCCGGGCGCTACAGGCCGGCAGCGGTGCGGAGGCGGTGGTATTCCTGCACGGCACCAGCGGCCATCTCGAGGCCTTCGCCCGCAATATCGTCGCGCACGCGGACCGGTACGAATGTCATGCCATCGATATGCTCGGCCACGGCTACACCGGCAAGCCCGACTACCCGTACGAGATCCCCCGCTATGTCACCCATCTGCTCGACTACCTCGACGCCGCCGGCCTGGAAAAGGTCCATCTGGTCGGCGAATCGCTGGGCGGCTGGGTCGCGGCGTATCTGGCCGGCGACCATCCCGAGCGAGTGCTCTCGCTGCAACTGCTCGCCGCGGGCGGGACAGTGGCCAACCCGGAGGTCATGGAGCGTATCCGCACCTCGACCATCAAGGCCGTGGAAACCGACGATATCGAGCTGACCCGGGCTCGCCTGCGCCTGCTGATGCACGACGCCGCCGACGCGACCGAAGAGTTGGTGCAGGTCCGGCACCGGATCTACCATCAGCCCGATTTCGTGGCCAATATCCACAACCTGCTGTCCCTGCAGAACATGGAGACCCGGCAGCGCAACCTGCTCCGGCCGGATCGGCTGGCGCGGATCTCCGCGCCCACCCTGGTGGTGTGGGGTCAGGAGAATCCGTTCGGCGACGTCCCGGAGGCGGAGAAGCTGGCCGCCGATATTCCGGGTGCCCGGTTGCAGCTCTACCCCGCGTGCGGGCACTGGCCGCAGCACGAACACGCCGCCGAGTACAACTCGCTCAGTCTCGAATTCCTGGCCGAGGCCTCGGCACGGGCGAAGTCGGCCGCCTGATCGCTCGCTCCGCCCCGGAACCACCCGAAGCCGGCCGCGTCCCCGCGGCCGGCTTCCGGCGTCCCGGGCCCCGGTTTCGCGGGTTCCACACCCGCCTTCCCGCACCCACCAGCCGTGTGCGGCGCCGTTTCGGTCGCCGGGCAACCGTACGGCAAAGGCTGGGAAACACACTGGTCACACGCGTGGAATAGATCCGTAGTGGGCCGCTGACACTGGCGGGCCTGCGGGTTACCGCGACGCCGAGGTCCCGGTCCGTACGGCGGACCGCGTTCGTTCGTGTGCTCCCGGGTAGCGGATAGGTTCCCTGTCCATGGCACCGTGAATGCGGTCCAGATCACAGAGCGAGGTACAGATATGGCGTGGCGATCCAGACCGGGCAAGGTGGTCCTGGCGGTACTCGCGGTGGCACTCGCGGTCGCGCTCGGGGCCTGCACCAGACCGGCGACCCGGGATACGGCGACGAACGGGAGCGGGCCGATCCGGGTGGCGGTGGGTATCGACGCCTCGTTCGCGGCGTTCTTCCTCGCGGATCAGGAAGGCATGTTCCGGGATGCGGGGCTGGACGTCGAACTGGTCCAGTTCGGCCGGGGCGGGGAAGCGGTCGACGCCCTGGCCAGTGGCCAGGTCCAGCTGGCGGGTAGCTCCGACACCACCACGATTTCCCAGCTCCGGCAGAACCCGTCGCTGCGGGCGATGTTCGCCTACGAGGCATCCGGTGACTACATCAAGGTGGTGCTGCGCAACGGCATCGCCGGTCCCACCGATATTCGGAAGGTCGGCGTGGTGCCCGGGCTGGGCCAGATCTCGACCGACAAGTACCTGCGGGCCAACGGGGTGCCCGCCGGCGCTGTCGAGATGATCTCGGCCACGCCCAGCGATATGCCGGCGCTGCTCGCCCGCGGCGATATCGACGGCTATGTGCTGTGGGAGCCGTGGCCGAGCACCGCGGAGGCGCAGGGCACCGGGCACGTGGTCGCGGTCACCGGCGATTACGACTGGTTCTATCACCACTGGGCGATCTCGACGCAACCCTGGCTGACCGCCAACCCGGAGCAGGCCCAGCAGTTCGCGCAGGTGCTCGCGGCGGCCAGCGCGCGGGTGGAACAGGACCCTGCGCTCGCCGCGGCGGCCACCAAGGCGGCGGTCAATGTCGACGAGGAACAGACCATCGCCGCGGTCGGCGAGATCGATTTCGGGGTCATCAATCTCGGTGCCGAAGACGTCGAATCGGCGCAGACGATCGTCGATTTCTACCAGGACATCGGCGTCCTCTCGGAGCAGCCCGACCTGCGGTCGGCCCTACTGCTCGATTGGTACAAGGAGGAGAAGAAATGACCGTGACCACCTCGGCCGCCGCGGCCGCCACCGGTGCCCCGGACAAGGGTGTACCGGTGCAGATCCGGGACCTGGACATCAACTTCGGGTCCGCCGAGATCGTCGCCGGAATCGACCTCGCGGTGCGGTCCGGTGAATTCGTCTGCCTGCTCGGACCGAGCGGGTGCGGGAAATCGACACTGCTGTCGGCCATGGCCGGGTTCGTCCGGCCCACCGCGGGTGGCATCATCTGCGACGGCGACGAAGTGGCGGGCGGCAATCCGCACGCCGGAATGGTCTTCCAGAGTTCCGAGGCGCTGTTCGAATGGATGACCGTGGCGCAGAATGTCGCCTACGGACCCCGGATGCACGGTGCGAAGAAAGCCGAGCAGGCGCGGATCGCCGCCGAATACCTGGGGATGGTCGGTCTCCCGCACGCGGGCGCGAAATTCCCCGCCCAGCTCTCCGGTGGTATGCGCCAGCGGGTGCAGATCGCGCGCGTCCTGGCCAACCAGCCCTCGCTCGTTCTGATGGACGAGCCGTTCGGCGCGCTGGACGCACAGACCCGCCAGGTGCTGCAGACCGAACTGGACAAGATCTGGCGGCACACCGGATGCACGGTCGTGTTCGTCACCCACGATATCGACGAGGCCCTGACCCTGGCCGATCGCGTGGTGGTGATGACGGCGGGACCGCGGGCGCGCATCAAGAGCGTCTACGACGTGGCCGCGCCGCGGCCGCGGGATCGGGCGAACCCCGAGGTCATCGAACTGTACGAGCGGCTGCGCGACGATATCCGCGCCGAAGTGGTGGCGTCGCTGCGCAATCAGGGCCTGGCAGAGGACGAGGATCTCGGCGGCGTCCGGGATGTCGAGGAGGAGAAGGCATGACCGCGGTGGCGGAGATCCGGGCGCCGCGCGGCGCCCGCGCGGAACCGGCGCGGCGCGCCGGTACCCGCAACGGCAGCGGCATCCTGCGCACCGGCGCACTGTGGATCGCCTCGGCGCTCATCGGACTCGCCGTCTGGTCGTTCCTGGCCTGGTGGTACGGCCCGACCACGATCGCCTCCCCGGCCGAAGTGTGGAAGGCGGCCGGGGAACTGGCCGACAGCGGTGTGCTGTGGACCTCGGTCGTGGCCTCCGGGCAGCGCATCCTGCTCGGCTGGAGCCTGGGTGTCGTGGTCGGCGCCCCGATCGGGATCCTGATGGGCCGGTTCAACCTGATCCGGCAGTTGCTCGACCCCTATATCGAATTCTTCCGGTTCATTCCGCCCATCGCGTTCGTGACGCTGGCGGTGGTGTGGTTCGGGATCGGCGAGACCTCCAAGGTGGTGCTGATCTTCTACACCTCGGTGTTCATCGTCACCGTGAGCACGATCGCCGCCACCGTCGCCATCAGCGAGAACAAACTGCAGGCGGCGACCAATCTCGGTGCCGGGCGACTGCAGATCATGCAGACCGTGGTGCTGCCGTCGTCGGTGCCGGGGATCGTCACCGGCGCCCGGCTGGCCATGGGCAACAGCTTCCTGACCATCGTGTCCGCCGAGATCGTGGCCTCCGAGCACGGCCTCGGCTCGATGATCTGGCAGGCACGCAACTACGGGCGGATCGACTGGACGTTCGTGGGCATCATCGTGCTCGGCATCATGGGTTTCGTCTTCGACCGAGTACTGCGCCTGGTCTCGACCAGGTTTCTCGGACGCTACGGCGTCAAATAGCCGGCGGCAGCCGGAGGTCGGTGCGTACCGTCCGGTTACCGGTGGCACCGGAACCGATCGGCCGAGTCCGGCCCGGGTTCGACGAGGGCATCCGGGCCGGCGGAACACCGACCGCGCACGGCGGGCTCTTCGGTCGTAGTACCGAGGACCCGCCGTTCGTCGTGCCCGAGGGCGCCCCGCCCGCCCTGTGAACCGGGTCTGTTCACCGGACCGGATTCATTTCTCCGGTGTCGCAACGCTCTTAGCGTGCACGGTATGAACGAATCGCCCCACGCGTCGACCGGGACTGCCCGCGAGGTCGACATCCTCGTCGTCGGCGCCGGACCGGCCGGACTGTTCGCCGCGTACTACGCGGGCTTCCGCGGACTGCGGGTCGCGGTGCTGGACGCGCTATCCGAACCCGGCGGGCAGGTGAGCGCGATGTATCCGGAGAAGGCCATCCTCGATATCGCGGGGTTCCCGGCGGTGCAGGGCCGGGAGCTGATCGACCGGCTGCTGGCCCAGGCCGCGCCGTACGACCCGGTTTATCTGCTGGGGGAGCAGGCGCAGACCCTGCATCACGCGGCCGACGGCCGGGTGGTGGTCGGGACGAGCACCGGGCGCACCGTCACCGCCGGCGCCGTCGTCGTCACCGGCGGTATCGGGACCTTCACACCGCGCCCGCTGGCCAAGGGGCTGGACTTCCTGGACCGCGGCCTCAGCTACTTCGTCCCCGACCTGTCCGCGCATGCCGGCCGTGATGTCGTCATCGTGGGCGGCGGCGACAGCGCATTCGACTGGGCGGTCCACCTCGAACCGATCGCGGCCTCGGTGACCCTGGTGCACCGGCGCGACCGATTCCGCGCCCACGGCGCCACGGTCGCCCGCGTCCGGGACAGCAGCGTGCGCGTACTGGTGAACGCCGACGTGGCCGCGGTACGGGGCAACGGCTGGATCTCCGAGGTCGATATCCACCACCGGGCCGACAAGACCACCACGACCGTGCCGGCCCAGTCCGTCATCGCCGCGCTCGGCTTCACCGCCGACCTCGGGCCCATGACCGACTGGGGTATGCGCATCGAATCCCGGCACATCGTCGTCGACACCCGCATGCGGACCACCGTCCCGCGCGTGTACGCGGCCGGTGACATCACCGACTACCCGGGCAAGGTCCGGCTGATCGCGGTGGGTTTCGGTGAGGCGGCCACCGCCGTCAACAACGCCGCCGCGGCACTCGATCCCGACGCCGAGATCTTCCCCGGCCACTCCACCGAACAGGAGAACTGATATGCCATTCGTCATCGGTGCAGCGTGCATCGACACCATGGATCGCTCCTGCATGGAGGAGTGCCCGGTCGACTGTATCTACGAGGGCGGCCGCAAGCTCTACATCAATCCCGCCGAATGCATCGACTGCGGGGCCTGCGAACTGGCCTGCCCGGTCGAGGCGATCACCGTGGACCGCAAAGCCGACCCGGAATTCAAACAGGACGCGCTGCGGTTCTTCACCGAGGTCCTGCCGGGTCGCGACGAGCCGGTCGGCAATCCCGGTGGCGCCGCGAAGATCGAGGTGATCGGCGTGGACACCACCATGATCGCGGAGTACTGATGAGCGTCCGGTTCGGATACGCCGACACCGCGTTCGGTCAGCTGCACTACGCCGAACAGGGCGCCGGGCCCGCACTGTTGCTGCTGCACCAGACGCCGCGTTCCTGGGACGAGTTCCGCGAACTGCTGCCCCTGCTCGCCACCGATCATCGGGTGATCGCGATGGATATGGTCGGGTTCGGGGCGAGCGCCGCATTGCCGGCGCCGCAGACCATCGAGGCGTTCGCCGCCGGCGCCCGGGCGCTGCTGGACGCCTTGGAGATCCCGGTGGCGGCGGTCCTGGGGCATCACACCGGGGCCGCCGTGGCACTGGAGATGGCCGTCGCGTACGGCGAGCGGGTGGCGGCGTTGGTCCTGTCGTCCTGTCCATGGGCAGACGCCGCCTACCGTGCTGCGCACGCCGACGGACCGGCGGTGGATCGAGCCGAGCGGACCGCGGACGGCGGACATCTGCACACACTGTGGGAGCAGCGCCGCCCGTACTATCCACAGCCCGGAACCGACCTGCTGGACCGCTTCCTGCACGATGCGCTCGCCTTCGGCGTGGACCCGGCGGAGGGACACCGGGCGTGCGCTCGCTACCGCATGGAGGACCGGATCGCCGCCGTCCGGGTGCCGGTGCTGCTGCTGGGCGCCGGGGCCGACCCCTTCTCCATCCGGAATCTGCCGGTCCTGCGCGCCCGGCTGACCGGAGCCCCCGTGGTGGACGACATGGTCTTCGCGGATGGCACGGTGGCGCTGATCGAACGGGAAGCGGTCCCGGTCGCCGCTGCGGTGCGTCGCTTTCTCCGCGAGAATGCGACGATGGACCGGGTCCGCTGAACGGACCCGGTGTGATGCAGGTCGCTGGTGTGTTGCGCTAGCGTCACGAGTCCGGCGAGTTTCGCCGTCCGGGCCCTCGGCGGAGGGCGCCGGGAAGGCGCCAGGAGGTCAGCATGACGGCAGCCGCACACCGACCGGCGGAGCTCGGTCCGGATTTTTCCCTCGAACCGGCGGCGGCCCAGGGCACCGAGATATCGTCGGTGCTCAGCAAGGCGCGGATGATTCTCGACGCCTTCGACAACGAGCATCGCGATCTCGCGCTCACCGAATTGGCGCGGCGCAGCGGTGTCGCGAAGGCCTCCGTGCACCGGCTGGCCGGTGAGCTGGTCGAATGGGGGTTGCTGGAGCGGTCCGGCACCAAGTACCGGCTCGGCCTGCGCCTTTTCGAACTCGGTCAGCTGGTACCCCGGCAGCGGATCCTGCGCGACGCGGCCCTGCCCTATATGGAGGATCTGCTGATCGCGACGCAGGAGACCGTGCATTTCGCGGTGCGCGACGGGATCGATGTGCTCTACATCGAGAAGATCGTCGGCCACCGCGGTCTGCAACAGCAGTCGCGGGTCGCGGGCCGGTTGCCGCTGTACTGCACAGCCACCGGCAAGATGATTCTGGCGTTCTCGCCGCAATCGGTGTTCGCGGAGGTGGTCGAACAGGGTTTCACCGCGCTCACCTCGCGCACCACCATGTCGGTGTCGGTGCTGCGGCAGCAACTCGAGCGGATGCGCCGGGAACAGATCGCGGTGGAGGTGGAGGAGACCCGGCTCGGCTATATGAGCGTCGCGGTGCCCGTGTTCACCGGTCCCCAGACCATCGCGGGCGCGCTGTCGGTCACCGGGCCCACCGCCCGGCTCAATGTCAGCCGGGTGACCGGTGCGCTGCGTACCGCGGGGGTGGGCATCAGCCGGGCGCTGCAGGCGATGCGATGTCACCACAGCTCACCGGACAGCGCGGCGATGTGCACGCCGGCGCTGTGCTCGCTCAACGGGTGCGGTAGGTGAATCCGGCGCCGACAACGCGTGGCGCCGGACCGATCCCGCGACCGATGCGCACGCCGGTCAGGAAGCGTTGGGTTCGGCCGTCCAGGTGTCCGCGCCCACTCCGCGGGCGCGCAGTTCGGCCTTGCGGACCTTGCCGGTCTCGGTGAGCGGCAGCTCGGTCACCACGTCGATATAGCGCGGCAGTGCGAAGCCGGCCAGTTGCGCCGCCGCGAAATGGTGCAGCGCCGCCGGGTCGACCGATTCCCCCGGCCGGGGGACCACGGCGGCCATGACCTCGTCCTCGGCCAGCTCCGACGGCACCGGGAACACGGCGACCTGAGCGACCGCCGGATGCCGCGCCAGCACCTGCTCGACCTGCACCGACGAGATGTTCTCCCCGCGCCGGCGGATAACGTCCTTGATGCGGTCGACGAAGCGGAACCAGCCGTCGGGTTCGCGGACCACCCGGTCGCCGGTCCGCCGCCACGCAGACGGCTCGGGGACGGGTTCCCCGAGATAACCGAGGGCGAAGGCGCCGTGGTGCGCGGTGCGTACCACGAGCTCGCCGGCGTTACCGTCGGCCACCGGGGCGCCCGCCTCGTCGACGACCGCCGCGTCGTAGCCCGGCATGATCGTGCCCAGGTAGCCGGCCCGGCGCGCGCCGGGCGTACTGCCGAGTACGAGATTGGTCTCGGTGCTGCCGAAGCCGTCGATGAGCTCGATACCGAACCGCTCCCGGAACGGCTCGCAGAGGTGGGCCGGCGTGGCGGGGGCCAGCGCGCGGGTGGCCCGGTGCGCGCGATCGAGTTCCGCCGGTGGCCGTCCGGCGAGCATGGCGACCATGGCGCCGAGCAGATAGATCACCGTCGCGTCGGCGTCGGCCACGCGCCGCCAGTGGGCGCGTACCGAGAAGTGCTCGCCGAGCACGAAGGTGGCTCCCGCCACGAATGCCTGGAAGACGGCGTTGATCGCATTCGTGTGGAACAGCGGCAGACCGTTGTAGAGCACATCGTCGGGGCCGAGGTCCAGCGAGGCGCCGACGCCGTGGCCCCACCACAGGAATTGACCGTGCGGACAGCGGACACCTTTGGGCAGGCCGGTGGTCCCGGAGGTGAACAGCACCGCCGCCGGGTCGAGTGCCGACACCGCGGCGGCCGGGCGGGGCCGGCCGTGCGGGCCGGGCGCCGAACCGGTGCCGATCACCCAGGTGACGCCGTCGTATCCGGTCTCGGCGACCCGGGCGGCGAATTCGGCCTCGAGCAGCAGATACCGGGCACCGGAAGAGGTCAGCACATGGGCCAGGGAGTCACCGCGCAGCGCGGTGTTCAGCGGTACGGCCACCGCACCCAGCCAGGCGCAACCCAGCAGCAGATCGACGAGTTCGATGCGGTTGCGCGACAGCGCGGCCACCGGATCCCCGGCCCGGACCCCCTGCTGTGCCAGCGCTCCCGCCACGGCCGCGACGCGGTCCGCGAGTTCCCGATAGGTCAGCGCGGTCGAACCCGCCCGCAGCGCGAGGTGTTCGCCGCGGCGAGCCGCCCGGTCGCGCAGCAGCGCGGGAATGGTCGGGTCCACCGGCAACGAGCCGGGGGCGGAAACTGTCACGGCACACACTCAGGGAGTAACCACCGCGCGCCCGGTGACCTTCCCCTCCCGCATGGCCCGCAACGCGCCGGCGATCTCGTCGAGTGGGAAGGGCTGGACGGCCAGCCGGACTTCGCCGGCCACCAGCATGGCGATCAGCTTCGGCGCCAGCTCGGCCTGCCGGGCGGTTTTGCGGATCATATTGACCGGAAGCAGCGCCACATCGGCCAGCAACCAGTTCGGGAGGTCGATCGCGAGTTCGGTTCCCAGCGTGTAGCCGATGAGGGCGGCCCGGCCGCCGGGCACGATACGCCGCAGCAGGACAGGCAGCAGATCGCCGCCGAGGGTATCGATGAGCACCTCGGCCACGGGCTCGGTGCCCAGCGCCGCCGCGACCTCCGCGCCCCGCCCGACCACCGCACGCACCCCGGGTGGCAGCAACTCGGCCTGGTCCGCCCGCGGCACCACCCCGATCACCTCGGCCGCCCCCGCCGCCAGCGCGAACTGTGCCGCCATCGAACCGACAGCGCCCGAGGCCCCGGAAACGATCACGCGCTCGCCCGCGGCGACCCGGGCGATATCGTGCACCGCGACGTATCCGGTGGTGCTCGGCAGGAAGAACGTGGCTGCGACCGTTGGGTCGAGCGCGGTGTCGAACGGGGTGAAGACCTTGTCTGCCGCGGCCAGATACTCGGCCCAGCAGCCGTCCTTGAACAACCCGATCCCGCCGCCGCGGATCAGCACCCGGGTCCCCGGTGCGAAGGTGTCCGATTCGACCACGGTGCCCGCACCGTCGGTGCCGCCGATATGCGGCAGTTCCGGACGGACGTCGAAGGTGCCGCTCGCGATGGTCAGGTCGAGGTGACCGAGTGCGGCGGCGTCGATCCGGACCAGGGTCTGCCCGGGGTCGCGTACGGGTGGGTCGACGTCGTCGACGACCGGGTCTGCGCCGAAGTCGTGGAGCCGGGCGGCACGCATGGTCTCTCCTCTGGATCGGATGGTGTGGGTATCGGCGAGCGGTCAGGTCAATACGCCACGGGCGCGCAGCCGCTCGATGGTGCCGGGCGAGTACCCCGCGATTTCGCGCAGCACGGTGTCGGTATCGGCGCCGAGCAGCGGCGCGGCGCGGCGCACCGCCGCCGGCCCACCCATCCGGACGGGGGAGCCCTCGTGGAGTACGGGACCGACTTTCGGATGCACCCCGCGCACGTAGTACTCCCGGGCGCGCAGCTGCGGATCGTCCTCCACCAGATCGCGCCCGGTCCGCACCGGTCCCGCCGGCACACCCGCGCGCTGCAATCGTTCGGCGACCACTTCCACCGGCAGCACCGCGGTCCACGCGGTGATCGCCGCGTCGATGGCGCCCGCTGCCGCCCGGCGGGCGGCAGCGGTACCGAACCGGGGGTCTCCCGCCCACTCCGGTCGATCGATCACCGCGCACAGCCGCCGCCAGTCGGTGTCGTCGCGCACCGCGATCGCGCACCAGCGGTCCGGGCCCAGGCAGCGGTACACACCGTGCGGCGCCATGGCGGGATGGGTATTGCCGATCGGTACGCAGGGGCGCCCGGACGCGGTCGACCGCAGCACGCTGGTGCCCATATGTGACGCCATCGCCTCGAGCTGGGACAGGTCGATGTGCTGGCCGCGGCCGGTGCGGTCGCGGTATTCGAGTGCGGCCAGCACCGCGGTCGCCGCCTGTAAACCGGCGACGATATCGCCGTGACCATAGATGACGCCGACCACCTCGTCGGCATTCCACCCGGTCAAAGCGGTCAAACCGGTGGCCGCCGAGACGATGTCGGCGTAGGACACCCATCCGCTGCGCGGACCGGTGTGCCCGGTACCGGACATGGAAAGGTAGACGATATCGGGTCGCAGCGCACGCAGCCGGTCGTAGCCGAAACCCATCCGCGTCAGCACGGTGGAGCTGAAGTTCTCCACCACCACATCGCTGTGTGCCAGCAGGTCGGCGAGCACCTCGAGGCCCGCGGGGGAGCGGGTGTCCAGGGTGATGCTGCGCTTGTTGCGGTTGACATCGTTGAAATAGCCGCTGGTGTCCGGATCGTCGTGGCCGCCCCGGGACAGGTGCATGAACGGTGCGAAGCGGGTCGGGTCCGGTCGGCCCAGCGATTCCACCTTGATCACCTCGGCACCGTGATCGGCCAGGATGCGGGTGCAGTAGGGCCCGGCCAGTACCCAGGTGAGGTCGAGGACCCGCAGACCGGCCAGCGGCAGCTGCCCGGTCGCGGTATCGGATGCCGTGGCACCGGCGGCCCCGATATCGGATGCGGTCGCACCGGCCACCGTGGTATCGGAAGCGGTGACACCGGCCGTCGGCGGTGTGGGCACGAGGCTCTGGTGTTCGCCGGGCCGCGCGACCGCCAGTTCGCGGATCCGGGTGCCCTCCGGGAAGGCGAAACCGAAGCCGAGGTCCCGGGACACCACGCCGTCCTCGACCACGTCGAGGAAGAAGTCGCGATCGTTGAGCTGCGGGTTGAGTAGTAGCTCATCCGGCCGATCGACCGCCGACCAGGGCAGTTTCCGGCTCTGTGCGGCCACCGCGAATTCCTGCTTGGGCCATTTCGCGAGGAAACGCTGGACCACCTCGAAGATGTGGTCCTGGTGGAGTGTGCGCTCCACCGGGTCGGCCCAGCGGGGGTCGGTCAGATCGTCGGCGGAGTTCTCCTGCACCAGCCACTCGAGCAGGGCGTCCCACATCCGGGGACTACCGCCCAGCCCGCCGCCCACATAACCGTCGGCGGCCTGGAAGAGACCATGCGGGACCAGCGGATGGACCCGGCCCGGGCGCGGCGGTATCCGGTCCTCGTGTAGATAGGCGAGCGTGCCGGCCTCGAGACTCGCGGCGACACATTCCTGCGCGGAGATATCGACGACCGGGACCGGGCCGTGGCGCCGGGCCCGCAACCCGAGCAGCGCCCCGACTGCCGCGTTCACGCCGGCGAGCTGTTCGGCCTGATTCTCCGGTAGCGCGAGGGGTGGGCCGCCGGGATCGCCGACCTGGGCGAGCATGCCGCCCAGCGCGGCGACGGTGAGGTCGGTGGCCGCCCAGGCCGCGCGGGGGCCGTCCAGCCCGAACGGGGTCACCCGGACGTGCACGAGTGGGCCGGGTTCCGGGGCGATGGGTTCGGCTCCCGGTGGGCTGCCGTCGAGCAGGACATCCGCGGTGGCGACCAGGCGCGCGAGCGCGCGGCGGCCGGTATCGGTGTCCAGGTCCAGCACCACCGACTTCTTCCCGGCGTGCCAGTGCGCGAACGAACGGTCGTCCGCGTCGGCCCGGGCCGGGTCCCCGCCGGCCGGTTCGACCACAATCACCTCGTAGCCGAGCCCGACGAGAACCCGGCCCGCGAAACGGGTGAAAGGGGTGGACAACTCCACGACCCGGACGGCGGACTCGACCATGATTGCTCCGTTTCTCGGCGATCTCGGCTCGGCCGTCGATGGGCAACCCCGCACCACCGCCGCGGGCCGGCATCACAGCGCACATTGCGAACACCACGCCCCGGCCCGCGAT
>NZ_JBFAHF010000026.1:37359-111198 GCF_040654015.1 Nocardia sp. NPDC050799
GCCAGGTCGCGGTCGTCCAGTACCCCACCGTTTCTGCGTCCACCGTGCGCCATCTGGAAACCGGACGAACCGGGTGGCGATCTCAGGCGGGCGCGCCCAGGACGTGCTCGTTCAGCCAGCCCCGGCGCAATACCAGGCCGGTGTCCACGGAGCCGCCGATCTTGCCCTGCGCCCGGAAGAACGTGACCAGATCCTCGGCCCGGGCGATGTCCTCGTCGGTGAAGTCGCGCGCGCCGAAATCGATCTGGTCCACCGTGCGCCGCGCCTCGGCCGGATCCAGCCGGATCGAGGCGGATACCGCCCGCGCGGCGCGGTCGGGATCGGCGTCGACGATGGCCGCCGCATCGGCCAGCACCTCGAAAACCTCGGCCGCGACCTTCTCGTTGGCCGCCAGCCACCCGTCGGTCGCCATCAGCCACTGCGTGTACTTGGCGCCGAAATCGCCGCTGGTGGCCACCACCCGGCCGCCGCCTTCGACCGCCTGCCCGACCCAGGGATCGAACGAGACGAACGCGTCGATATCGCCGCGGCCCAGCAGCGCGGGCTGCTCGGGCGGGCCGGTGGTGACGTGTTCGACGGTGGCCGGATCCACTCCGAGGCTCATCAAATAGAGATCGGTGAAGTAGAGGCCGATCCCGGGAAACACGCCGACCTTGCGGATGGACTTCGGATCGATTCCCTCGCGCACCACCACCTGGAAGTACCGCGTCGACTCCTCGTACACCCCGAGGGCGCGCAGACTCGGGTTGGCGGCCATCACGGTCAGCGCGGTGGAGTCGGCGTTACCGGACATCTCGGAGGTCCCCGCGACCACGTTCTGGGCCGAGGCCGCGCCGCCCTCGGTCTGCACGATCCGGACATCGAGACCGGCCGCTTCGAACATGCCCTCCTGCTCGGCGAGGAAGAACGGTGCGTAGGAGGGATCCACGCCGACCGAGATACGGATCGCCCCGGACTCGCCGGACTGCTGGGTCGCGGGCCTGGTACAGGCCGTTCCCGCCAGGGCCACCGTGGCGAGCGTGGCAACGGCGACGATCCCGCGCCGCCAGTTCCGTGATTTCATCATGACTCCTTCGGGCCGGTTCAATGTCCGCTGAACGACGGGGCGCGTTTGTCGAGGAACGCCTGCAGCCCTTCGGCCGCGTCGCCGGTGCGGATGAGTTCGAGGACGGCGCCGAACTCCAGGTCCAGTGCGTCGTCGAGGGGGAGGTCGCGGCCCTGCTCGACAATCCGTTTGAGCAGCCCGACGGTCCGGGTCGGTTTGGCGGCGAGGGCGGCGGCGAGTTCGTCGATCCGGTCGTCGAAGCGCGCGTCCGCGACGACTTCGTCCACCAGCCCGATGCGCAGTGCCGCCGCGGCGGGTAGCCGGCTGCCCTCGATCATGAGCAATTTCGCCCGGTGCGCGCCGAGCAGCCGGGGCAGGCGCTGACTGCCGCCCGCGCCGGGGAACAGGCCGAGGTCGATCTCGGGGAAGCCGATGGTCGCCGATTCGGTCATCACCCGCATATCGCAGGCCAGGGTCAGTTCCGCGCCGCCGCCGAGTGCATGACCGTTGATCGCCGCCAGCGCCGGTTTGGGCGCGGTTTCCAGCAGCCGCGCGATATCGACCCACGGCCGCATCGCCCGCTGCGTTTCCTCGGTCAGGTCACGCATCACCCGGATATCGGCGCCGGCGACGAAGAACCGGCCGGTCCCGCGCAGGACCAGGCACCGCACCTCGGGGTCCGTCGCGAGCGGTTCCAGGGTCGTGCGCAGTTCGGCGATGAGGCCGGGATCGAAGGCATTGGCGGGCGGACGATCCAGGACGACGGTGGCCACTGCGTCCCGGACGGACACACGGACGTGTTGCGGGCTGCTGGCAGGGGTCATACCGGCTCCGATGCGATGGTCTGGCTGGTTCGTCGAACCGCGGGAGGGTTCGAGTATCGACGATCAGCGTTTTCCCGGGCACGGTCGCGGGTCCGGTGAGCGAACCCGGACAGCGCCGGCGGCGGCCACAGAGCCGTGTTCTCAGAGATTCCAGTGGTAACGGCTGGTGGGCACCAGGTCGAGCCCGGTGTCCGCGCCGAAGCGGGCGACGCTGGCCATCAGCTCGGTGATCCGGCGGTCGAGTTCGGTTTTGTCGCCGCCGCTGCCGTAGAACGCGTGCGGGTCGGTCAGCGCCGCCATGGGGAAATGTTCCTCGACGACGGCCGCGATATCCGGTGCCGACGGGGTGAGCGCCTCCTCGACGACGTTCTGGATATAGGCCACGGTGTTCTGGGTGCGGATCGCGATCGGGGTGTGGTGGACCAGCCAGTACCGCAGGTATTCCGCCCGGGGCATCGACGCGGGCCGGCGGAGCAGCGCGATATTGGCCAGGGCGTCGCTGCGGGTGCCGTCGGGTACCGGCAGCGGGTCCAGGCGCACATGCTCGCGGACCCGATAGGCGTGCGGGGCGGGTTCCTCCGCCACGTCGGACACCACGTCGAGAGCGGCGGTGGGGTCGCCGTCGGTCCACACCGAGACCAGCGCGGTGATCGGCGCCGCGGGGCCGAAGCGCATCATCGCGGGTGCCACCTCGGCGTCGTCGAGGTTCAGCGCGACGGCGGTCGCCCCCGCGGTGGCCAGGGCGTTGCGGAGTTCCGGCGCGGCGAGCCGGGCGCCGAGGCCGGTGCCGTGCAGCGCGATGATCAGTTTTGCCATCGCGAAAAACTAGCACGTGTTCTACTTCACCCGACCGATCAGCAGAAAGGCCGATTATGCGGTTCACCTACGCCGAGACCATGACCGACCCGTCCTACTACATCCCCTTGGCGCAGGCCGCCGAGGCGGCCGGGTACACCTCGATGGTGCTGGCCGACAGCATCGCCTATCCGCGCGACTCCGATGCCACCTACCCCTACACTCCGGACGGCAGCCGGGATTTTCTGGAGGACAAGCCCTTCGTCGAGACCTTCGTGCTGGCCGCCGCCCTGGCCGCGGCCACCACCACCCTGCGGTTCACCCCGTTCGTCCTGAAGTTGCCGATCCGTCCGCCGGTCCTGGTGGCCAAGCAGGCGGCGTCGGTGGCGGCACTGAGCGGCAACCGGCTCGGACTGGGTGTCGGGATCAGCCCCTGGCCCGATGATTTCGAGATCTTCGACGTGCCGTTCGACAAGCGCGGAAAGCGCATGGACGAATGTCTCGAGATCGTCCGCGGGCTCACCACCGGCGGCTATTTCGAATTCCACGGCGAGTTCTACGACCTGCCGCCGATCAAGATCGCGCCGGTGCCCACCGAACCGATTCCGCTGCTCATCGGCGGGCACAGCCGTCCCGCGCTGCGCCGGGCCGCCCGGCACGGTGACGGCTGGATGCACGCCGGCGGCGATCCGGCGGAACTGGACCGGCTGCTCGCCGAACTCGACGCGTTGCGCGCGGAATACGGAACGCGCGACGATTTCGAGGTGCACGTCATCTCGCTGGACGGTTTCACCGTGGATGGTGTGCAGCGTCTCGAGGACAAGGGCGTCACCGATGTGATCGTCGGCTTCCGCAACCCCTACACCCGCGAGCATGATACCGAGAGCCTGGACACCAAGATCGCCAACCTGTCCCGGTTCGCCGAGCAGGTCATCGCCCGCACCACCTGAGCGCGCCCGGGTCGCATCGAGCGATCCGACCGCCGGTCGCGACGAGGCGGGTGCCGTGCCGTCGGCGGAACGTCGATCGGTCGCTCGGCTGTACAGCGGTGGCGGCCGTCGCCGAACACCCGTTCGCGCTCTCCGGCCGGACCCACGGGCACCGCACCCCTCGATCACTCCGCGGACGCGCCCCCACGGCGCACAACTGTTCAGCAGATACGGGCGCGAGCCGCCCGGGACCGGTTCACGACGCGAGCCCGGAATCCCGGATGGCCTCGGCCAGCGGCTCCAGCACCGCCGGATCGTGCGGCGGCGGCAGGTAGACGATCGCGAGATCCAGCCCTTCGGCACCCAGCGCGGCCGCCCACTCGATCAGCTCTGCGTAGCCGAGACCGGGGTCGAGCCGTCGCTGCGCCGAGAGCAGGATCTCTTTCGGATCGCGGCCGATATCGGCGCAGTGCGCCGCCAGGACATCGCGTTTGCGCGCGAATTCCGCGGTGGTGCCGTTGACGAAATTCCAGTGCTGCGCGTAGCGGGCGGTGATCCGGAGCGTGCGCTTCTCACCGTTGCCGCCGATGCAGATCGGCGGATGCGGGCGCTGCGGGCCCTTGGGTTCGTTACGAGCGCCGGTCAGCTGGTAGAACTTGCCGTCGAAATCGGTGGTCTCCTGACTCAGTAGCCCGACGAGTACCTGGCAGGCCTCCTCGAACCGGTCCATGCGCTCGGTGATGGTGCCGAGTGGGATGCCATAGGCGCCGGATTCCTCCTCGTTCCAGCCGGCGCCGATCCCGAGTTCCAGACGACCGCCGGAGATGATGTCGAGCGAGGCGGCCATATTGGCCAGCACCGCGGGATGCCGGTAGTGCGCACCTGTCACCATGGTGCCGAGCCGCAGGCGTTCGGTGGCCTGGGCCAGTGCGGTCAGCGTGGTCCAGCCCTCCAGGCACGGCCCGGTGGAATCGGAGAAGATCGGATAGAAGTGGTCGAATGTCCATCCGGATTCGTAGATTTCGATATCGTCGGCGGCCCGCCAGACGGCCAGCATATCGGCCCAGGTGGTGTCCTGCGGTGAGGTCTTGAACGCGAATCGCATGACCACAGGCTAGAAGTTGGAGTGCACTCCAGGTCAAACCGAATCGCGGTGTCCGAAACGTACCCGGACCGCGGTCGCCTCGTCCCAGGCGACCGCGGCAGCCGGAGCTTTTCGGCGAGCAGGCCGATCCGGCCGGTCGGGCAATGGATCAGCGCGCGGCCGGGCCGGATCAGTGGGCGGCCAGCACCCGTTCTCCGGCCGGCTCACCGGAGGCTCCGTCGAGGCGTTCGGTGAGTTTCTCGCCCTCGATATCGAGGGTGGGCACGAGCGGCGCCAGCCACTTCGGCATCCACCAGATCCGCTCGCCCACGATCAACATGAACGCGGGCACGATGAGCATGCGCACCAGGAAGGCATCGGCCAGCACACCGACCGCGAGTGCGAAACCGATGGTCTTGAGGATGACATCGTCGGTGAGCGCGAACCCGGCGAAGACGCCGACCATGATGATCGCGGCGGCGACCACCACGCGGGCGCTGTGGGTGAACCCCTCGAGCACGGCGCGGCGGGCCGGGGCTCCGTGGACGTAGGCCTCGCGCATCCGGCTGACCAGGAATACCTCGTAGTCCATGGCGAGACCGAACAGAATGCCGGTCAACAGGATCGGCAGGATGAACAGGACCGGGCCGGTGCTGTCGAGGCCGATGAGCTGGTTCAGCCAGCCCCATTGGAAGACCGCGACGGTGGCGCCGAGCGAGACGCCGACCGAGAGCAGGAAGCCCAGCGCCGCCTTGATCGGCACCCAGATCGAGCGGAACACCGCGATCAGCAGGAAGATCGCCAGCCCCGCCACCACGGCGAGGTAGATCGGGAACACCTGGGTCAATTTGTTGGCGATATCGACCCCGACGGCGGTTTGACCGGTGACCAGTGCGCGGGCGCCGGTCTCGGCGGGCAGATCGGCGACGGCGGCGCGGATCTCGGCGACGAGATCCTTGGTGGCCTGGTCCGAGGGGCCGGAGTCGGGGATCACCGTGAGGGTGGCGAACCGGACGGTCGTGAGTTGCTGGGTGAAGGCCTGCTGGGCCTGCGGGGCGGCGCTGGTGACCGCCGGGACGACGGTGGCGATATCCGAGCCCGCCCGCGCGGCCAGCGCCTGCAGGTGGTCGGTGGCCGTCTGCACGGCCGCGGCCGGATCGGGGGCGTTCGCGGTGTCGACGACCACGACGAGCGGACCGTTGGCGCCGGCGCCGAAATTATCGGCGATCAGGTCGTAGGCCACCCGGGCGTCGCTTCCGGCCGGCTTGCTGGAATCGTCGGGCAGCGCCAGCTGCATGGACGCCATCGGGAGGGCGGCCACGGCGGCGAGAGCGATACCGCCGGCCAGCGCAAGCCATTTACGCCGGAAGATCCCCTCCACCCAGCGGCGACCGTGGGTGCGGAACTCCGCGCCGCCGGTTTCCTTCGCCAGGTAGCGCGGGCGTCCGCGCATGACCTTGTCGCCGGCGAAGCCGAGGATGGCCGGGAGCAGGGTGAGCGAGATGAGCACGGCGATCGCGACGGTGAACGCGCCGCCCAGACCCATTTGGGTGAGGAACCCGATATTGCACACGGCCAGACCGGCCAGGGCGATGACGACAGTCAGTCCGGCGAAGACCACCGCGGAGCCCGCGGTACCGACCGCCCGCCCGGCGGCCTCCTCCAGTGAGCGGCCCGCGCGGACCTCGCTCTGATACCGGGACATGATGAACAGCGCGTAGTCGATGCCGACCGCCAGTCCGAGCATGGTGCCCAGTGCCGGGGTCACCGAGCTGAGTTCGACGAATCCGGTGAGCGTGGTGATGGCGAGCATCCCGATTCCGACCCCGACCAGCGCGGTCAGCAGCGGCATGCCCGCGGCCACCAGCGATCCGAAGGTGATCGCCAGCACCACCAGCGCGACCGCGACACCGATCACCTCGGCCAGCGGCATCTCGAATTCGGTGAGCGCGTCACCGCCGACGGCGACATGCAGCCCCGCGTCCTGCGCGGCGTGCGCGGCGTTTTCCAGCGCGGTCCGGTCGGACTCGAGGAGTTCGTTGGATGTCTTGCTATAGCTGACCGCGGCGTAGCCGACCCGGCCGTCCTCGGAGAGGGTGCCCCCGGTGACCGGGTCGGTCACCGATTGCACATTCTCGGTGGTCAACCCGCGCAGTGCGGTGGTGATCGCCGAGCTGTAGCCGGATTCGGTCAGTGACCGGCCCGCGGGCGCTTCGAACACCACCCGCGCGGTCGCGCCGTCGGGTTTCGCCTGCGGACTGCGTTCCTCGATGAGTGCGAATGCCTGCGTGGACTCGATACCGGGCAGCTCGAACTTCTCGCTGGTCTTCCCCGACAATGTCACCGCCCCGACCGCCAGAACGGCCAGCAGCGCCACCCAGACGGCCGCTACCACCCTGCGGTGGACGAACGACCATCGGCCGAGCCGGAACAACTGCCACGCCATGCGTGCTCCTCCAAGTGATTATGTGGACCATATAGTCCGGTTATGCTCGAGGGTAGGAGCAACCGGACCCGAGGGTCCACTTCAGGGAGGCGAATGTGGAGCAACTCACCTCGACCCCCGCGATGAGATGTGGGTCTCAGTTCGAACGGGCGCGTCCAGCGGGCGCGCAGGCGGCACGATGACCACCATGCCGACTTCCGAGCGGGACGCGACGAGCACCGACGACGCCGAGAGCTGGGCCGGGCGGCGGGCCGATGCCCGGCAGAATCACGAACGCGTGCTGACCGCGGCGATCGAGGTGTTCACCGAGTACGGCATCGGGGCCACCATCCCGCAGGTGGCCGCGCGCGCCGGCGTGGGCAAGGCGACCGTCTACCGCAGTTATCCGACCAAGTCCGACCTGGTGCGCGCGCTGGCGCGGATGCACCTCGACTGGTTCCACCAGCTCGCCACCGACGCGGCCGGCGCGGCGCGCACCGATGCCTACCGCGCGCTCGAGGCGCTGCTGGAACAGGTCACCACCCGGCTGGCCGAGGACCGGCTGATGATCGAGGTCCTCAGCGGGGTCGAAGGGTTCGGCGACGAACGCCTGGAACGGCATCTGGAGCAGATCCTGGCGCTGGGGCGCGCGCAGGGCAGCCTGCGCGCGGACGCCTCCGGAATGGATATCCAGGTTCTGGTCTCCGGCGCTGCGCGCGCCCTGATCGATCTCGATATCCGGGATCCCGATATCTGGCGTCGCTATGCCCGGCTCGCACTGGCCGCGCTGCGCGCCGAGCCCTCCGCGGCCGAGTCCCTCCCGGGTGAGCCCGAGTCGTGAGCCGCGTTCCGGCCACCGCGGCCGGTGCGCCGGGCCGACGAGTGCGAGGCCGGTGCCGATACCGGACATCGGCGACGCGCGGTAACCGGCGTCCCCGAGCAGCACCGTCCGCTGCCCGGACCGGGTGTCCACCTCGACCTGGAGCACTCTGTCGAAGTAGAAGTCGGTGGCACCCGGATGGCGGTGAGCATGCGGGGACCTCGACCGCGGATCTCGACGGGCTGTTCGACTATGGACTCGCGCGGCATCTGGACGGATTCGCCGTCCTGCTCGCGGACTCGGCCGGTCGCCGCGCTGCCGCTGCGGAGGTTCCGGACGGCGCCTTCGCCATCTGATCCCGGTGTGTGGAGCGGTCGAGTGGCCGGACATCGTCCGAATCCGAGCAGTCGAGAGCTACTGGCATGCCCGAGTTCGGGTAGCCGCGGCAGGCCCGCCGAACAGTTCGCGGCTGCGGGCGCGGGGGTCTCGAATGGCTTACTCTCTGGCCTCAGCAGTGGATTGGCCCGGACCGGGTTGCCACCGGTTCACGACGAGCGAGGTGGTGGGACTGCCATGGTCGACGGAGCTGTTTCCGGAGGTGCCGATCAGTGGTCCGGTAAGCGCCGACTGCTGGCGGTCCTGCTGGCGATGGCGATGTTCGTCCTCGTCGTCGATACCTCATTGATGAACGTGTCGATCTCGGCGGTGGTGCGCGACCTCGGTACCACTGTCAGCGGTGTGCAGTCCACGATCGCACTGGAGGCGTTGGTGTCGGCGGCCTTCATCCTGATCGGCAGCAAAGTCGGGGATCTGATCGGTCGCAAACGCGCTTATGTGCTGGGACTGCTCGGCTACGCGACCGGTGCGGCCGCGATGACGTTCACGCAGAGTCTGACCGCGGTGATCGTGCTGTGGGCCGTGGTCGGCGGCATCGGTGCGTCCCTGCTGTTGCCTGCCATGCAGTCCCTGGTGCACGGCAACTTCCAAGGGGCCACGCAGGAGAAGGTGTATGCGCTCGTCGGCGCAGCGGCCGCGATCGCCGCCGCCGTGGGACCACTGCTCGGCGGATTCCTCACGACCTATCTGTCGTGGCGCGTCGGGTTCGCGCTCGAGGTAGTGATCATCGTAGTCGTCCTGTCCGGTATCGGGCTCGTCGGCGATGTGCCCTACACGGGGGCGAGAGGAGTGGATGCGGTCGGTGCCGTGCTGTCGGTTGTGGGCATGGGCGGGATTGTGCTGGGAATCCTGGTGTGGCAGGAGGGTGGCGAGGCCGTCGCGGCCCTCCTGCTGGTCGGTGCGGCAGCGTTGATCGGGCTCGCGTACTGGTTGATCCGCCGGAAGCATCGGGACGAACCCACACTGATCGATCCGGACCTCTTCCGGTCCGCAGTATTCCGGCTCGGGGTCACGGGGCAGATGCTCCAGCAGATCGCCCTGGGTGGCACGATGATCGCACTGCCGATCTACCTGCAGATGGTGCTCGAATACAACGCGATGCAGGCGGGACTGTCCCTCGCTCCGCTGTCGCTGAGCATGTTCGCCGTCGCGCTGCTCGCGGGGAAGAAGGCAGGCACCCGGCGGCCGGCGGCGATCATCCGGTGGGGATTCGTCCTCGTCACCGTCGGTGTCGCGGTGCTCGTCCCGCTGGTGCCCCGCGCGGAGTTCGGGTGGGCACTGCTGGCGCCGCTCGTCGTCGCCGGCGCGGGCCTGGGTCTGCTCGTCTCGCAGCTGAACAATTACACGCTCGCGCCGGTCTCGGAGGAACGGGTCAGCGAAGCCGCGGGCACCAACTCCGCCGCCGGGTCGTTCGGGCTCTCGTTCGGTCTGGCGTTCGCCGGTGCCGTCATGCTCGCCACACTCTCGCTCACCTTCACCGCGATGGCGAAGTCGAGCGACGTGCTCCCACCCGGCGAGCAGGAGCACGTCGCGCAGGTTCTCGAGGACGACGCGGAAGTCATGAGCAACACCCAACTCGAGTCGCTGCTCGCCGGTCAGCCCTCGGCGATCCGCGAGGAGATCGTCCGGATAAACGTCGACGCGCGGCCCCTCGCGCTGCAGGCGGCGCTGTTCGTGCCGATTCTGGCCGGACTGCTCGGACTGCTGAACTCGTTCCGGATGATGCGCGAACCCGACGCACCGCCCGCGGCGCCAGGCGCCACGCCCGGGCTGATCTGACACCCCGACATTCGGACAGCGGGACCTGTCGCCCGCTCTCGCCCTGACCGGTACCGCGGTGCGGGCCCACCGCTACCTGGCCTACGGCTCCGGCGGCCGCGGCAGCATGTGAGCGCTGACAAGCACGCCTTCCAGCTGCCCACCGATCCAGGGGCGCGAACCGGCGGCCCACCCACACGCCGGGGCTCCGAGTCGCGCTGCACGACGGCCTCCGCGCGCGCCGCCGCAATTCACGTCGGCGGCACCTGTGTGCGCACGATTCGATCGATCCCGGCCGCCCACAAGTAGATCTCGGTCAGCACACGCTGTGATGTCGTCGACGGCCCGAGCGGGGTCCGGGTCGAGCGTTCGGTGGCCGCGGGCGCCGGCCCGAGATGTCCGGCCGGTGCGCCGTTGTGCGGGTATTCGACGCCGTGCCGGCGGGGTCGTGCCGGGGTTAGACTTTCATCGCACGGTTTTCCAGCTCCGAGGATCGTTGTTCAGCGAGGGAGTCCGGGCGGATGGATCGCCGGAACACGGAGATCAGCCGGCGCAGCGTGTTGTGTGCGGCCGGCGCCGGGATCGCACTCACCGTATTGGCCCAGCCGATACAGGCGGGGCCGATCACGCGCACCGTGTCCGCCGGTCCCGGAACGGCCGAACAGCGGGCGGAGCTGGCCGAGCGGGCGATCGTGACGCGGCACGTGCGCGCCCTGTGGGGGCTGCCGCGTATGCGTCTGGGCGCGCTCACCTGGCCGGGTTCGTTACCGGAGCGGTCGCTCGTCCGGTGGCACTATTGGTGGCAAGCTCAGTTGCTCGACTGCGCGGCGGACGCCGCGTACCGTGCCCGCACCCCCGAACGCGTCGACCGGGTCGCTTCCCTCGCGCGTGGTATCCGCGCCCGCAATATCACCGGCTGGACCAACCGGTACTACGACGATATGGCGTGGCTGGCGCTGGCGCTCGAACGGGCCGACCGGTTGCTCGGTATCCGGTTCGGCGACGCGGTCGGGGAACTGCGGGCCGCCCTGATCGAGGGCTGGAACCCGGCTGTCGGTGCGTTGCCGTGGCGGTTCGGTGCCGACTACTACAACGCCCCCACGAACGGTCCGGCCGGTATCGCGCTGGCGCGTCTGGGCTCGCTGCCCCAGGCCGGTCGACTCGCCGATTTCCTGTACACCCGGTTGCGCGACACTCATAGCGGACTGGTCCTCGACGGTGTCCACGAACCCGGTGGACGTGTGGACAAGACCGTGCACACCTACTGCCAGGGCGTCGCTATCGGCCTGGAAACCGAGCTGGCCGTCCGCACCGGCGCGGCCGGGCGTCGCCGCCGGGTGGCGGCGCTGGTCGCCGCGGCCGAGGCCGGGCTCACGGACGCCGGGGTGATCGTCGCGGCCGCCGAGGGCGATACCGGCCTGTTCATGGGGATCCTCGCCCGATATCTCGCGGTGGCCGCACTGTCCCTGGGCGACACCACCGCCGCGGCCATCGTGCACGCGTCCGCGCGGGCGGCCTGGGATCATCGGGCAGAGGTGGAGGGGCTGCCACTGTTCGGCGCGGATTGGACCCGCGCGGTGACGGTGCCCGAGCAGCCCGGGGCATTTCCTCAGCTCACGGACTTCTCCGCTGCTTCCGCGGCGAATCTGAGCCGGGATCTCTCGGTGCAGCTGAGCGGGTGGATGCTGTTCGAAGCCGATTACCGGCTCACCGCCGCGGGATATTGAGTTCGCAGCCGCAGGATTCGCCGACGCCGAGGGCGACCTCCATCGGGCCGGATCGCTCGATGCCACGATCGCCGTCCGGTGGGTCGAGTAGGCGGGCGAGGGCACGACGGGTGATGCGGTCGACCGGCTGGCGCACCGAGGTGAGCGTGATCTGCCCGAAATGGTCGGCGGTCGCGCCGTCGAATCCGACGATTCGTACATCCTCCGGTATGCGCAGTCCGGCGTCGGTGACCGCGCGCATCGCGGCGGCGGATTGGGCGCTGGTGCCGACCACCATGCCCTGCGGGGGCTCCGGGCATCCGCGTAGATAGGTGCCGACCGCGGTGTACGCACTGGCGGCGGTCAGGTCGGTGTGGATGGCGTCGCCGTGGCCGCCGAGAGCGGCGGCGAAACCCTGGAATCGCTGCGCGACGGTTTCGCGATCACCGTGGCGCACCTTCTCGGCGGTGAAACCGCCTACGAAGACGAGGTTCTCGCACCGGTGTACGTCGAGGAGATGGCCGGCGGCGAGCCGGCCGGCGCCGACGTGGTCACCGCCGACGACCGGTACCTCGGTACCGCCGCGGCTGTTGTGCACCCAGACCACGGGGACCCGCGCCCGGGCGCAGATCTCGCCGGTGCCGGTGGCGTCGACCGCGCCGACGACGACGAGGCCGTCGATCCCGACATCGGTGAAGGCTGTGGCGAATTCGAGTTCGCGCTCCGGGGCGAAACCGGTATTGCCCATCATCGTGAGATGGTCCCGCGCCCGCGCTTCGATCTCGATCCGCCCGGCGAACGCGCCGTACAGCGGCATCGTCATATCCGGGACCAGTAGTCCGATCTGCCGCCACCGCCGCGGCCGGCGCAGTGCCCGGGCAAAGCGGTCGGGACGGTAGTCGAGTTCGTCCGCGGCGGCGAGGACTCGGGCACGGAGCCGGTCCGAGACCGGGCGGGGCCCGTCGTTCATGACATAGCTGACCACCGCGGTGGAGGTACCGGCGCGCTTGGCGACATCGGTGAGAGTAGGGCGTTTCGGGCTCACGATCGGTCCAGTCTCATTGCCGCGCACACCTGTGCCGGAGGGTTTCGTTCATTCCGATTCTTACACTGTGCCCGCCGGCGCGCTGTTCCTACGCTAAACGATTAGAACGGTGCCGAGCACGACCCTCGGGCGTAATGAGCGATAGGTGAACTGGACGACATGGCATACACACGACCGGCGGGCGTGACCTACTGCGACCCCGAGAACGCCCGGGACGGTTACGTTCTCTTCACCGGCGCCGATTCGGTCACCCGGCTCATCGATCTCAACGGCACCGTCGTGCGCGACTGGCCGTTCGCCGGTGTGCCGCCGCGCCTCCTCGACCCCGCACTCACCGGCGGCCGGCTCGGCGATATCGGAGTCCAGCTCTCCGACAGCGGTGATGCCCGCGGCGGAATCTACGCCAACGGCTCCGTCGGCCAGCTCGACTGGTCCGGCGACCGCCGCTGGGAATGGGGAACGCAGGCCCCCGGCGGCGCGGCCCGCCAGAACCACGACTGGGAGCTGCTGCCGAACGGAAACCGGCTGCTGCTGGTCACCGTGCCGCGGGTGGTGCCCGATCTCGGTGACTCGACCGTCGGTGACCAGGGCCTGTTCGAGGTGGACGAACGCGGCGAGATCGTCTGGCAGTGGCTGGCCGGTGATCACCTGCCCGAGTTCGGGTTCTCCGAGAGCGGTTTCGAAGCTCTGCGCGAGACGGCGGCCCGGGACCCCGAGGACCCGTGGGGCTACCTCGAGATGAACAGCGCGAAATCACTGGGCCCCAACCGGTGGCACGACGACGATCCGGATACGGTCTTCCATCCGGACAACGTCCTGGTCAGCTTCCGCAAGGCCAATATCGTCGCGCTGATCGACAAGGCCTCCGGTGCCGTGGTCTGGAAGCTCGGCCCCTATTTCGGCGAAACCCCGGGGGCCCAGCACCAGCGGATCAACGCGCACAAGGTGCCGCGGCCGCTGGACCAGATCTCCGGCCAGCACAATCCGCACATGATCGCCGCGGGTCTACCCGGCGCCGGCAATATCCTGATCTTCGACAACCAGGGCGGTGCGGGGTACCCGCCGGCCGCACTCGGCATCTACGCGGGTTCGCGGGTGCTCGAGGTCGATCCGCGGACCGAGCAGATCGTCTGGCAGTACACCGCCGAGGATTCCGGGCTGCCGTCGTGGACGTTCTTCAGCTCGTTCGTCAGCAACGCGCAGCGGCTGCCGGGCGGTAATACGCTCGTCACCGAGGGTATGCAGGGACGGCTGTTCCAGGTGACCCCGAACGGTGAGGTGGTGTGGGAGTACCACAGCCCGTACGAGGGTTACGGCGTCGCGGGCGAACCCGAGGTGAAAACGCCACGGGTCCCCGGGGTCGACCGGCTCACCCGCACCCCGCTGGTCTACCGGGCACAGTGGGTGCCCTTCGAGTGGGTCCCGGCCGGTACACCGCGTACTCCGGCCCGCGCCGTCGGGGCGCCCGGCCGGGGAAGCGCGACGATATGACCACCCGGCTGACCCCGGCGCCCGCCGGGAACGCGGCACCGGCAGCCCCGGTGGGCCGGGCCGGGTACGTGCGGAGAGTTCCCGCGTGGCTCACCCGGTTCGGAGCGCTCGGCTGGGCGATCGCCGGGCTCGGGGTGGCCGCGATCGTATGGAGCCTGGTCGTGGCCAGTGGCGAGTTCCCACGCGAACTTTTCCCCAGCGTCCCCGAGATCCTGGCCGCCGCCCGGACGCTCTGGACCGACGGGCTGCTGGCCGCGGATATCGTCGCCAGTCTGCGGCGGGCGTTCGCCGGATTCGTCCTCGGCGCGGCGGCCGGGATCGTGGCCGCGGTGCTCACCGCGACCACGGTGGTGGGCCGTAATCTGCTGCAACCGGTACTGCGGTTGCTGGCACCGATTCCGACCATCGGTCTCGTCCCGTTGGCAATTCTCTGGTTCGGTCTCGGGGAGAGCAGTAAGACGCTCGTCATCGCGCTCGGCGTCTTCGTGCCGGTCTGGATCAACAGTCATGCGGGACTGACGAGTACGCCCGCGGACTACCTGCGGGCCGCACGCTGCCTGGGGGCCGGCCGCGGACAGATCCTGACCCGGATCGTGCTTCCCGAAGCGGCCCCCGATATCGCCTCCGGGCTCCGGGTGGGCGCGGCCATGGCGTTCGTTCTCATCGTCGTGGCCGAGATGACCGGTACCACCGCGGGTATCGGCTACCGCATCTACCAGGCACAGCTGTTCTCCCAGGCGGACCGGCTCATCGCCTGCCTGATCATCCTGGGAATCATCGGAGCCCTGTGCGATCTCGCGATCGCCGCGGTCACGGCGCCGGTGACGCGCTGGGCCGCCGAGGAGCATTGAGATGACGATCGAAACCCACGACCTGGTCGTCCACTTCCCCGGGCAACCGGCGCCCACCCTGGACCGGGTGAACCTGACGATCCCGGACGGCTCCTTCGCCGTCCTCGTCGGCGCCTCGGGCAGCGGGAAATCCACCCTGCTGCACTGTCTCGCCGGGCTGATCACTCCCACCGCCGGTACGGTCACCGACAACGGCGAGGCCGTTGTCGCGCCGGGGCCGCGCCGGGGTATGGCATTCCAGCGCGATGTCCTCTTCCCGTGGATGAGTGTGGCCGACAATATCGATTTCGCGCTGCGGGCCGGTGCGGTGGATGCCCGCCGTCGTCGTGCCCGCATCCCCGAACTTCTCGACCTCGTGGAGCTCGCACCCGAGGTGGGCAGGCGCCGGCCCAATGAGCTCTCCGGCGGGATGCGGCAGCGGGTCAGCATCGCGCGGATGCTCGCGGGCGAACCGGCCGTGATGCTGATGGACGAGCCGTTCGCCGCGCTCGACGCACTGACCCGCCTGAAAATGCAGGATCTGGTCATCGACTTGTGGACCCGGCTGCACCGCACCGTCGTCTTCGTCACCCACGACATCGATGAGGCGATCCGGCTGGCCGACACGGTCGGCGTGCTGCGCGACGGCCGCATCGTCGAACAGCTCACCAACCCACTCACCCGGCCGCGCCCCGCCGACACGCTCGCCGAACAAGGCGGATACAGCGAAATCCGCCGGGCACTGCACCACGAACTGGGCATCGACCACGATGCCCCCTCGGTCCGTCACTGAAAGAGAAGCCGCATCATCGTGAAGATTCGTCTCGGGCGCCTGCTGGCCGCCACCCTCACGGCCGTCGCATTGTCGCTGTCCGTCGTCGCCTGCGGGGACTCCGGCGGCGACGCCGATACCCTCACCGTCGGTTTCGTCGTCGACCCGTCGTGGGCGCAGATTCCCGTCGCCGTGGACGGAGGGTACTTCGACAGACACGGCGTGCAGGTTCAGGTCGTGAACTTCCCCTCCGGTATCGAGGCGCTGCAGGCCGTCTCCGCCGGCCAGGTCGATATCGCCACCGCCGCCGATGTCCCGACCTCGGCCGTACTGACGCGCTCCCCGTCCTTGCGCGTGGTCGGTGACGGCGCGCGCTGGGAGGGGTCACGGATAGTCGCCCGCCGGAGCGCGGGTATCCAGCGCGTCGAGGATCTGGCGGGCAAGTCGATCGGCACCCCGCTCGGTACGAGCGCCGCCTACTTCGCGGCCGATACGCTGGCACAGCACGCGGTGGCGGCGAACCTGGTACAGGTCTCCCCGTCGGCGACGGTCACCGCCGCCACCCAGCGCAATGTCGACGCCGTATCGATCTTCCAGCCCTATCAGGCGCAGGTCGTCCAGGCTCTGGGCGCCGATGCCGTCGAACTCGCCGGCGGCAGTTACAGCCAGCACAGCCTCTACCTCGCCACCCAGGGAGCGATCGCGGCGAAGAGCCCCGCCATCACCTCCTTCTTCGCCGCGCTCGACGACGCGGGCGCCGAACTCGAGAAGATTTCCGATACCGCCGTCGCCGCCGTGGCCGCCGCGACCCAACTCGATCCCGAACTGCTGCGGGACGTCCTGTCGCAATTCGACTTCACGCTGCAACTGAACCCGGATCTCGCCCCGAAGCTGACCGAACTCGGTATCTGGGCCGGGACCCAGGGCTCGATCGCCGCCGGAACCTCGCTCCCCGACTACGCGGGACTCCTGGACGACCAATTCCTGCCGCGGACGCAGTAGACCCGGAGCGGCCCGCGCGTACGACGCACGAAGGGCGGGCCGCCGGGACTCCTCACTGCGGAAAGAGTGTCACAACCTTCGACATCACCTCGCGGGCGACGTCATCGGTGGCCGAGGTGACCTCGACCACCGGAACGCGCGAGCCGAAAACAGTACTGCCGGAAGGCAATTCGGGTCCGACACCCGTCGAGTAGATCGGGATACTGCTGTCGTAGAGCGAGGTGGAGCGGAATACGACGCGGTCGTCGATCTTCTCCTCGGTGCTGCGGGTCCGTAACTGGTCGGGAACGCGGTAGTCGTACACCACCGTGACGGTTTCGTCCCGGTACCGGAACAGGCATTGGTTCAGTCGGCGCTCATCGGTATCGGCGGTGCCGGTCAGTTCCGTGCGCACCGCGCACGGGTCGGCGCCGAGCAGCACCGTGGGCACGGTATCGGGTGAGGTGCCCTGGGCCGGTGACTGCCGCCAGCGCTCGATCATGCCGGGGAGCAAACTGTCGGCGACCGCGCACGAATCACGATCCGGAGCCGAGACGCTGAGGTAGAACGCGGCGCCTGCCGGGAAGCGGCCGGTGGCGCCGCAGGTCCGTGGATCGTCGTCCCGGCCGGGGACGACCAGGGTGCTCACATCGCCGAGTTGTTCGCTGCGGCCGCGGTCCGGGGTGAGGGTGGGCAGCAGGGTCGAATGCCAGGTGAGCGTGGCGGCTTCACTTGCGGCCGCGGAGTCGAGGGCGGCCCGGCACGAGTACAGGCCGACGGTGACGCTCTGGATATCGCCGAGACCCAGCCCATCGAGGGTTTCGCGGGGGATCAGCGCGCAGACGTCGATCTGCCGGGTCGCCTCGGCGACGGCCGCATGCCGCTGCGGCGTGGCGGCGGATTCCGACCAGAACTCCGGCGGCGGGGTGGGCGCCACCGGAGCTCCCGCGTCACCGGTCCGGGTGCCGGTATCGTCATCGCAGCCCGCCACGGCGAGCAACACGGCTGCGACGAGCGTGAGCGTGCGATGGATACTCACAACCCCTGACCTCCCGGTGCGCGCTGAGCCGGACCGTTGCCCGGACCCAAGTCTGCGCGTACCGGCAATCACGGCGCAATCACCCCGCTGCCTTCGGCCGGTCGCCGCCGGCGGCGTAACCGGAGAGCGAGGGCCGGCGGGGCCGTGCCGGCGGCCGGAGCGTGAATTCAGCGCGAAGGTCCCGGCCGGTCACGCCCGGCATTGCGGGCGGTGCCCCGGTGGGCGGGCACGGTGGCCGGGTCTTCCGGCCAGGCATGTTTGGGGTAGCGGCCGCGCAGATCGGCGCGGACCCCGGGCCAGCCGGTCCGCCAGAACGAGGTGAGATCCGCGGTCACCGCGATCGGGCGCTGGGCAGGGGAGAGCAGATGCAGCACGATGGGCACCCGGCCGTCGGCCAGGCGTGGCGTGTCCGTCCAGCCGAAGACTTCCTGCACCTTGACCGCGAGTACCGGCGGGTCGGCCGAGTAGTCGAGCCGGGGGCGGCTGCCGGAAGGGACCTCGATCCGTTCCGGAGCCAGCTCGTCCATGCGGGTGGCCTCCGGCCAGGGCAGCAGGCGACGCAGCGCCTGGCCGGCGTCAATCCGTTCGAGGTCGGCGCGACGGCGGGCGGCGGCGAGTTCGGGGCCGAGCCAGCTGCCCGCGGCGGCGAGCAGTGACTCGTCGTCGACCGGCGGCCAGGGGGCGCCGAGTGTGCGGTGCAGGAAGTCGAGGCGCTGACGTAGGGCGATCGCCTCGGCATTCCAGGACAGGAGACCGGGACCGGTCGAGTTCAGCCCGCGCCGTATCGCCGCGCCGAGCAGTTCGGGGTCGGGGTCGGAAATGGCGGTGGCCGACAAGATGATCGCGCCCAGCCGCTCGATACGTCGCGCGACCACATCGCCCTCGGTCCAATCTATCTCGTCGACGGTGGTCAGCAGGTTCGATGCGGCTCGGCGGGCCAACTGTTCATCGGCGACCGCGGCCAACCGGACGACGCCCTCGGCTCGACCGGGATCGCGCGTCGCGACACCGATCGCCAACCACTCGGCATCGCCTGTTCCGGCGCCGGGCGGCAGCGTCACCGCGGTACCGCCGGCCATGAGATAACTGCTCGAACCCGCGCCGCGCCGCCGGGCCAGCCGTTCCGGGTGGGCCAGCGCGACGATGAGTGCCGGATCGTCGTCCCCCTCCGGCCCCTCGACCGAGCGGGCGAGCCGCTCCACCTCCCGACGCCAGCGCGCCGGCCGCTCGCGGCGTAGCATCCGCAGACCGGCCGTGAGATCGACCCCGGACAGGTGGGTGTCGTCGTCGAGGACGGTGACGACCTCCGCGGCCGCCCGCGGCCCGACCACGGCCGCGCCGTCGAGTAACGCCCGCGCCAGCCGGGGATGCAGTCCGATCCGGGCCATGCGCCGCCCACGGTCGGTCACCGCACCGTCGGTGCCGACGGCCCCCAAGGCGCGCAGTACCTCCCGGCCGGCTGTCAATCCGCCGGACGGTGGCGCATCCCACCAGGTGAGGCCCTGTCCGTCGCTCGTGCCCCAGCACGCCAGCTCCAGCGCCAATCGCGTCAGATCCGCTGTCCGGATCTCCGGTTCCGGATAGGCCGGCAGGGTGCCGTGCTCGTATTCGGGCCAGCATCGCCATACGCGCCCGGGAGCCTCCCGCCCGGCCCGCCCGGCTCGCTGCTCGGCCACTGCCGCCGAGACCCGCACGGTGGCAAGGCCGGACAGCCCCCGTGCTCGATCGATACGTGGGGCGCGGGCGAGTCCCGAATCCACCACCGCCCGCACTCCCGGCACCGTCAGACTCGACTCCGCCACCGCGGTGGCCAGTACCACCCGCCGCCGGAGCCCGGGCCGTAACGCCGTGTCCTGCGCCGTCGCGGAGAGTCTGCCGTGCAACGGCACGACATCGACATCGTCCAGCCCGCCCAGAAGCGCTGTCACCCGGCGTATTTCGGCCGCACCGGGGAGGAAGACCAGTACATCGCCCGCGGTCGCGGCCAGCGCGGCCCGGGTGGCGCGCGCGACGTGTGCTTCGATCCGCTCCCGTGGCAACGACGGAAGATAGGTCGTGTCCACCGGATGGGTGCGGCCCCGGACCTGCACGACCGGCGCCGCGTGGTTCCCGTTCAGGAGTATCGAAAGACGTTCGGCGGCCACGGTTGCCGAGGTCGCGAGCACCCGCAGATCCGGTCGCAATCCGGCCCGGGCGTCCAGCAGCAGCGCCAGCAGCAGATCCGCGTCGAGATGCCGTTCATGACACTCGTCGAGCACGACCGTCTCGACCCCCGTCAACTCGGGATCGTCCTGCAACCGGCGTACCAGCAATCCGGACGTGACGACCTCGATGCGGGTCTGCCGCCCTACTCGTCGATCCCCCCGGACCGAGTAGCCGACGGTGTCACCCACCTGCTCGCCCAGCAGCGCCGCCATCCGCCCGGCCGCGGCCCGCGCCGCCAACCGTCGTGGCTCGGCCACGAGCACCCGCCCGGCGGCACGCTGCGCCAGCGCCAAGGGGACCAGGGTCGTCTTCCCGGTTCCCGGCGGCGCGACCAGCACGGCGGTCCCGCGTTCGGTCAACGTCTCGACGACATGATCGAGAACGTCACGAATCGGTAGGTCGGGGAGTGCGGGCAGTTCCATCACCGGTCAGTCTGCGGCATCGACTCGGATCCGTGGTATCCACCACCGGGCCGCACGAAAAACCACTGATCCTGGAGGTTGCGCCGCCGGCAACGCCCGCATGTCCGACCCCCACGGCGGGCACCGTCCGCGTCCTGTGTCTCGAAGGGGGCACAGTGTATTTACTCAGCGGAAGCAATTCGACTTCTCCTACTCGGCCGGTGGCCGCGTTCGCGTCGGGGGAGGCCCCGTCCGAACTGATCGACGAACCCATACGACGCTGAGGACGGTGCCGGGGCCGCTCTGATCCACCTACTCCTCGACGAGCTGCCCGCCGGCCAGGTGCCAGCGCCGGGTCGCACGCACCGAGTCCAGCATCCGCCGGTCGTGCGTCACCAGCAGGAGTGTGCCGGCGAAGGAGTCCACGGCCTGCTCGAGCTGTTCGATGGCGGGCAGATCGAGATGGTTGGTCGGCTCGTCCAGGACGAGCAGATTCACGCCGCGGGCCTGGAGCAGTGCCAGCGCGGCCCGGGTGCGCTCACCGGGGGACAGGGTGTCGCAGGCGCGGTTGACGTGCGGGCCGCGCAGACCGAACTTGGCGAGCAGAGTGCGCACCTCGGCATCCGGCCATTCGGGCATCGCCGCGCCGAAGGTCGCCGCGAGCGTGGCGTCCCCGCGGAACAGGCCACGTGCCTGGTCGACCTCGCCGATCCGCACACCGGAACCCAATGCCGCCGTACCTGTTTCGGGGGCGAGCTTACCGAGCAACAGGGCCAGCAGAGTGGATTTGCCGGAGCCGTTCGCGCCGGAGACGACGATCCGGTCGGCCCAGTCGATGCGGGTGGTCACCGGCCCGAGCGTGAACTCACCACGCGTGACGGTGGCAGCACCGGCTGTCGCGACGACGGTACCGCTGCGCGGCGCGGTCGCGATCGTCATCTGCAGCTCCCACTCCTTACGCGGTTCCTCCACCACGTCGAGCCGTTCGATACGCCGTTGCGTCTGGCGGGCCTTGGCGGCTTGCTTCTCGGTGGATTCGGCGCGGGTTTTGCGGCCGGCCTTGTCGGAGTCGTTCTTGCTCTTGCGGCGTGCGTTGCGCACACCGTGTTCCAGCCAGTTGCGTTGCATCTGCGCCCGGGCTTCCAGTCCGGTTCGGGTCGCCGCGTATTCGTCGTAGGCCTCGCGGGAGTGCCGGCGCGCGATCTCGCGCTCGGCCAGGTAGGCGTCGTAGCCGCCGTCGTAGAAGCCGATCTGCTGCTGGGCGAGATCGAGTTCGAGCACGCTGTTCACGGTGCGGGTCAGGAATTCCCGGTCGTGGCTGATGATCATGAGCGGGGTCCGGACCCCGGTGACGAAACGTTCGAGGCGTTCGAGGCCGTCCAGATCGAGGTCGTTGGTGGGTTCGTCGAGCAGCAGGATATCGAAGCGCGACAGCAGCACCGAGGCGAGACCGACGCGGGCCGCCTGCCCGCCGGACAGGCCGGTCATCGGCGTATCCAATCCGCCTACGAGGTTTCCGGTTAGCCCGAGTTCGGCGGCGATCTCCGCGGCGCGCTGCTCGAGGTCGGCTCCGCCGAGCGCGAGCCAGCGTTCGAGAGCGGGGGAGTAGTCGTCGGCGCCACTCTCGCCGAGGCGTTCGGCGGCCGCGTCCATGACCCGCTGAGCATCCGCGACGCCGGTGCGGCGAGCGAGGAATCCGAGCACGGTTTCGCCGTCGATCCGTTCGGGTTCCTGCGCCAGATAGCCGACGGTGGCATCCGGCGGGCTCAGGGTGATCGCGCCCTCGTCCGGGGCGCCGTCGGCGAGCATGCGCAACAGCGTGGATTTGCCGGCGCCGTTGACGCCGACCAGGCCGACCACGTCGCCGGGTGCGAGAGTGAAGTCGAGGTCGGCGAACAGGGTGCGTTCGGCGTGTCCGGCCGACAGTCCGCTGGCCTGCAAGGTTGCGCTCACCGAGCCTATTCTGCCCGCCCGCCCGCGCGGCCCTTCGGGCGCCCGCCGTCGCGGTGCCGGGTGCGGTCGCGCCGGTGGCGCCACCGCACCCGGCCGCATACGATCCGGCGGTGCCGATAACCCGTGCAGACCTGACCGGTTACGTCGAGCGCGATCTCGACGCCGACCTGACGCGTTGGTTCCCCGACCGGCCGCGCGTCGAGATCCCCCGATCCGCGGTCCGGCCGGTCGAGCCGTTCCTGGAACGACTCGACCCCACCGCCGCCGCCGCGCTCGCCGGATTCGATCGCCGGGTGCGGTCCGGAACCATGCCGCAGTTCCTCGATATCCACGACTGGTCCTACGGGTTCGGTTTCGCCGCCAACGATTGCGGGTTGTGGGACAGCGATTACCGCACCGAACTCACCGATGACGACGTGTACACCCTCGGCGCCGACGGTGGCGGCAACCTGTACACGATGCTCACCAGTGGGCAGGTGGCGATCTGGTTCCACGAGGAGGAGATTCTCGAAGGCGGCACCCGCTTCGATGATCTGGACACCTTCGTGTGGTCGCAGGTGCGCTATCACGCGGTGCGGGCGGGAGAACTCGACCCGGAGCCGGTCGCGGACGACTTCCGTGCGCTCGGACAGGACGGCGCACTCGCCCCCGGGATCGGGCTGCTGGCCTCGCTGCGGCCGCTGCGTGGTCCCTCATGATCGACGAACCCGGTCGGTGACCCGCCCGTCGCACCCGGGTCAGGGGTCGGGGGATTGCAGCAACTGCAAGGTCCGTTTGGCGGCAACACTGAAGCGGCCCATACTGACCGAGGTCCGGCTGGTCACGACGAGCAACAGGGTGGTGCTGATCGGGAATACGCCGACGCAGCCCTGTTCGGCCTCGAAGATGGAACCCTGTAGCCGGCCGTGGGATACCAGCTGAGTGAAATGGTCGCCGATTCCCGCACCGGCCGCGGCCATCGCCGAGGCGCGGTCCGCGAGGGTATCGGCGGCGTCGTCGCCGGCCTCCTTGTTCGCGGCGATGAGGAGACCGTCGCGGCTGGTCATGATGGCGTGCTCGATGCCGTCGATCTCGTCGCACGCCTGCTGCAACAGGCGGCCCACGATCGCGGGGTCGCTGAGCAGCACATCCCGGCGTCCGGGGCCGCTGTTCATAGTCTGATCGCTTGTTCGACGCGACGGAGCTGGTGGCGGGCGAGGGCCAGGTTGGCACGGGAGCGGTCCAGCGCCAGATAGAGGAAGAGCTGCTCTTCGGCGTTGCGCGCCAGCGGCATGATGATGTGGTACTGGGCGTCGAGGGAAACGAGGATGTCCTGGACGGAGTCGTTCAATTGCAATGCCTCGATCGCGCGCAGCTTCGCGCGCAGGACCTCGGTGTTCACCGCGCCGGCGATATCGAGATCGAAAACGGAACTGCCGCCCTGTTTAGCCAGCAGCATTCCGCTGCCCGCATCGACGAGTGCGATACCGATCGCACCGTCCACGGCCATTCCCTCACGTAGCGCGTCGTCCAGATTCATGTGGAAACTCCTGGACCGGCGGAGCATTCTCGTCTCGAATGTCCGCGGCCTTCTGCATCGATAGGACGCCTTTCGGCCACGTTGCCGAAAGATGGGTGACGAATCGCCGAACAACGACGCGTGGTGAAAGGCTCCTGGTACCAATTGGGTTCGTGCCGCCGAGTGGATGTGACCGTCCTCGTCGGCAGCAACAGCCTAGCAACGAACAGGACCGCAATCTAGATCAACTTTTGAGCTTTTTTCCCACGTTGTGTAATCGAGATGGTCTGTGCGGCAGGTGTTGTGGCGAGCCGCCCCGAATCGCCGTTATACCGAGCCCCCTCCGGGAGTCGCACAGTAATATTCCCGCCGGGTGCAGGCGAATTCGACGCGAACCGTCCAGTCTTTTAATTGGTGCGTGTTCGGAGTCGGCGGTGATGGACTTCGCGGAATGTTTTTCCCACGGGACCCGCCGCGCCCACGGGTCCGGCGCAGTCGGCGGACCGGCGGGTGCGGCGCCCGGGATTACAGCACTGCCTTGAAAACCAAAGTGAGCACCGCGGCCAGCACGGCGAGAGCCACCGAGATCGCGCCCCAGGCCGGTCCGGTGCGCGCCCAGGGGCGGCCCGCGTCCACCGACAGCCGGCCGGGGCCGGTGAACGCGACCGCTGCCGCGACCACCGCGAAGAGCAGGCCCATCTCGTAGCCGCCGAGAAGTCCCTTGCCGAATCCGGTGTCGACGATGACGATTCCGGTGCCCAGTACCATTGCCGCCCCCAGGGGGGTGAACGCTCCGCAGGCCAGCAGCAGCCCACCGGTGAGTTCGCTGAGTCCGGCCAGGGTGCCGAACAGGGCGCCGGGGTCGAAGCCCATCTGCTCGAACCCGGCACTGTTGGCCGCGAGTCCCTCGCCGCCGAACCAGCCGAACAGCTTCTGTGCGCCGTGGGCGGCGAACAGCAGCCCGAAGGCCAGCCGCAGGATCAGCAGGCCGATATCGATGGCGAAGTCTTGGTCTCTGCTGGAAGCGTTTTCGGCGCGGTCGAGTGTCTGGCCGGCAGTCATCGGGAACCCCCTCGTTTTCTGTGGATGGTCTGCCGCGGCGTTCGGCAGGTCAAGATCGTCCCCCGCAAAGGTTACCCTACCCTTATTTTCTGTGGTGTTCTTCGCGGCGTTTCCGCCGGCCGTCCCGGTGCCGGCTCGACCCGGCCGTGTGGTCGTCGCGGTGCCCGCCGGTCCGGCCGGGCTGTGGGCCGCTGGTCGGCGAGTACGCTGGTCGGCACGGTGCTCCCCCGACAAGAGGAGTGCGTGACCATGGAGTGGTTACTGATCGCGGTGGCGGTCGTGCTGGTGGCGTCGATCCTGGTGTGGCGGTCCCGGCAGAACAGTCTGCGCGCGGCGACCGAATTGGCCGGTGCGCTCGCCGAGGCGCGCCAGGTCAACGAGCGCCTCGGCGGTCAGATCTACCACCTGTCCGGTAGCAACCCGGCCGCGCAGCAAGCGCTGGCCGACGCCGCGGAACGCCACACCGCGGCGGGCTCGCAGGTGGACCAGGCCAGGACCCCGGTCCAGGCCCGGCTGGCGAAGCAGACCGCGCTCGAGGGGCTCTACTACATCCGGGCCGCCCGGATGGCCATGGAAATGGATCCCGGACCCGCCGTACCCGAATTGGCGGGGCAGGCCGGCGCGGGTGAGGTCAGCGAAGACCGGGTGATCGACTTCGACAACCGCCGGATCGCCGCGTCCCCGCGTCCTTCGGCCGAGACGCCGAACTACTACCCGGGCGGGCGCGTCGCGGGCCGGCCGGTCCCGGCCGGCTGGTATTCCGAGCCCTGGTGGAAACCGGCCATGATCGCCGGTGTCTGGGGAGTGGGCTCGGCCCTGCTGTTCACCCCACTGTTCTCCGGGATGGCCGGCGTGGGTTACGGCGCCGAAGGTTTCGAACGGGGCTTCGGGGAGGGTTATGCGGACGGACTCGCCGCCGGAGATCAGACTACGGCGGACCGGGCGGCGACGCCGGCGGCCACAACGATTGGGGCGGCGACGGGGGCGGGTTCGACGGCGGCGGCTTCGATGGCGGTGGTTTCGACTTCTGACAGGTGCGCGGAGCGCGGTCGGACGACCTCATGATTCGCCGTCGCGCGCCGGTGCCGGCCTCGGGCGCGTGCCGGATCCGCTGTTCGCCGCTCCGGCGTAGCGGCGGGCAAGGCGGGCGAAGGCGGCGGTGAGTTCGGGTGGGCCCAGGACTTCGATATCGGCGTCGAATGCGCCGAGGGCACTGGCGAGTGCCGTCCACGACCACGAGCCGACGGCGACCCGGCATCGGTCGGGGCTCAGCGCCTCCACCACTCCGTCATGGATGAACGGTGCCACGTCGGCCGCGGCGAGGTGCAGGATCACCTCGCCGCGGCAGGGCCAGTCACCGGTCGCGTCCGTGCCGCGGAATCTGCTGATCAGAAATGTGGTGACATCACCTGTCGGGAGCGCGCGGGGAGCGAAGCGCGGGCCGGTGGGGGTACGCGGGTGGATCCGGTCGGCGCGGAAGGTGCGCCAGTCGGCGCGGTCGAGGTCCCAGGCGACGAGGTACCAGCGTCCACCCCAGGTGACGAGATGGTGGGCCTCTCCCCGGCGGGGCGGGATCGATGCCTGGTCGTCACCTGTCCGCGGTGCGGTGGCGGCGTAGTCGAAGCGCAGTACTTCGCCGTGGTGGACGGCGGCGCCCAGGGCGGTGAGGACGCCGGTGCGCACCTCCGGCGCGGGCCGGCACGCCGGTGGTGCGACGGTGGTGATCCGGAGGGTGTCGATGCGGTGGCGTAGGTGCGCGGGCAGCACCTGGCGGATCGTGTTCAGCGCGCGCGCCGCGGATTCCTCGATGCCGGCGCCCGCGGTGGTGGCGAGCTGCAGTGCGACGGTGAGGGCGACGGCCTGCTCGTCGTCGAACAGCAGCGGCGGGAGCCGGCTGCCGACGCCGAGCCGGTATCCGCCGTCCGGGCCCTTGGTGGTGACGATGGGATAGCCCAGCTCGCGCAGACGGTCGACATCGCGGCGTACGGTCCGCGCACTGACCTCCAGCCGCTCGGCCAACAGCGTTCCCGGCCAGTCCCGGCGTGCCTGTAACAGGGACAGCAGCGCCAGCAGCCGGGCAGAAGTTTTCGGCATTTTTTCATTCTGTCCGAAGTAGAGGACACAACCTGTCCGCTATCTCTGCGAATGTTGCTCCGGTAAGCCACCGAATCGAATCAGGAGCAACCGTGTCCCTCACCACCACCACCCACCTGAACTTCCGCGGCGACGCCCGCGCGGCGCTGGAGTTCTATCGGTCGGTGTTCGGCGGTCACCTCGCCGCCGTCACCCACAAAGACGCCGGCAGCGTTACCTCGGAGTCCGAGGCCGAACAGATCTCCTGGGGTCAGGTGCAGGCGAACAACGGGTTCCATGTGATGGCCTACGACGTTCCCTCGTCGATCGCCTACGACCCGGGCAAGAACGCCTTCTTCGTCTCGGTGCGCGGCGAGACCGTCGACGAGGTGACCGGGTACTGGGAAAAGCTCACCGCGGGTGCGACAGTCGTCGTCCCGCTGGGCCCGGCGGGCTGGGCGCCCGCCTACGGGATGCTGCAGGACCGTTTCGGTGTCGTCTGGGTTCTCGACGTCGTCAGCGAATACAATGGGTGACCCGGTGATGCTCGCCACCAAGTGCAACGGCCCGATGGGTGCGGACCCCAACCGCCGCAACAGCTCCCGGCACCGGATCGTCACCGCGGTCGAGGAGTCGCTGCGCCTCCCGGCGTTACGGCGGCGTCCGGCAGCCGAGCGCGCGGCGGCCTGACCGATGACCGTTCTGTCCGTCCGCGCGCTCAACCGGGCCACGCTCGCCCGGCAGTTCCTGCTGGACCGTGCCGATCTGCCGGTGTCCGATGCTGTCTCGCATCTGTGCGGATTGCAGGCCCAGGAACCGCAGGAACCGTTCGTCGGGCTGTGGTCGCGGCTCCGTGCCTTCGATCCGGCGCACCTCGACGAGCTGCTGACGACACGGCGGGTGGTGCGCACCCAGCTCATGCGCCGCACGGTCCATCTGGTCACCGCCGGCGACGCGCTGGCGTGGCGGGCCCGCCACGACGCCATGCTGCGCCAGAAGGTGATCGGGGTCTACCGCCGCGAGCTCACCGGAGTAGACCTCGATGAACTGGCGACGGCGGCCGGGGAATTGCTGGCCGACGGACGATCCCGCACCATGCCCGAACTCGGCCGGGAGCTCGCCGTGCGCTGGCCGGCCGCCGGGCCGCGGCCACTCGGTGAATTGGTGATCGCCGCTCTCGTCCCATCGGTGCAGCTGCCGCCACGCGGGTTGTGGCGCCGCACATCGGGCGCACGCACCGTGCCCCTTGCCGCCTGGCTGGGGCGCGAGGTCGACCCGCACGCCCCGGACGGCACCGATCCGGTCGGAAAAGCGCTGGTGCGGCGCTATCTCGCCGCGTTCGGGCCCGCCTCGGTGGCCGATCTGCGCGCGTGGTGCGGCCTCGCCGGGCTTCCCGCCGCGGTGGCCGCGGTCCGCGACGAACTGCTCACCTTCCGAGACGAGCAGGGCCGCGAACTGCTCGACCTCCCGGACGCACCACGCCCCGATCCGGACACGCCTGCCCCGGTGCGGTTCCTGCCCGCGTTCGACAACGCGATCCTCGGCTACCACGACCGCAGCCGGGTCATCGACCATGCCCACCGCGGCCTCTCGGTCGCCGGTGAACGGGTGGTGCTGGTCGACGGCCGGGTCGCGGCGACCTGGACCTGCCGTGCCGACGCCCTGACCGTCACGCCGCTGCGCCGTCTCTCCCGGGCCGAACGCACCGCGGTCGCCGAACAAGGACGGGAAATGGCGTCGTTTCTCACCGACGACAACAGCCATCCGGTACAGGTGGCGGCATCCGGTGAGAGCGCCGGGGGCGGTGGCACCCGAGGCGGTCACCGGCCGGCCACACCCGCCGCCCCGAGTTGAAAGCGGCCGCCCGACAGGCCGCCCGACCTCGCGGCACAGTGGACCGGATTCCCGTGGCAGTAACGTGGAGCCGCTGCCGGCCGAAACTCTTTCCGAAAGGAGTCCTTATGAAACAGAAAATACTTACCGCCGCACGCGTTGCGGCCGCCGGTGTTTCGGGCCTGGCCTTCGTCGCGGTCGTCGGTTCCGGCACAGCGGCCGCGGCGCCGCAGGATTGCGTCGTCGAACGAGACCTGTTCGGCGCGTCGGCGACCTGCGGTCCGGACGGAGGCAGCAACTACGTCCTGCACGTCGATTGTGTCGGCCTCTACGCCAGTGGACCGTTCCCGCTGTACGCCGTCGGTCCCTACGCGGCGATCAGCTATCCCTTCACGCCGGCGGGCCAGCGCGTCACCACGGGCTGTACGGGAATGGGTCCCGGCGTCGTCGCGGTGGCGACCAACGCCTATGTCGAGGTTTATCGAGGCTAGCGGAGGGGCCGGGTCCCGCGTCGCGGCGGGACCGTGCGGTGCGGGATCCTGTGTGCGGGAAGACCGATGGGGTGACACGACCGCCGCTGTGTACCAAGCTTGAAGGGTTTGGATCATGCGGGAGGAGAGTCGTCGTGGCTTCTCGATACACATCGGCGCTCGAGCGGAGAATCGCGGATATGCGCGCGCAACGGGACACTCGGGTGCACGCGGACAGGCCCTGGTCGTTACAGGAACTGTTCAGCACGCCCGACTGCGATATCGCAGAGTACAGCAGGGAGTTCAGGCCGAGTCGATTCGGCGCGCAATCCTGCGCAGAGGTGGAGGAATATTGCCGCGTCCAGGGCATCTGGCTGGAGCCGGGCGGCGCGCACTACAACAGTATGACGCCGTATCTACATCCCGGTCCGATCAGCGCGGACCGGCTGACCACCATCGGCCTGTTCAACGCGATCCTGTTCTGGCTCAACGACACTGTGGGCCGGGAGAAGTTCGGGCATCTGTCCAGAGGTGAACAACACCGGGCGCGAACCGAACTCGACCGGCTGTGCCGCCTGCTCGAAACACGAACCGCGCCGGAGGACGCCGCGCCGATCGAAATGGCGACGATCGAGTTCCTCTCCCGGCTGCACACTCAGGACGCGGATCCGCAGTGGCTCGATCTGTTCCTGGAGTCGACCGTCGAGCATCTGCGCACCGCGATCCGGGACCAGAACGCCCGGTCCCGCCGTGACCTGCTGACCACGGACGAATACATCGATCTCCGGGCCCAGGTGTCGGGCATGTTCCCGGCCATCGCCCTGTGCGAATTCGGGCGGGACAGCTATCTCGACCGGGAGCGATTGGCCGCCGCGGGGCTGGCGGACGATGTGCGCCGATTACAGGTGGTGACGGCAGAGATCGGTGCCCTGATGAACGATATGTTCTCCTTCGAGAAGGAGTGCATAGTCGATCGCTCCGATTTCAATCTGATACCGGTGTGCTTCCTGAACGACCCGCAGGCGACGCTGTCCGATGCCGTGCACGCCGCCGCCGGCGTGGTCCGCGACCGGCTCACCGAGTTCCGCGGGTTGCACGCCGCACTTACGGCGCGCTGCTCCGGACCCGATATCGACAGCGGCCTGGCGGGGCCGGTCCGGACCCATCTCGCCGACCTGCACGGCTGTGTCCAGGCCACCTGGGTGTGGCAACTGATGACGACCCGGTACAAGGGCGTCGGCATATTCGCCGAGAACAACCTCCGGCCGAGTAGCAACGACGCGGCCTGATAGGGAAGGATGGCCTCAGTCGGGGTGGTGGTGCCCGGCCGGGGTGACGTAGTAGCTGCGGTGGTGTCGGGCAGTGGATGAACGAAGGGGTGTGATGGACGGGTCGGGGCACGATGAACTGGTCCGCTCGTGGTCTCGAGCACTGCGGGCGCCCGGCGACTCCGCCCCGTCCGACCCGGCTGCCGACCAGTTCCTGTACTGGCTGGTCGACGACCTGGCGAAAGCCCTCACCTCGACCCAGTTCGACGCCACCGCGGGGGCCCGAGTCGGTGCGGCCCTGGCCACCGTGGAGGTGGGTGTCGACGATGTACCGGCCGTTTCGGCGCCGATCCTGTGGGGTCTCGTCGAGCCGGATGCCGGTCCGGCCGCCGTGACGCGGATGTCGATACTCCTCACCAAACTGGGCGAGGGGTACGGAACACACCGGCAGCAGCGGTTCGCCGCCCACCACGCCGAACAGGTCGAGCCGACCCGGCAGTCGGACGCGCGTTACCGGGTGGTGTTCGAGAACGCGGCGGTGGCAATCGCTGTGGGCGACACCAACGGCGTTCTGCTCGACGCCAACCAGAAGCTCGCCGATATGATCGGCGTCCCGGTCGACGAACTCCGTGGTATCTCGGTCTACGAATTCGCCCACCCCGAGGACCGGGAGCGTATTCGTAGACTGGTTTACGAAAAGCTGGTGCCCAAGCGCGGGGGCACGGTGAAACTGGAACAGCAGATCGGCCGCGTCGACGGCAGCTACGGATGGGCGTCCTTCTCCATCACCTTCGTCGAGGGTGCGGCGGGCCACCCGAACTACCTGCTGGCGGTGGGCGAGGACGTCACCGAACAGCACCGCATGCGCCAGGAACTACACCGCCAGGCCCGGCACGACCCACTCACCGGCCTACCCAACCGACGTCAATTGCTGGAGCGGCTCGACACCGTGATGAACGAGGCGGGGGGTCACGAACAGATCGGTTTGTGCTTCGTGGACCTGGACCGCTTCAAACACATCAACGACCGATACGGCCACGGCACCGGCGACCGGGTGCTCACCGCGGTCGCCGACCGGCTGCACACCAGTGTGCAGGACATGGATTGCCTGGTGGCCCGGATCGGCGGGGACGAATTCGTCGCACTCGTGCCGCCGCCGGTCGATGCCTGGAAGATGGGCCGGGTGGCGGACAGCCTGCTGGGCGCCCTGACCGATCCGGTGACCACCAGCAGCCACCGGGTGCAGGTTTCGGCCAGTATCGGCGCCGTGCTGACCACTGTGCAGAGTGGCCAGGCCGAAACCCTGATCGACGCCGCCGATACAGGTCTCTACCGCGCCAAGAACAACGGTAAGGCGCAGTGGGTACTGCACATGCTCGCCGACGGCGTGGTCACCGAGGCCGAGCCCTACCTCGATCCGGATCAACTGAACCGGTACATCCCCACCGAGGACCTGCCGGATTCCGACTCCTGACCTCGGTGGCCGAGCCGGGCCGCGTCGGGCTCGTGGTGTTGCGGCGTCCGAGAAAGCGGAGGAGAAGTCGAGCGCGCTCTCGGCCCCGACCCGAGGCACCCCCGTATGCCCGCCCGCGTCGGCGTGCGGAGATTTCGTCGCGGAGCCCGGATCTAGCTCGATCGTGAGGACGGCATCACGACCGGCCGCGCGGACGCCGGTTTCCGGCGGCGGAATCTGCGCATCGCGCGCCAGGCGATGAACAGCAACGCCCCCAGCATGATCGGCACCAGAATCGGCAGCACTATCGCCAGGGCGACCAGGACAAAGGCCAGCACATCCTCGACGACCGATATCACTGGATTCGCGATGCCGCCCGTCGTGGCGGTACCGGCCGCGCGGACCCCGGTCTGGGTCGCGCTGAAGGTGAGTGCGGTGGGGGCGCCGACAATGATTCCCGCGATCGCCGCGGTGGCCGGATCCGCCGCCTCGAACACCGACCCGGCGGCTATCGCTCCCGCGATGGGGCCGCTGATATTGCCGATGAGCGACAAGGCATTGTCGACGAACGGGATGAGATCGGCCAAAATCTCGGCAGCGGCCGCGACCGACAACGCGAGCAGCGCCCCGGTCGAGCCGATCCAGGCGAAGGACTCGTTGAGATCCAGGCCGAGCACACCGAAATGCGCGGCAGCGCTGAGCATCAGCAACGGCAGGAAGGCGCGGAACCCACAGGCGGCCGCGAGTCCCAACCCCAGGAAGGCGGGAAGTACCCAGCTACTCATGATGGCGAGTGTAAGTGCCCGAGCGGGCGGGAACCCGCGGCTCTACGGTCGGATGGTGAGCGAGGAACGACTGCTGGACCTGTGCGATGTGTACCAGGTGGATGCCCGCCACGTCGTGCCCGGACCACGCACCGTCGCGGGCGGTCTCGGCATAATCCGCTGGTTCGGTCTCGATATCGACCAGCCGCGGCCGGTCGGGCGGCGCAAGATACCGGGTGGCACGGTGCAGGTCGTGTTCGCGCTGGACGGCACATTCGCCGGGCTGTCGCGGTGTCCCCTCCGGACGCGGACCGGGCACACCGTGTCGCTCCCTCATCGAGCGACACGGTATGCCCGGCATTCCGTGGCCGCGCTTCACACCCGGTCGGGTCCGGCGCCAGGGGGCGCCCCTGGAACTCCGCCCAACCTCGCGCACGCTTCGCATGCGGCCGCGGGGTGCTCGCCGGCACTCATCCGACGGTGTCCGCGCAGATCTGCAGTGCTTCGGCGAAGCGGGTGTCGACGAGCCGGGTGATATCGAGCGGCTCCGCGTATTCGAGTTCGCCACGGGTCATGGAGAATTGCTGGAAGGTTTCGGCGAACTGCGCGGCCCCGTCCATCCCGAACTCGGGATCGAAGGTGAGCGGGGCGGCGTTGCGGATCGTGTTCTCGTCGGTTTCCTGTGCCGCGGCCAGTAGTGCCACCGTCTCGGGGTCCTTGCGGTAGTCGCCGCTCAGGTACTGCTCGGTGACTTTCCGCAGCACCTGCAGGAATTTGACCGTGACCTCGGGCCGGTCGAGCAGTCCGGGGCCCGCGAGAATGGACGTACCGGTCACGCCGGGTTCATATCCGGCCACGGGGACGAGTTCGGGGTGCTGGGCCGCTTGGACTTCGAGGGGCGCGGAGACCCACGCGAGGTCGACCGATCCGTTGATGAGCCCGGTCAGCGCGTCGGGCCCGACGAGCGGCGCGGTGAGGTTCACATCCTCGATCCCGAGACCCACCGTCGACAGGGCATTGTCGAGGATCAGGCCGCTGATACCGCCACCGCCGGTCGGTGTACTGACCCGGGCGCCCCGCAGGGCCGCGAGATTCGGGTCGGTGGCGGATCCGACGAGGTCGGCGCGAGCCCAGTAACCGGCGACGGGTTGTCCCTGCGGGATCTCCTGTTGCAGGTCCATCGGGGCGATCCATTTGATGGCCACCCCGGAATTCACGGTGTTGAAATGCGCGGCCGACAGCGAGGAGATCTGCGCATCGAGTTCGCCGCGGGCGACCAGCGGGATGGCTTCGGCGCTCTTGAGCGGTTCCGTCGTCACCTCCAGGCCGGTGCCGGCGAATGCATCGGTTTCCAGAGCGAGGAGCAGCGGTGCGAAAACAGCCAGCGGCGAGCTCATCGACATGGTGATCTTTCCGGCGGTGTCCGGGGTAGGGCACATGGCGTCTGCCGGTGTGCTGTCACTGGCTGTGCTTCCGGTGGGGGTGGCACAGCCGGCGAGGACGCCGCAGACCAGGACGGCGCTCGTGGCGCCGGTGAGCACACGGCGTAGAGCTCGCTTCTTCACCTCGGGACTCCTTCGAAACCAAGTGCCGCGGGCGGCCGCCACGCTGATTTGCACCGGCGGAATTCGATTCCGCTGAAGGTAACAATGTGACGCCACTCACTCGATGTCAAGACCTCGGGGCGGAAAAATTCCGCTGAGCATATCTGTATTCCGCTGAACAGAATCTCTGTGTTAGCCTCCGCTGTGTGTTGACAACCGGAGCGTGGCAGTGACCGCGGTACGAGCGGCGGTGTGGGACGGCCGGGCTTTCCGGCATATCGACGACCTCGAGGTACGCGCACCGCAGCGCGGCGAGGTGGCGGTCGATATCGACACCGCGGGTCTGTGCCACAGCGATCTGAACCCCGTCGACGGCGTGATCGAGCAGCCGCTGCCGGTGGTGCTCGGCCACGAGGCCGTCGGAGTGGTGAGCGCCGTGGGCCCGGGTGCGTCGCTACCTCTCGGGGCGCGTGTGGTGCTGTCGGTCCTGCGCGGCTGCGGTGTGTGCCGGGCCTGCCGGGCCGGCCGGCCGACGGTGTGCCGGGCCTCGGGCACCCCGATCACCGCGCCGTTCACCTGGCGCGGCCGCCCGGTCCACCAGTTCGTCCGCACCGGCGCCTTCGCGGCCCGCACGGTCGTGGCCGAACGCCAGGCGGTGCCGATTCCGGTCCCGATCGACGCGCCGATCGCGGCCATGCTCGGATGCGCCTCGGTGACCGGCTTCGGCGCCGTCGAGGAACGGGCGCGGGTGGCCCCGGGCGATCGGGTCCTGGTGACCGGAGCGGGTGGTATCGGATTGAACGCGGTCGTCGCGGCCCGGGCCGCCGGCGCCGAGCGGATCCTGGTCGTCGACCGGAACCCGGCCAAGGAAGCGGTCGCGCGGCGGTGCGGCGCCACCGACTTCGCGGTGACCGGCGACGCCGCAGAGATCAGGGACGCCGCCGCGGCCGTGGCGGCCGATGGTTTCGATGCCGCCATCGAATGCGTCGGGCGGCCGGAGATCCTGGCGGCCGCGGTGGAGTCGCTGGGATGGGGTGGCCGCTGTGTGATCGTCGGGCTCCCCGACGCCGCCGCGATCGCCGGTATACGGCCCCGGGCGCTGTTCCACGACAAGGCGTTGCTGGGCTGCCGGATGGGCTCGGTGGATCCGGCCACCGCGCTGCCGCGGCTGGCCCGGCGGGTATATGAGGGCGAGATAGATCTCTCTCCGCTGATCAGCAAGGTCCTACCGTTGCGCGACCTCGGAGAACTGGTCGACGACCTGCGGGCGGGTGGACTCGACCGGGGATTCGTCGAGATGGAGAGTGAGGGCCGGCGATGAGTGATTCGAGTACCGGCGTCGTTGCCGCCCTGGTGGGCGGAGACGTGGTCACCACCTCCGGGACCTACACGATCGACAACCCCTACACGGAAGCGCCCCTCGCCGAGATCGCCGATTGCGGTGTCGCGGAAGCGGACGCGGCGGTCGAGGCGGCCCGTACGGCGCAGCCCGGGTGGGCGGCGGCACCGCTCGAACGACGGCGCGCGGTGCTCGATACCGCCGCCGAGACGCTGGAGCGGGAGCGTGATCTGCTGGTCGACCTCGCGATCCGGGATACCGGCGCCCCCTGCGCGGTCGCCGCGGACCTCCAGGTGGACGCGGCCATCGCCCGGCTGCGCGCGTGGGCGCGCCGCGATGAGCGGACGCTGGCCATGGCCGGCCCGGCTCCGGCGGCCGGCCTGACGGGCAGTGTCCGGCGCATCCCGGTCGGGGTCGTCGCCTGTATCTCTCCGTACAACTTTCCGCTGCTCGCCATGATCGGCAAGGTGGCGCCCGCGTTGTTCGCGGGAAATGCCGTCGTGCTGAAACCCGCCCCCCAGGACCCTCTCCTCGTGCATCGACTGGCCCTCGCCCTGGCCGACGCCCTGCGTGCGCACGGAGCTCCCGCGGGAGCCGTGAATCTCGTGACCGGTGCCGGTGCGCAGGCGGGTGCGGCACTGGTGGACAACCCGGATGTCGGGGCCGTCAGCTTCACCGGCAGTACCGCGGTGGGGGAACAGATCTATCGATCCGCGGCGCCGAGTACGAAACGGCTGCTGCTCGAACTCGGCGGCAAGGGCGCCATGATCGTGCGCGCCGACGCGGATCTGGACGCGGTCGTGCGCAGTGCGACCCGGACCTGGACGGTCCAGGCGGGACAGGTCTGCCTGACCACCGCGCGGGTCCTGGTAGATCACCGCATCCACGACGAACTCGTGGCGCTCCTGACGAATCGGCTGGCCGCGCTGCGATACGGCGATCCGGCCGAGCCCACCACCGATATCACCCCGCTGATCAGCGACCGGCAACGCCGGCATGTGGCGGCGCTGGTGGCCGCGGCGCGCGCCGAAGGATCCACCGTGGTGCAGGCGCCGGGCGCCCCGGAACAGGGGTGGTTCCACCCCGCCACCCTGCTCACCGAGTGCGCACCGCAACACACCGCGATGCAGGAGGAAGCGTTCGGGCCGCTGCTCTGCGTGATGCGCACGGCCGACGACGAGGAGGCCGTCGCCGCGGCCAACGCCACCAGCTTCGGCCTGTCCAATTATGTCTTCACCCGCGACCGTACGGCGGCCGAGCGGATCGCCGGACAGCTGCGTTCGGCCCAGGTCGGTATCAATACGGTCGCCCGCCACCCCGACCTGCCCTTCGGCGGGCTGGGAGCCAGCGGTCTCGGCCGCAGCGGCGGCACCTACGCCCTCGATGTCTATACCGATTGCCAGGCGGTCGCCACCGCGGAAGGGACTGTGGAATGAACCAGGATGCGGAATCGGAGGTCCTCGCCACAGTGGTCGACGGTGTCCTCGTGCTGACCCTGAACCGTCCCGCGGCGAAGAACGCCATGACCCGGGCGATGGCCCAGCGGATCGCGGCGGAACTGGACCGGCTGGACGCGCGCGAGGATCTCGCCGCCGCGGTACTGACCGGTGCCGGCGACAGTTTCTGTGCGGGAATGGATCTCAAAGGATTCCTGCGCGGCGAACGTCCGAGCATTCCCGGTCGCGGCTTCGGCGGACTCACCGAGACGCCGCCGCGGAAACCGCTGATCGCGGCGGTGGAGGGCTGGGCCCTGGCCGGGGGTTTCGAACTCGTCCTCGCCTGCGACCTGGTGGTGGCGGCCGAGACCGCGAGGTTCGGGATCCCCGAGGTCACACGCGGTCTCGTCGCCGCGGCGGGCGGACTGCTGCGGCTCCCCGACCGGATGCCCGAGGTGATCGCCGCGGAGCTGGCGCTCACCGGGGAACCGATCGACGCGGCCCGCCTGTACGCGCTGGGGTTCGTGAACCGGCTCACCGAGGCCGGCGGCGCGCGGGACGCGGCGCTGGATCTCGCGCGCCGGATCGCGGCCAACGGGCCCCTCGCCGTGGCCACCAGTAAGCGGATCCTGGTGGAGTCGCGTGGCTGGCCGCATACCGAGCGGTTCGCGCGGCAGCGACCCCACGTCGACGAGGTGTTCGCCTCGGCGGACGCGCAGGAGGGCGCGCGGGCATTCGCGGAGAAACGCGCACCGCGATGGTCGGGCCGCTGATCTGGGCTACGGTCCGGGTGTGGAGCTCTATCAGCTGAGGTATTTCCTCGCGGTCCGCGACGGTGGTAGCACCATGGCCGCCGCGGCACGCCTGGGCGTGGGGCAGTCGAGTGTCTCGACGGCCGTGCGCGGCCTCGAACGGGAGCTGGGTGCCCGGCTGTTCCACCGGGTCGGCCGGGGTATGTTCCCGACCCCGGCCGGGCACGCGCTGGTCGGCCCGGCCCGCCGGATCGTGCGCGAGTGCGACCAGTCGATCGAGGCAGCGGCGGACCCGGGCCGGCGGGTGTCGGGCCGGCTGGAGATCGCCGCGCTCTCGACCGCGGTGAGCGGGCCCCTGGCCGAGTTGATCGCGAAGTGGCTCACCGATACCACGGGGGCCGGGGTGCACGTCCACGATCTCGCCCGGGAGGAAGCGGTCGTCGAGGCCCTGACCGGCGGGTCCATCGAAATCGTCTGTACCCGCGTCCCGCTCGCGGTTCCCCCGGCCGGCGCCCTTCGGGTGCTGCCCCTGGGGCCCGGGGATCTGCACGTGGCCTTCCCACCGGGCGCCGCGGCCCCGCCGGACCGTGTCCTCGACCTCGACGATCTCGCCGCCGTCCCCATGGTGCTCGTTCCGCCCGGCCGCCGCTCCGACTTCGAGCGGGAGACGGCCCGGCAGCCGCTGGAGGTCGCCGCGGTGGTGGAACAGCGCGAGGCGCGAACCTCGCTGATGCTCGGGGGAGTCGGCGCGACGATCGTCGGCCCGGCGCTCGCGCGGACCGCGCGCGCGGGCGGTGCGCACGTCCGGCGATTGGCCCCTCGCTTCCGTGAGGAGATGGGGCTGGTTTTCGACCCGGATCAGCTCAGCTCCGTTGCCCGGTCATTCGTCGACACCGCGGTCGAATACGTCGGCCGCGGCGGCCAGCAGCGCATCGCCCGCGGGTGAGAGGGCGCCCGGGCGCCACACCAGGCCCGGGGTCCGCCACAGCGGCGGTTCCAGCGGCCGCACGGCCGCACCCGGCAGCACCTGTCCGGCGCTGCGCCGGCCCATCACCGTCGACACCACGCCCGCCGCGACGACCTCCCAGAGCAACTGGCGGTGGGCGGTGCGCACCCGGGCGCGTGACGCCGTGGCCGCGAGCAGGGCCCCCAGTTCGGATGAGGCGTCCAGATCCACCGTCGCCACCCCGAGGTCGAACGCGCCCAGGCTTTCGCGCGCGACCGATTCGCCGTCCCGGCCGTGCGCCGCGGTCACGAGGACGACTTCTTCCCGGGGCAGTGGGCGCACCGCCCACCGGGGGTCTTCCACCGGAAGATCGAGGACACCGATCTCCGCGGTGTTGCGCTGGATACTGTCGAGCACATCGGGCCCGGTACCGGCATTGCGGACATGGACCTCGAGGCCGGGATGCCGGCGCCGCAGCGCGGCCACGATCGGCGTGAGCGGGTACACCGACAATGTTGATGCGGTGGTGACCACGAGACGGCCGACGGACAGGTTCGTGACCCGGTGCACCCGCTCCCGGGCGTTGTCGACTTCCGCGAGGACACGGCGAGCCACCTCGGCCATCTCCAGTCCGGCGGTCGTCGGGACCGCCGCCGGGCCGGACCGGTCGAGCAAACGCACCCCGGCTTCCGCTTCCAGCCGGCGGATCGTCTGCGACAGCGACGGCTGGCTGATGTACAGCGCCGCCGCGCCTTTGGTCACGCCGCCGTGTTCGACGACCGCCAGGAAATAGCGGAGCGACCGGAGATCCATACCGTCACGGTAACCCGCCATAGGTTTCGCCGATGGATGCTCCCGGAACTACGTCTTTGCCCGAATGGTCCACGCCAGACGACAGTGGTCGGGCAAGCCCGATTACGTTCCCGGAGGACCTATGACCGAGCGTCACGTGACCGTCGAAACCAGGGGGCGGACCGGCATCGTCTACCTGGACCGTCCCGATCGCCGCAATTCCTATACGCCGCTGATGGCCAATCAGCTGCAACAGGCGTTGGTCGAGTTCGACGCCGATCCCGGTATCGCCGCCGTCGTCGTCACCGGCCGCGGGAAGCATTTCGGCGTCGGCGCCGACCTGGGCCTGGACTGGCGCGATGTCGACGCGCACGCGGTGGAGTCGCTGTCCCGGCCGGACCAGGCGCCCTGGCGGCTGCGGACCCCCATCCTCGCCGCCCTCAACGGTGACGCCATCGGGGTCAGCCTGACCTGGGCCATGCAGGCCGATATCCGCGTCGTGGCCGCGACCGCGCGGCTGGCCTTCTCGTTCAACCGCGTCGGCATCATCCCGGACCGGGGTTCGATGTGGCTGCTGCCGCGCCTGGCCGGTTTCGGAGTGGCGATGGATCTCCTGCTGACCGGCCGGACCGTCGACGGCACCGAGTTCACCCGGCTGGGCCTGGCCACGCATTGCGTACCGGCCGGAGACGTCCTCGACCACGCGCTGGCCCTCGCCGAGGAGATGGCGCGGCGGTGCGCGCCCGCATCACTGACCGTGACCAAGCAGTTGATGTACGAGTTCCTGGAGACCGAGGACCGGCTGCACGCCTACAACCACGAGCGCCGCGCCCTGAACTGGGTACGGACGCTCGGCGAGACCCTGCGCGGTATCGCGGCATTCAAGGAGAAGAGGGCCCCGCAGTGGCAGACCACCAAGCACACGACCCTGCCGGCGGATCTGCGATGAGTACTGCTGCCGATGCGGCGCCGCACGCCGCCGTGCCCGGCGTACCGGACCTGACCCGGCTGCTGTCCCCCCGGTCGATCGCGGTCGTCGGCGCGACGTCGAAGCCGACCGGTCTCGGGAGCCGGACCCTGGCGCATCTCCGGGACGCGGGATTCTCCGGCACCGTGGTGACCCCTTCCGCGGACGAACCGCTGCGGGAGGAGGTGGATGTGGCCCTGATCAGTGTTCCGGCCGCCGCCGTACCCGCGGTGCTGGACTCCATCGACGGTCTGGCCCGGTTCGCCGTGGTGTACAGCTCGGGATTCGAGGAGGTCGGTGCCACCGCGCCGCGTACCTCGCGCGGCACGATCCTCATCGGGCCCAATACGGTCGGGCTCTACTACGCGCCGGCGCGGGCGGTGCTCACCTTTGCCCAGGCATTCGACTCCCTGGTGGACTGCCGGCACGGCAGCGGGGCGTTCCTGGTATCGCAGAGCGGCGCGTTCGGTGCCCGGGTGGTGAGCGCTGCGGCCCGGTACGGGTTCCATCTCGACGGGTTCGCCGGCACCGGGAACGAAGCACAACTCGACGCGTGCACCCTGGCCCGCGGTGTACTCGCGGCGGCGCGGCCCCGGGTGCTGATGCTCTATCTGGAGGGTCTGCGCGATACGGAGGCGCTCGAGGCGCTGCTGGCCGACGCGCGCGAGGCCGGTGTCCCGGTGGTCTGCCTGCTGGGCGGGCTCTCCGCCGCCGGTGCGACCGCGGCGGCTTCGCATACCGCGGCGGTCAGCGCCGACGCGGCGGTGACGAGCGAGGTGTTCCGCGCCTACGGCGCCGTCCTGGTGGGTTCGGACCGCGAACTCGTCGTCAGCGCGCTCGGTCTCACCCTGCTCGGGCCGGTGCGCGGTCGCCGCATCGGGATCGTCACCGGTTCCGGCGGGGCGGGGGTCGTCGCCTCGGACATGCTCAGCGCGGCCGGGACCAGCGTGCCGGCACTGAGTCCGGCCACCCGGCAGGAGCTGGCGCAGAACCTTCCCGCCATCGCGTCGACGGCCAACCCGGTCGATGTCACCGCCCAGGCCATCGGCGACGACGAGACCCTGGGCCGGGTGTGCCACATCCTGCGCGCCTCGGGTGAGGTCGACGCCGTGCTCGTCGTGGGACGGGAGAACCAGGCCGAGGCGGTGGGCGCGGTGGCCGGCGCCGCGATCCCGACAGTACTGGCCACCCTGGACCGGGAACCGCGCACGGTGCGCCCGCTCATCGAGAACGGCCGCGTCGTCCTTCCGGACCTCGATACGGCCTGCCGGGCACTGTCGGCCGCGACCGGGCACGACACCGGGCCGTGGACACGTCCCCGGCTCCTCCGGCCCGCTCCGGCGCGCCCGGCCCTGCCGGACGAGCCGCGCGCTTCCGACAGTCTGCGTCTCGTCGCGATGGCGGGGGTGGAGGTCGCGCCGTGGCAATCGGCGCGCACCCCGGAGGAGGCCGAACGGATCGGTACGGAGCTCGGCTGGCCGGTCGTGCTCAAATCCGATGTCGCGGCCGGTGTGCACAAGGCCCGTGCGGGTGGGGTGGCGCTCGATATCGATCGGTCGACGGTACGGCGGACCGCGGCGGAACTACTCGCCGGCAGCGGCACGGTGATCGTCGCGCGGCAACTGCGGTGTTCCCTGGAACTCTTCGTCGGTATCCGCCAGGACCCCCGGTGGGGCCCGGTGGTCTCCGCCGGACTGGGTGGCGCGCATATCGAACTGCTGAACCGCACCGTCGCCCTGCCCGTCTTCCTCGGCGAAGAGCACCTCGCCCACCGGCTCGACGACGTCCTCTTCTCCCGGGTGCCCGGTCGCTACGACGAGGTGGCGCCGGCACTGGCCCGGGTCGCCACCCGGCTCGCCGGCCTCGCCACGCGAACGGGTGCCGCCCTGGTCGAATGCAATCCGCTGGGCTGGCTCGACGGCAGACCAGTGGCTCTCGACGCGCGGGTGGTCCGATGAGCGCCGTGGACGAGTTGCGCGCGGCCCTGACCCGGACGCTGCCCGCCGAATGGACAGCGGCCGTCGAGGCCGGCGACCGCGAGCGGCTCGCCGAAATCCTCGCTGCCACGGGGACCGGCGAAATCGCCGAGCTGGTGCGGCGGGTCGCGCGCGCGGGCTGGCTGGTGCCCGAATGGCCGCGGGAGTACGGCGGCCGGGCGCTCACCCCCGACGAGACAGTCGATATCCGGCGGGAACTGGCCCGCTGGCGGGTCGGCACCGTCGAAAGCGCCATCGGGACCGGCTGGGTGGGCCCGGCCATCCTGAAATACGCGAGCGCGGAGGTCGCGGGGGAGCTGTTGCCGCCGATCGCGCGCAACGAAACCCTGTGGTGTCAGCTGTTCTCGGAGCCGGACGCCGGATCGGACCTCGCGGCGGTCCGCACCCGGGCCCGGCGCGGTGCCACCTCGTGGACGGTGACCGGGCGCAAGATCTGGACGAGTCGCGCCGACCGGGCCGAATGGGGCCTCGCGGTCGCCCGCACCGACGCGGAGGTGCCCAAACACGCGGGCCTGACCTGCTTCCTGATCGATATGGCCGCGCCGGGTGTCACGATCCGGCCGATCCGGCAGATGACCGGGGACGCCGAGTTCTTCGAGGTGGGCCTCGACGAGGTGGAGGTGCCGGACCGGTACCGGCTCGGCGCGGCCGGGCAGGGCTGGGAGATCGTGCGCTCCGTCCTGCAGTTGGAGCGGATGGCCGGATCCGGGGCGGGCGCCGCGACCCCGGGGTCGATGGTCGGCCGCACCATCGAGGAACTCGTCGCCGAACATCTGCCGGACGCCTCGGCGGTCGAGGCGGACACCATCGCGCGGTTGTGGATGGAAGCGCGGGTGATCGCCTGCAACAACCGTCGGCATGCGCTGCACCGCGCGGCGGGACTGCCCCCGGTGGCCGGTGGTACCCCCTACAACAAGGTCATGCAGGCCGAGCACACCAAACGGCTGCAGCGCGCGTTCCTGGAATTCGGCGGGCTCCCGCTGCTGGCACACGCGCCCGGCGATCGCGGGGCCGCCCACGACATCTGGGCGTTCCTGCGCGTCCAGCCGAAAACGGTGGCCGGCGGCACCTCCGAGATCCTGCGCGATCAGATCGCCGAGCGGGCACTCGGAATGCCTCGCGGTACCGACCCCAGCCGGACCGGGTCCTGGCGTTCCTTCATCGACTCCTCGGGAGCGGGCACATGAGACTACCGTCGGCCGAACAGTACGAATTCGTCGCCAGTGTGGAGGCGATCCTGCGCAAACACGATCCGCTGCGCGGCCTGCGGGCGGGGCCGGGATCGCCGGCGCCGCGGGAGGATCTGTGGCGGGATCTCGAAACCGTCGGCGTTCTCGAACCGCTGGACGACGAAGATGTGCTCACCGCCTGTCTGATCGCCGAAGCGCTGGGACGTTTCGCGGCACCCGTTCCGTATCTGGCGCGTACGGTGGGCCGGGCGGCGCTCGCGGCGCTGGGCGGTTCATCCGGCGACGAGGACGCGCCGACCTTCGGTTTCTTCAGCGCGCGGGGCACCTTCGCCGTATCGCGGCTGTGCCTGCGGGACTCCCGGGTGGACGGCAGGCTGCCGTTCGTCCCCGACGCCGCTATATCCCGCACGGTGGTGGCGATCACCGGCGCCGATCCGCGCGCGGTGGTGCTGCGCGTCGCGGACGCGACGCCCACGGCACTGGTGACACTCGACGCGACCCAGCCGATGAGCGCATTGGAGTTCACCGGCGCCGCGGCGCGCGTGCTCCCGATCGCGGGGGACGCCCTGACGGCCGCGCTGGCGCGGGTGCGGCACCTGGGTACCGCGATCCACTGCGCGGGGCTCGTCGGCGCGATGTCCTGGCTGCTCGACACGACCGTCGCCTACGCGGGGCAGCGGGTGCAGTTCGGGCAGCCGATCGCGTCGCGGCAGGCGGTCAAACACGCCTGCGCGGAGATGCTCGCGCGGGTCGAGTCCAGCCGGGCTTTGCTACTGGAGTTGGCGGATGCGCTGGCGGGCGGTGCGCGGGACACCTCGGCCGAGCTGCTCGTCTCCACGGCGAAGGGATTCATTTCGGAGGCCGCCGAAGAATGTGCCGCCCGGGCCTTCCAACTGCACGGCGGTATCGGTTTCACCTGGGAATACGATCTGCACCACTATTTCAAACGCTGTATCGCCGGTGCGGCGTTGTTCGGGTCGGCGGCCCACCACCGGGGCGAGGTCGCCGAGGCATTGCGCACGCAATTGGCTCCGCTCACCTGAATATTATTCAGTCTGGCGGAATTTTGCTACGATGCGGCGACGGAATCCGGCCGAGAGCAGTGGGGTGTGTGCGGTGGCAGAAGGATCGATCGCCAGGACGCTGCGCGTCCTCGAGGCGGTGTGCGCCAAGGGGCCGCAGTCCCTCAAGGCGCTCGGTGATCAGCTCGACCTGGCCCCGCCCACCCTGCTGCGCATCCTGCGCCTGATGGCCGAAGAGGGCTATGTCACCCAGCTGCCGGACCGCACGTGGCGGGGCACCATGCTGGTCTGGAGTCTCGGGTGCGCGGTCAACGCCTCGGTGGGGGTTTCGGCACTGGCACGCGAACACACCGACATCCTGACGACAGAACTCGACGAAACCTCCGTGTACGCCGTCCACGAACAGGGCACCATCACCTACGCGGCGCACTCCGAGCCCACCAAGCCGGTCCGGGCGCACGTCCGGCTCGGCCGCCGCTACGGTCTGCTGTCCACGGTCACCGGCCACGCCGTACTGGCGTGGCTGAACGACGAGCAGGTCGACAAGGCGCTCGCGGAACAGCGGGCAAGCGGCGAGCTCTCCGAGGCGGGGGATGTCGCCGCGCAGCTGGTGAGTATCCGGGCACACGGCTACGCGAGCGGCACCGGGATGCAGTGGCGGGACCTGTGGGCGGCGGCCGCCCCGGTCTTCGATGCCTCGGGTCAGGTGGTGGGTGCGCTGGGTGTCTCGGTGCCGGCGGGCCGGTCCGAGGCGCTCCAGGACCGTGCCGTCGAAGCCGTGGTGCGCGAGGCGGATGCGATGACGCGGCGCCTGGGCGGGACCCGGACGCGCAGTGCCGCGCTGGAGGCCTGACGCGGCGCCGCCGCGCGGGTGGCCGGAGGAACCCGCGGGGCGGCGCGGATCAGCGGGGGACCAGGTCCAGCGTTCGCGCCACGATCGCCTTCATCACCTCGGAAGTGCCGCCGTAGATGCGGGCCACCCGGGCGTCGGCGTACATCCGGCAGATGTCCTGCTCCCAGGTGTAGCCGTAGCCGCCGTGCAACTGTAGGCAGGCGTCGACCACCCGGCCGTGGAGTTCGGTGCAGAAGAGTTTGACCTGCGCCGCCTCGGCGGGTGCCAGGCGACCCGCTTCGTGCCGCCGCATCGCCCGATCCACCAGCGCCTGGCCGGCGCCGATCTGCGTGGCGAGTTCGGCCAGTACGAATTTCGTGTTCTGGAAACCGCCGAGCACGTTCCCGAAAACCCGGCGTTCGCGCACATAGGCGCAGGTCAGCTCGAGCGCCGCGACGGCCTGCGCCTGCGAGTTCACCGCGATCGACAGCCGCTCCTGGGCCAGATGGGCCGAGAGGTACCCGAATGCCTGCCCGGGCTCGCCCAGGATGTTCTCCGCCGGCACGGTGATGTCGTCGAAGAACAGTTCGGTGGTGTCCTGGGCCTTGAGGCCCAGTTTCTCGAGCGGCGCGCCCCGGGTGAACCCGGCCATGGTGGCCTCGACGACCGCCAGCGTGAGCCCGTGCCGGCGGTCGGCCGCCTCGTCGGAACGGGCGACGACGAGGATCAGATCGGATTGGGCGCCGCCGGTGATGAAGGTTTTGGACCCGTTGAGCACCCAATCACCGCGATGCCGCCGCAGACTCGTCCCGATACCGGCGAGATCCGATCCGGCACCCGGTTCGGTCATCGCGATGGAGGTCATGAGCTCACCGGAAGCCATCCCCGGTAACCACCGTCGCCGCTGGTCCGGCGTGGCGAGGGTGGTCAGGTAGGGCGTCACCACATCGGTGTGGACGCGCAGCGACCCCATGGTCGCCCGCTGATAGGCGACCTGTTCGGTGACCACACAGTTGAACAGGAATCCCCGCTGCCCGCCCCCGCCGAATTCCTCGGGGATCTGCAGACCGACGAGCCCGAGCCGGCCGGCGGCCCGGTAGATCTCGCGCGGCACCATCCCGGCCCGCTCGAATTCGGCGACCCGCGGGGCCACCTCCTGCCGGAGGAATCCCGCGACACTCTCGGCGAAATCGGTATGGTCGCCGCCGTAGACGTCCCGGTCGGCGTAGCCGGTTCCCATGGCGCTCATGTGTGCCGCTGGCTGCCGCTCACACCCAGCACCTGGGCGCCGAGCATATTGCGCATCACCTCGGCGGTGCCGCCACCGATCGAGAGCCCGCGCCCGTCCCGGAAATACCGTTCGACCGGCCACCGGCGCGAATAGCCGCGGGCGCCGTGGATCTGGATCGCCTCGTTGGTCACCCGCTGCACCATCTCGCTGCTGTGCAGTTTGGCCATCAGCGTCGCGGTCTGGTCGGGGAAGCCGTCGGTTCCGGTACGGGCGGCGCGCCAGAGCAGCATGCGGGAGATGTGGACGTCCATCGCCATATCGGCGATCTTCCACTGCAATCCCTGGAAACTCGCCAGTGAACGCCCGAACTGCCGCCGGGCGTTGAGATGGCCGACGCTGGCGTCGAGGGCGGCCTGGCCGAGACCGGTGCACATCGCGGCATTGCCGCAGCGCTCCGGATTGAACTGGTTGACCAGGATGCCCGCGCCCTCTTTCGAGTCGAGATACGGCCACAACAGGACGTTCTCCGGTTCGATACGCACATTGTCGAAACGCACCAGGCATTCGCCCACGCCGCGGATCCCCATCTTGGGATCCACCACGAAATCGCTCATCCCGTCGGGCCGGCCCTGCACCACGACCGCGCCGATCCCGTACGGGCCCGCGCTACCGGCCAGCCGGCAGAACACGATCGTGGTGTGCGCCTCCCGGCCACCGGTGATCCAGCATTTGGTACCGGAGAGCCGGAATCCGTCGCCGTCCGGGGTGAGGGTCGTCCGGAGGTCGGTGCCCGCGCTACCCGCCGCCGGTTCGCTCATCGCGATGGCGAAATGGTTCGTGCCGGTGGCCACCCCGGGGAGCAGCCGGCTCCGTAGCTCGTCGCTGCCGAGCACATTGATCGCCCGCCAGGGGCCGTTGAGGAACGGCTGTACCGCCATGGCGGTGGACAGGCAGGCCCGCGCCAGTTCCTCGACGACTATGCACCCTTCGAGTAGCCCCTCGCCCCGGCCGCCGAACTCCTGCGGCACGGTGAGCCCGATGAGTCCCGCCTCGCAGACGGCCTCGAAGGTCTCCCGGGGGAACTGCTCGGACTCGTCCCAGCGATGGGCGCGCGGACGCAGTTCCTCCACCGCGACCCGGCGGGCGGTCTCCCGGATCTCCCGCTGCCGCGGGGTCAGTTCCGCCCACATACCGTCCCAGGAGATCGCGGGGTCGAGCAGCGCCGGCTCCCATACGTCCCGTGTCGGGTCGAACATCACATCGTCGGCGGCCTGCACGGCGTCGAGGGTCATTGTCACTGGCCTTTCGGAAAGCGGAGAGGAGGAGGTCGGCGCGGGGCCGCGTCAGCGCGGGGCCATTCGGATGGCGCCGTCCAGCCGGATGGTTTCGCCGTTGAGCATCGGATTGCCGATGATGTGCGCGGCGAGATCGGCGAATTCGACCGGATCGCCCAGCCGTGCCGGATGCGGAACCGACGCGGCCAGCCGCTCGCGGACATCGTCCGGAACACGGGCGAGGATCGGGGTATCGAAGAGGCCGGGCGCGATCGTGCACACGCGGATGTGATGGCGGGCCAGGTCCCGCGCCGCGACGATGGTCATCCCCACCACGCCGGCTTTGGATGCCGCGTAGGGGAGTTGCCCGATCTGGCCCTCCCACGCCGCCACCGACGCCGTCAGGACGCACACCCCGCGTTCGCCGTCCTCGTCGTCGTGCCGGGCCATGGCGACGGCGGCGTGCCGCAGCATATTGAAGGTACCGAACAGGTTGGTGCGCACCACGGTTTCGAAGGTGTCCATCGAGCCGGGGCCGCCGTCGCGTTCGATCACCCGCACCGGCCCGCCGCGTCCGGCGCAGTGGACGAGGGCGCGCAGCGGCGCGCGCTCCTCGGCGGCGGCGACGGCGGCCGCCACCTGCGCATCGTCGGTGACATCGGCGGAATGGAAGGAGGCGCCCACGCCCAGTTCCGCGGCCACCGCGGCGCCGGCGCTGGTGGGCAGGTCGACGAGCACCACCTGGGCGCCCGCGTCGAGGAGGCGGCGGGCGGTGGCACGGCCGAGGCCGGAGGCCGCCCCGGTAACCAGGGCGGAGCTATCCGTGATGTTCATAGGTGTCCTCTCGCCGGAGCGGCGGTGGTGGTGATCAGAGACGTTCGAGGAGCGTGGCGTTGGCGAGACCGCCCGCCTCACACATCGTCTGGAGTCCGAGCGCGCCGCCGGTCTGCTCCAGGTGGTTCAGCAGGGTCACGAAGAGGCGGCAGCCCGAGGCGCCGAGCGGGTGACCGAGCGCGATAGCGCCCCCGCGCGGATTCAACCGCCCGGGATCGGCGTCGAAGGCCCGCGCCCAGGCCAGCGGAACGGTCGCGAAGGCCTCATTGACCTCGTAGGCGTCCAGATCCGCGAGGGTGATGCCGGTGCGTTCGAACAGGCGGGTGGTGGCCGGAATCGGTGCGGTCAGCATCATTTCGGGGTCGTCGCCGCAGACCGTCGACCCGGCCACCCGGGCCCGGGCCCGCAGCCCCAGCTCCACGGCTTTCCGCTCGTCCATGAGCAGCACGGCGGCGGCCCCGTCGGTGAGCTGTGAGGAGTTCCCCGCGGTCACCGACCATTCGTGGTCCGGGAGCAGCCGGTCGTAGTCGGTGCTGCGGAAGGCGGGCCGTAGCGCGGCGAGCCCTTCGGTGGTGGTGGCCGGCCGGATGGTCTCGTCCGCGGTCACCGTGGTGCCGTCGGGGAGGGTGAGTGGGACGATCTCGTTGGCGAACCCGCCGTCCACCGCGGCCCGGTGCGCCCGCCGATGCGACGCGGCGGCGAACTCGTCCTGGTCGCGCCGGGACAGTGACCAGCGCTGTGCGATACGTTCGGCGGCGACACCCTGCGGGACGAGATCCGGGAACCGCGCGCGCACGGACGGGCCCCAGGGGTCCTGGTCGAGCCGGGCGATACCCATCGGCACCCGGCTCATCGATTCGACCCCGGCGGCGATGACGATCTCGTGCCGGCCCGAGGCGATCCCCTGCACGGCGAACTCGATCGCCTGCTGGCCCGACCCGCATTTGCGCTCGACCGTGGTGGCGGGCACGTGGACGGGATAGCCGGCGGCGAGCCAGGCCATCCGGCCCGGGGTCGCGGATTGTTCGCCCGCCTGGCTCACACAGCCGACGATCACATCGCCGACACTGCCGGGGTCGAGAGCGGACCGGTCGACGAGATGGGTCAGCGTCTGCGCCAGCATGTCGACCGGATGCAGCCCGCTCAGAGCGCCGCCCGGTTTCCCGCGGCCCATCGGGGTCCGCACACCGTCGACGACGACCACGGTGCGGAGCTCGGTCATCGGCGACCCTCCCGGGTACGACGCGGGTTGCTGCCACGGCCGGGCAGTCCGGCGACTTTCCCGGCGACACTGTGGAGTTCGTCCGGCGCGTCATCGGGCGCACTGCGGGGGCGGGTGTCTGTAGTGCTCATGGACATGGTCCTTCGTGGTGAGGAGGCGGGTGTGCGGAGCCGGCCGGATCGGTTCGATCCGGGGGCGTCCCTCAGCGCTGCCGGCCGTATTCGTCGTCGGCCCAGCGGACCAACCGCCCGCCGATGAGCCCGATGACGGCGCTGAACAGGACGCCCAACAGCGAGATCGTGACGACCCCGACGTACATTCGGTCCGGGACGAACACCTGCCAGGCATGCCAGGTGTAGTAGCCCAGCCCGTTGTTGGCGTTGACGAATTCGACGGCGATGACCAGCAGCATCGAGATGCCCGAGGCGAGTTTGAGACTGGAGACGATCTGCGGCAGGCAGGCGGGAATGATCATCCAGCGGAACCGCTGGGCGCGGGAGAGCCCGTAGGACCTGGTCACCTCATGGTAGGCCGTGGGGATCATCATGGCGGCCGAGAGCGTGGTGAAGGCGACGATATAGAAGGTGCCGAGCCCGATGAACACGAGCTTGGGCATCTCGCCGAGGCCGAAGACCAGTAGGAACAGCGGTAGCAGCGCCAGTTTGGGTATGACGTACAGACCGCGCACGAGCGGTTCGAGCATCCAGCGCAGCACCCGGGATTGGCTCATGGCCAGACCCACCACGATCCCGGCCAGCGTGCCGAGCACGTAGCCGGTCAGGAGCCGGCCCACGGTGACCCGCAGTTCACTCCACAGCATGCCGGAGGTGGCGTCGGCGAACGCTTTGTTCGCCACCGCGGTGGGATGGCTGAAGAAGCGGGCGTCGATCCACCCGGCCCGGGCCGAGAGCTCCCAGGCGATCAAGACCCCGACCGGCAGGAGGAGTCCGAGCAGGATGCGCAGGATCAGGTCACGTCGTGCCTGCTCGTGCGCCGAGCGGGTCCGGTTCTCCGGTACGCGCTCGATCCATCGGTCCTGCGTAGCGGTGTCCGATTGCGTCGTACGGTCGGTCATCGGGTTCCTCCTGTCGCGACGTGCACCTCACCGCGCAACCTGGACCACAGGTCTTCCTCCAGCCGGACGAACTCGGGGTCCTGGCGCAGTTCGGGCTTACGCGGGTGCCCGAAGGGGACGTTGATGAGTTGCTGGATGCGGCCGGGCCGGGCCGACATCAGGGCGATCCGGTCGGAGAGCAGGATCGCCTCGTCCAGGTTGTGCGTGACGAAGAAGACCGTGTACTGGTGTTCGCGGACGATCGAGATCAGCTCCTCCTGCAGTACCTTGCGCAACTGCGCGTCGAGGGCGGCGAAAGGCTCGTCCATCAGCAGGATCTCCGGTTCCACGACGAAGGCCCGCGCGAGGGCCACCCGCTGCTTCATCCCGCCCGACAGGTTGCCGGGGAAGGCCTTCTCGAAGCCGCGGAGCCCGACCCGCTCCAGCCAGCCGTGTACGCGGTCCCGGGCCGCACGGCGTTCGACACCGGCCGCGTCCAGGCCGAGGCGCACATTGTCCTCGACGGTGCGCCACGGAAAGATGCTGTACTCCTGGAACACCGGCGCGACCAGCGGTCTCGCCGGATTCTCCTGGTGCAGGCGGACGCGGCCCGCGGTCGGCTGCTGCAGCCCCGCGATCACCCGCAGCAGAGTCGATTTCCCGCAACCCGAGGGACCGACCACGGAGAGGAATTCGCCGTGCCGCACGGTCAGATCCACGTCCGCGAGCGCCACGACCTCTTCGCGGCCGCGGGGCCGGTAGCGGTAGTCGAGGCCTTCGATCCGGATCTTGTCGGCTGTCCGCGCCTGTTCGGGGTGGGCTCCCGGCCTTTCGGGCGGGCCGTCGGTGACGGTGTGCGTATCGGACACATTCGCTCCAAAATTCGACTCAGCGAAATCAACTTCTGCTGACGGCAATCATCGAGGCTGGTTCCGGATATGTCAAGGGTCACACTGTTGCCCTCCCGCCGCGGCGGTCCCGGTGTGGCCGCCGGATACCGGCCGCCGGATACCGGCCGCCGCGGGGGCATAGGGATCACCGATAGGTCCCTTCGAAAACGAGTCTTTGCCCGATGAGGCGCGCGCGATTTGAATTCCGGGCATGACAGCCCCGCCGCCGGATGCCCCCGTACGACTCGCGGTCGAGAACGGGATCGCGACCCTCACGCTCGACCGCCCCGCGACCAAAAACGCCCTGACGCCGGACCACTGGTCCGAACTCGGCGCGGCGGTGGCGGCGGTGGCCGCGTCCGAGGCGCGGGTTCTGGTGGTCACCGGCGCCGGCGGTGATTTCTGTGCCGGTGCCGATCTGGGCTCCGGTACCGGCGGGGAGCGGCATCCGCTGGACCGCATGGACCGGATCACCGCCCCGCTCATCGCCCTGCACGAACTGCCCATCCCGGTGCTGGCCGCGGTCGACGGGGTGGCGGTCGGAGCGGGCTGGAGTCTGGCACTGTGTGCGGACTTCGTCGTCGCGACCCGCCGGTCCCGCTTCTCGCAGATCTTCGCGCGACGCGGTCTGTCACTCGACACCGGAGCGTCGTGGCTGCTCCCACGGCTCGTCGGCCTGCACACGGCGAAGCGACTGGCCTATTTCGCGGAAATGCTCAGCGCGGGTGAAGCATACGAACTCGGCTTGGTGACCTGGCTGGTCGGCGACGGCGAAATGGACGAGGTGGTGGCCCGGTTGACCCGGGAACTCGCCGCGGCAGCGCCGGTGGCCCTGCGTCTGGACAAGGCGCTGCTCGACCACGCCCATCAGCGCACGTTCCGGGAGGCCGTGGCCGCCGAGAACGTCGCTCAGCTCGTCAATTTCGCGACCGACGCGCCCGCCGCCAAGGCGGCGTTCACCGCGGGTACGGCCGTGACCTTCAGCGGAAGGTGGCAGCTGTGAGCGAGCCGGATCGCCCGCGGCCACCGCTGCCGACCCCGGTCGGTCATCGGCCCCCGGTCGCCGGTGCGTCCGGCCGGGCCCGCGCGGGCGCAGGAAAGATGCGTCGGCCACTCTCATCTCTTCGAGCTGGAGGAGCGCTCATGCGGCTCTGCATCAATTGGCTTCCGCTGCGGCCGGAACTGACCCGCGCGGTCGCGCGTCGCACGGAAGCGCTGGGAATCTGGGGACTCGGTATCGGTGATTCACCGAACTACGGCGAGTTGTACGCCGCCTGCGGTGACGCGCTGGCGGCCACCTCCACACTCACGGTGTCGACCAGTGTCACCAATCCGGTGACCAGGCACTGGTCGGTCCACGCCGGCGCCGCGCGCACGTTCGACTCCGCCTATCCGGGAAGATTCCGGCTCGGGATGGGGCGCGGCGATTCCGCGGTCCGCACGTTCGGGCTCGAACCCGCCGCACTGGGCGACTTCGAACAGGACCTGGTCTCCTTCCGGGCCGCTGTCCCCGCGGTACCCACGCTGGTCGCCGCGAGCGGTCCGGCGGCCGCGCGGATGGCGGGCCGGGTCGCCGACGGGGTCATCGCCGGAGTCGGGACCGATCCGTGCGCCCTGGGCGAGCTCGCCGGCGCGGCAGGAGAGGAACGGGCCGCCGACCGCGGGCGAATCGAGATCTGGGCCTCCGTGCGGCTCGCGGTCGGGCGCACCGGCGAGGAGGTGGATCGGCTCCGGCGCGCCTTCGTCCCGCGGGCGGTCAGCGCGTCGCATTTCGCGTTCGCATCGACCTTCGCCGGTAAGAACGTGCCCACGCAGTTCCAGGATGTCCTCACCGAGCGGTATCGGCACTACGACTACGCCGCCCACGGAAAAGCCGGGAACACCAGTAATGCCACGTTATTCGCCGACCGGCCGGATATCGAGACCTACCTGCTCGACAGGTTCGCGGTGATCGGTACGCCGCCGGAATGCCGGGATCGCCTGCTGGGCCTCGGCGAGCACGTCGACGGTGTCTATCTCTCGGTGCATTTCGAGGACGTCGCCGGTCAGCTGGACCGGATCGAGGATCTGCTCGCGCTGATGTAGGAGCGCACTCGGCGCCGGCTCGTTTGCGCTACCGCGGGGCGCCGAGCAGGTCGAATATCGAATCCAGCTGCTCGCGTACGGTCTCGGCGCCGTCGGTTCGCCCGGCCAGCTGGTGGAGCAGCGCGCGCTGGAAGATCCCGTCGATGGTCGTGTACGCGACGGCGGGCGTGAGCGTGGGGTCGCTGCCCCGGTGTTCGCAGTAGCGGGAGACGACCCGCCAGATCATGTCCTCGCGGCGGGCCTCGATCTCGAGTACGTCGTCGCGGAACGAATCGTCGAACAGGCTCTGATTGCGCAGGTCGTACCAGAGCCGGTGGATGGCGGCGTCGGCCACGAGCGTGGTCGAGAACGTGGCGATGAACTCGGCGCGCAGCTCCTCGGCGTCGTGCGCGGAGGCGATGACCTCGTCGTAGCGGGTTACGCAGACCGCCTCGTACTGCCGGACGGCATGCACGAGCAGGTCGATCTTGTCGCGGAAGTAGTAGTGCAGGACCCCATGGGAATATTCGGAGTTCTGCGCGATCTCGCGCAGGCTCGTACGGGCGTAGCCACGCTCGGCGAGCGTGTGCAGGGTGGCCAGTGCCAGCTCGGTGCGCTTCGCCGCGAACTTGTCGCGAGCGCGCTCATCTATGCGGGATCTGGGATCAGCGGCCTGTGTCACTCGTTTGCATTCTTCTCGGTTCGGATCTCACCTGCCCGGCTTCTCCTGAGTGTAAGCGTACGACGACTTCCGATCTTTGGACGACTGTCAAGATTTTTCTTGACGACTGTCAAGATATCGCCCTACTGTGTCATGCGACACACCACATCGGTTTTGTGGTTCAGATCACAGTGTCGGCTGCTTTCGAGAGAGGAACGGAAATGACGAGTTACGACCTGGGCGGACGGGCTGCGCTGGTCACCGGGGGTGCGCGCGGCCTGGGCGCGGGCATGGCCCAAGCGCTGACCGAGGCCGGCGCGGCGGTGGCGATCGCCGATATCGACGCCGACGGCGGCGCCACGATGGTCGAGAAACTGCGGGCGCAGGGGAGCCGGGCCGAATTCGTCTCGCTGGACGTCACCGACGACGGTGCGTGGGAACGCGCGGTGGCCACGACCGTCGGCGCGCTGGGTGGGCTGGACATCGTGGTCAACAACGCGGGCGTGGAGGTCACCAGCCTGCTGGTCGATCTCGATCCCGACCAGGCCCGCACCATGCTCGATGTCAATCTGCTCGGCACCGCGCTCGGGATCAAACACGCGTTCCGGGCCATGCGGCCGGGCGGGGCCGCCGGGCGTGGCGGGGCCGTGGTGAACATCGCTTCGGTCGCCGCGACGATCGCGTTTCCCGGGATCAGCGTCTATTCGGCCACCAAATCGGGTATCGACCGGCTGACCAGGGTGGCCGCCGCGGAGTCGGGGAAGCTCGGCTACGGCGTGCGCGTCAACTCGATCTATCCCGCCCTGACCCCCACCGCGATGGGCAACAAACTCGCGGTCGACTGCGCCGAACTGGGATTGTTCCCCTCCCCGGAGGCGGCGGCGCAGGCGGTGGCCGAACTCACGCCGCTGGGCAGGCTGGGCCAGGTCGACGATATGGCGGACGCGGTCGTATTCCTCGCCTCCGACGCGGCGAAATTCATCACCGGTGCCGGACTGCCGGTCGACGGGGGAATGGGCATGTAGCGGCAGCCCCGTCCGGCCCACCACCCACCTTTCATCCGATGACGAGGAGAGAACACCACCATGCCAACCGATAAACAGGTCGTCGTCTACGGCGCGTCCGGCTACACCGGCCGGCTGATCTGTGAATACCTGCGCGAGTACGGTATTCCCTTCCTGGCCGCGGGCCGCGACCACGCGCGGCTGAAAGCGGCGGTCGACGCGGTGCCCGGTATCGACACCGTGGACCACGAGATCGTCGAGGTCGAGCACACGAGCGCGGCACTGGCCGACGCGTTCCGCGGCGCGCGGGTCGTGCTCAACACGGTGGGTCCGTTCGCCCGGTACGGGCATCCGGTGGTCGAGGCGTGCCTGGAGATCGGCGCGCACTACACCGATACCAACGGTGAGCAGAACTGGATGATCGACGCCCAGGAACGCTACGGCGCCGAATTCGCCTCCCGTGGACTACTGCTCACCCCCGGCCTGGCGCAGATGTACACCATCGGTGAGATCGCCGCCAATATCTGCCTGGAGAACCCCGGCCTGGATACCCTCGATATCGAGGTGTTCTGGAAAGGGCACCCGACCGTCGCCTCCACCAACACGATCCTCACCAATGCCGCTTTCGCCGAGGCCTACTACCTCGAGCAGAACGAATACGTGGAGTGGCCGGTGGACGAAGGGCTCTACCAGGTGGTGGTGCCCGGACAGCACGAACTGGGCCTGGCACTGCCATGGGGCGGTACCTCGCATCCGGTGTGGTTCAAGAACGATCCACGGGTCGCGAATGTGCGTGCGCTCGGCGGCGTCATGAACCGCCCGCTGATGCTCGGTGTGCCCCAACTGGTCGCGGCGGCCCTGGCGCAGATGGACGGGAAGCCGGAGGCGGAGAAGTACCGCATCATCGACGAACAGTCCGCCGCCATCCGTAGTGAGATGCCGCCGCGGGAGAATCCGCGGATCAACACCTCGCTCGACTCGGTGTACGCCTCCGGGCCGTTGGGCCGGGCACACTGCCTGATCCACGGCAACTGCAACTACAAGCAGACCGCGCTGCTCAACGCCCATGCCGCGGCCGCCCTGCTCCAGCAGGCCCCGCGGATGACCGGGTTCGCCTCGAGCTGTCAGGCATTCGGGCATCGAGAACTGCTCGGCACGCTGCGCGCGTTCGGGCTCGTCCTCGATCCCATCGTCACGGTGCACCGCTGAGGCCGTCGATGCGACTCGCGGACTATCTCGACAAGGGGGCCTCGCTCGGCCGCGAGGCCCCCTGCCTCACCTCCGGCGGAACAACACGCACCTACGGCGAGGTATATGACGATTCGGTGGCCGTCGCCGGCGCCCTGCAGCGCACCGGGATCGAGGCCGGTGACCGGGTCGCGGTCCTGTCGGCCAACGACCCGCTCGCCCTGACCTGTGTCTTCGGCATATCGCGCGCCGGCGCGGTGTGGTGCCCGGTCAACCCGCGCAACGAGGCCGAGGAGAACCGTCAGCTCTTCGACCTGTTCGGCTGCCGGCTGCTCTTCTTCCAGAAGAGCTTCGCCGGCCTGGTGGCCCGCATCCGCGACCACCTACCTCGGCTGGAGTGGCTGGTCTGCCTGGACGGCGACACCGAGGGCGCGATCGCGTTCGATACATGGCTGGCCGCGCACCGCGCCGAACCCGACATGCGCCGGCGCCCGGCGGACGGGCTGTGCATGCTCGCCGGTACCGGCGGGACCACCGGCCGGCCGAAGGGGGTGCGGCTGACCGAGCTCAATATGATGACCTCGACCGCGCTGGCGCTGATGAGCTATCCGTTCGGCGATCGCCCGCGCTACCTCGCCCTCGCGCCGCTCACCCATTCGGCGGGCGTGCTCACCTTCCCGATCCTCGGCCTCGGCGGTGAGATCGTCATCATGCCGGCGCCCGATATCGGGCAGTTCCTCGCCCTCGCCGCGCGACACCGGATCACGCACGCGTTCCTGCCCCCGACGGTGATCTACGGCCTGCTCGATCACCCCGACCTCGATCGCACCGATCTGTCGTCGCTGCGCTGCCTGTGGTACGGCGCCGCACCGATGTCGCCGACCCGGCTCGAAGAGGCACTGGCGCGCATCGGCCCCGTCCTGGGACAGTTGTTCGGCCAGACCGAGGCACCGAATATGATCGCCACCCTCGCACCGGCCGATCATTTCCGGTCCGACGGCTCGGTCGCCACCGAGCGTCTCGCCTCGGCCGGCCGGCCCACGCCACTGACGACGGTCGCCATCATGGACGAGCGGGGCACGCTCCTGCCGCCCGGCGAACGCGGCGAGATCGTGGTGCGCGGCCCGCTGGTGATGGACGGATACCACGAGAACCCCGCCGCGACAGCGGAAGTCAGCGCCTACGGCTGGCACCATACCGGTGATATCGGTTATCTGGACGAGGACAATTTCCTTTTTGTCGTCGACCGCGCCAAGGACATGATCATCACCGGTGGATTCAATGTCTACTCCGCCGAAGTCGAGCAGGCCGTCCTCGCGCACGCCGCGGTGGCCGAGAGCGCGGTGGTGGGCCTGCCCGACGAGAAATGGGGTGAACGAGTCACCGCGGTGGTGCGCCTACGGCCGGGGCACACGGTGACCACCGACGAACTGATCTCGTTCGTCAAGCAGCGCATCGGCAGCGTCAAAGCGCCCAAGCAGGTGGAGATCTGGCCGGATCTACCGCGCTCGAAAGTCGGCAAGGTATTGAAGAACGTGATCCGTTCCGGACTCCGGGAATGAGTGAGCGGGTGCCGCCGGACCGATCTCCCGGCCACCGCCGGCGTTTCGCCGCTGTCAGAACGCGACCGCGGCCTCCGTGAGACGCTCGAACACCGCGGGATCGGGCCATCCGCCGGTGCGGAAGCGCGGCGGGTGGATACCGGGCATCGGAGTGATTCCGGTGAGATCGACGGCGGTGTCGAACGGCACCATGATGGTCCGTTCGTCGTCGGTGGCGAATGCGAGCAGATCGGCCACCGGCAGGGCGGCATCGACACCCTCGCCCCAGACCGTGACGGTATGGATGCCGTCCTCGCGTTCGGCCACCATCAGGCTGCTCACGTAGATCGCCTCCAGGTCGTCGCGATAGCGCTCCTCGAGCCATTGCTGCTGGGCGTGGTATTCCGCCCCGGCCAGCACCGCGCGGGCCCGGGCGGCTTCGGCGTCGTTCGCGGTGGTCACCCGGTCCAGGGGAATCACCAGGCCGGATTCGTCGAGGGTGTACCCCTGGGGCGAGAGCGGCCGTGCCGCCTCCCGGTACTCCTGTTCGACCGCTTCGAAGGCCTCGGACAGCAACTCCGGATCGCCGGGAACGATCAGCAGGCTCTGCTGATCCGGGATGAACGCGACCGGCGGATACTCGAAGTTCGTCGTCGAGACGAGCAGCCAATCCGGCACCAGGATCCACGACGACAGGTAGTCGGCCTCGTCGACCGCTATCTTCACGATGCCGTCGCCGGGTAGTTCCGCCATCGGCACCACCGCGGCCAGGTTTTCCCGGGCCACCGTCAACGCTTCGTTCGCCGTGACGCCCCATTCGGCGAGCTTCGTCTCGTCGGGGAAGCCGATGACATCCGGGTAGTCGATGGCCAGCAACTCGTCCACGAACGGGAAGAGCGGGCGCCGTATCCGTGAACCCTCGTCCTCCAGTGCGTAGGTCGACGGCCGCAGGACCGGCCGCAACAGCGGGCGTACCTCCTCCCAGCTCTCGGGTGGGGCCGCGGGCGTCACCAGCGCGGGCACGATGCGGGTCAGCCACTCCCGCGTTTCCTCCGGCGATCGGTCGCGCGTCTCCGTGAAGAGGTTCGCGAGATGCAGGACAGCGTCGCCGCCGTCGTATCGGACGGCGAATTCGTCGGTGTCGTAGGAGACATCGGTGATCCCTGCCGCGCGCATATGCCCGAACACCTGCAATGCGAATTCGCGCCGTGCCCGGTCGTTGTCGGTATTCGTCATCTGGAAGAGCAACCTCACATTCGGCGGTTCGGGCAACGACAGGAAGCGCGGACACTACCCGAACGGCCGCGGTGGTGACCGGCGATGTTCCCAGTGCCGGTGCCCCGGCGCGAAGGCTCGGTGCCGGGGCAGCCGACCGGTGCGTGCCGCGCTCCGGCCGGAACACACCGGACCGGTGTGCTCGGCTCCGGACGAGCGGGCGCATCGTCGCGGCCGGGCCGGCCGTGGCTGCCGCCGCCCGATCGCGGACGGGTCGCTGTGGAGGCGTGGTTGAAGCCGGTCGATCCGGGTACGCCGGCTTCGAACACTCGTTCTACCGTGGAGAGGAGCGGCAATGGTGCAGCAGCAGCCGGAAAAGGACCGGGACCAGTGGACTACCGGTGACGAACCGATGACCGGCCCGCAGGAGTCCTATCTGCACACCCTGGCGCAGGAGGCCGGGCAGCAGGTGCCGGAGGGGCTGACCAAGGCGCAGGCGTCACAGCTGATCGACGAACTCCAGCAGCGCACCGGCCGCGGGATCTGATCGCGAGACGACCACTCGTGCTCGCAGTACCGCCGACCGGCCGGCGTCTTATCGGGGAGCGCGTCGGGCCCGGGCGGCGGCGAACGCCAGTATCGCCGATATCGCGATGACCACTGCCGCGACGGTGAACGCGGTGGCGAAGGAGCGGCCGACGACCGGGACCACGAGCAGCGGACCGAGCACCTGCCCGATGGCGTACACCGCGGTCAGCGTCGCCGCGGCGCGCGGGATGTGCAGCCGGCGGGCGTAGTCGAGGGTGAGTACCACCACGCCCATGAAGGTGGCCCCGAACGCGACCGCGGCGACCGCCGCGGTGGCCACGCTGTTCGAGGCCGCGGCGACCGCGGCGCCCGCGGCCTGCACCGTGAGAGCCGTGACCAGCGCGGGCCCGGTCCCGATCCGGCGCGCGATGCGGTGCCAGGCCAGGGTGGCGGGCGCCGCGGCCAGTCCGACGAGCGTCCACACCAGTGCGCCCGCCGACGAACTCCCGGTTCCGGCCACCGCGGCCACCAGGAAGGTGCCGATGATGATGTAGCCGACTCCTTCGGCGAAGTACGAACCCAGGAGCAGCCGCCACGCCCGCCGCGCCTGCCCGGTACCGGCACGCCCCGGGTCCATCGCGGTATCGCCCACGCTGTCGGCCGGCCCGGATTCGGAACGGATATCCAATAACCAGGCCGGAGCGAGCAGCAGCGCGGTGAGCACCGCCGACCCGAGCCACAGACCCTGCCACGACAGATGCGGTGCCGCGAGCAGGGTGTAGACACCGGAGATAGCGATCCCGAGACCGACCCCCGCGAACGCCACGCCCGGTGAGGCACCCTCCCGGCGGTGGTGTGCCACCGTGGCCGCGCAGGCGATGAAGATGGCCGCGCTGGCCGCCCCCGCCACGAACCGGAGCCCGGTCGCCACGGCCACCTGCGCGGTCGCCGCCATCCCGGCCTCACTGGCGACGAGCACCACCGACCACGCCAGGAATGTCGAACGCAGGCTCAGTTGCGGTCGCCGTGTCAGCAACACCGCACCGAACAGGTAGCCGGCATAGTTGCCGGTCGCGATCACTGCGCCGGCGCCGGCGCTGATCCCCGTCGAAGCGGTCATGATGGGCAGCAACGGCGTGAACACGAAGCGTCCCACACCCATCGCGGCGGCGAGCCCGGCCGCCGCGGCGATCCCGACCGCCCGTCCGCGCAGTGCCGGCCCGCCGCTGCGCTCAGCGGCCCGCAGATCAGTCATACCCGGTACGTTACGACCGCTGTGCCGCGCTCGGACGGCCGAGGGCCGGGGTGACCCTACCGCTGCGCTGGTACCGGGTCGGCCCCCCGATCATCCTGATGAACCTACGCGCGCGGCGGGTTCACCCGTTGTCCGGTGCCGCGGTCTCGGTCATGGCGAGCAGTTCGGTGCGTGCCGATTCGAGGCGGTCGGCGGTGAGATAGGGACTGTTGACCGCGGTGGCCAGCCCCTCGGCCGCGAAGCGGATCACCGACGTCGTACCGGGGGCGAGACCGTCGCCGGCGAACGCCTCGTCCAGCCGCCGCGCGTCGTCGGCAAAGAGTTCCTCGAGGCCGGAGACCGTACCCAGGGTCACGACCAGGCCGGTCGGGCTGAACGCCCGCGCGACCGATTCGCTACCGCTGGTCAGTGCGCGGACGTAGCCGCGAGTGAACTTCCCGGGCCGGTTCTCGGACAGGTCGATGCACTCGTGTATCTCGGTCCACACTTTCGCGATCAGATGTTCGGTGACCCCGGCCAGCAATGCGTCCCGGTTCGGGAAGTGGTGCATGAGACCGCCTTTCGTGACGCCGGCGGCCGCGGCGATATCACTCAGGCTCACCCGGCCGCCGCGTTCGGCGAACATCCGTTCCGCGGCCTCCAGCACGGCCAGCCGGGTGCGCTCCTTGTCTCGGGTGAGGCCCTGGTCAGACCGGCTCATGCTGCTCCTTGTCCGCGGCGGGCCGGTGCGACGGGATGACGCGCCAGGCCAGCACGCCCGCGACCACGAGCAGGGCCGCCGCGAGATACGACGTGGACTGCAGCGCGGTGGTGAAGGCATGTGCCGCACGGGTGAAGATATCGGAATCACCCGTGACCCCCGCCGCGCCCGCGAGCGAATCCCGGGCCGCGGCGGCCGCACCCGGATCGGTGCCGGGCCCGAGTTCCAGATTCGCGCGGTACCGCGCCAGCTGAATCGAACCCAGTACCGCGATACCCAGTGCGCCGCCCATTTCATAGGCGGTCTCGGCAATGGACGAGGCGGCGCCCGCCCGCTCCTTGGGCACCGCGGTGACCACCGCGTCCGTCGACAGCGTCATGGCCACGCCGACACCGAGACCCAGAACCGCCAGCGCGATACCGAGACCCCAGAAACCGGACGAGGTGGCGGCCCAGCCGATCCCGGCGAGACCGACGGCGGCCACCAGCAACGCACCGCCGATCGTCCGCCCGGCCCCGAACCGGGCCACCAGTACGCCGACCACGGCGATCACGGCCAGGGAAGCCAGCGTCGTCGGCAGTTCGGCCAGCCCGGCCTGCAGCGGGCCGTACCCGCGGACGAGTTGCAGGTACTGGGAGAAGAAGAACAGCAGCCCGAGGAACGCGAAGATCGACAGTGCGGTGGAGAGCACGGCACCGCTGAACGCGGGCATCCGGAACAGTGAGATATCCACCAGTGGAAGGGCCAGCCGCGACTGTCTGCGCAGGAAGAGCAGGCCACCCGCCACCCCGATCAGCGCCGCCACCGCAACCGTCGGGTCGAGCCCGGTTCCGGCCCAGTGTTTCACCGCGTAGACCAGCGGCATGATGGCCATGATGGACAGCACCGAGGACGGCCAGTCCACCGCATGTGCGCCGGCGCCGCGGGATTCCGGTAACAGGAGCGCGCCCGCCACCAGGACGACGGCCATGACCGGCACATTGATGAGGAACACCGAACCCCACCAGAAATGCTCGAGCAGCAGACCACCGACCAGCGGCCCGGCCGCCGCGCCGGCGGTGGCGCCGGCCGACCATACGGCGATCGCCGTCGTCCGCTGCCGCGGATCGGTGAACACGGCACGCACGATGGACAGGGTCGACGGCATCAGCGTCGCCCCGGCCACCCCGAGCAGCGCCCGCGCGGCAATGAGGGTTTCGGCGTCCGGCGCCAGTGCGGCGAGGACGGAGGCGGCGCCGAACGCGCCGGCGCCGATCAGCAGGAGACGTTTGCGCCCGATCCGGTCGGCGAGATTGCCCATGGTGATGAGCAGCCCGGCCAGCACGAATCCGTAGATATCGCCGATCCACAGGAGTTGTGTCGCGCTCGGCCGGATATCGGCGGTCAGCGCCGGTACCGCGAGGTAGAGCACGGTTCCGTCGATGGCGAGCAATAGCACCACGCTGACCAGCGCGGCCAGCGCCGCCCATTCCCGGCGGCCCGCCCGGCCGGGCGTGGTTTCCACTGCTTGGCTCATTCCTCCCACTTTAACAGTCCATATGGAATGTTATAGAGACTGGATGGACTTTTCGTCCGAGTGCTCGGTCACGCTCGGGGCGTGCCGCGCCGTCGCTCGTGCCGCTCGTCGCGTTCCCCGCTGCGGGGCCGGCCGCTAGCGTTTCGGTATGACGGTGACGTGGGAAGAGTTGGGGTGGGAGCCGCTCGCGGAGGGAGTGGGCCGATGCCGGTTGCCGGTATGGGACTGCACGGCCGGATTGATCGTGGGGGAGGACTTCGCGTTCGTGGTCGATACCGGGTCGAGTCTCGAGGAGGGCGCCCGGGTGCGGGACCGGGCGCAGCGGCTGGCGGGCCGGGCCGTCACCGGTATCGCGTTGACCCATCATCACTTCGACCATGTCTTCGGTGCGGCGGCGTTCGGCCCCGTGCCGATCTTCGCCGCAGCCGGCGCGCAGGCGCTGTACCGGGAAGGGCGAGGGGAGTTATATGCCGACGCCGTGCACAATGGGCTCGACCCGGCGGCGGCCCGGGCGGCCGCCGACGCGCTCGTCCGGCCCGGCGAGTACGTCAGGGATGTGACCGCGCTGGGGCGCGGCGCCGGTCGCGATATTCTGCTGGTCCGGATCGGCCCCGGGCATACCGGGCACGATCTCGCGGTCGTGGTGCCCGGCGACCCCACCGTGGTGTTCTGCGGTGACCTCGTCGAGGAGTCGGGCGAGCCGCAGGCCGGTCCCGACGCCGTCGGGACGCGGTGGCCCGCCGCGCTCGACCGGTTGCGCGAGCTGGGTGGCGCGGACGCGGTGTACGTGCCCGGACACGGAGCGGTGGTGGACGCGGAATTCCTCCGGCGGCAACGGGACGACCTGGCCGCCCGTTTCGGAGTGGACGAGCCCACCGCGTAGCAGGCGCCAGGTGATTCCGGCACCCACGGTGTGCCGGGGCGTTTTGCGGGTATGCGCGACATAGGAACTCGGCGAGCCCGCTCGGGTGTCGTCGATTCCGGTGGAACATCAGGAGGTACTCATGCTCGCCATTGCCGCTGCCGTCGCGTTCGGTCTCGCGCTCCTTTTCGATCTGACGGATGCCGACCTCGGTGACTCCATCACCGGTGGCACCCTCGTTACCCTGGGGCTATTGCTGATCGCCCTGCACCTCGCGGGATTCGGTACGGGCGCGCGTGCCGGGGCCGGAGGCCGGTCCTGGAGCTGGCGGCGCGTCCGCCGCTGAGTCGCGAAGGTCCGGCCTCCGGTCGGGGCCGGACCTTCGCCGCGAAGTCTCCGGGCGTCGGCGGCCACTCGCGGTGACCGAACCGGGTTCGTTTCGCCGTGGCCTGCCCGTGGGCGTTCCGAAATCCCGGGGTACGACAGCCAGTTGGGAAAACCGTCCCTGCCAGAACGAGCAACCCGACGGCGGGACCGAGGTCAAGGATTCGAACCGGCTGGGACTGCGCGTCCGGTAGTCAGGTGCTGTGGCGCGTCTACCGCGGCGGCAGCCATGCCTGGCCGACAGGTACGCGGCGTACCGAGATGCTGAATCGGATGTGGCAGCTGTTCGGAGCCCACCCGCATCCGTAGCCGCTCGGACCGGGAAGAGGCGGGCCGCAGATCCGGACGGCCCTCGCGAATCGCTTCGGATACCTGATCGGAATCGCTCGCGACGGCGACCGGACAACGGCGGCCGCCCGGAGATCTCCGGGCGGCCGCCGTCAGGTGTTCGGTGGTCGGCGGGCCGTGTGGAAGGCGCTCGGGACACCGCCGGCGGAACTGCCGCTACCGCCCCTGATGTGACCGCTGCCGTGCTTCCTGTACGTCGGCTTCGGAGCGTGCCTTCTCGGCTTCGGCTTCCTTCTCCGCGACCTCACGCTGCGCTTCGGCCTTGTCCTGCTGGGCGATGCCTTCGTCGCGTAGGTCCTTGTTGTCGAGGAGCGTGCCGCCCACTTCCTTGGCCTTGCCCTTCACGCCTTCGACGACGCCTTCCAGTCCTTCCCGGGGACCAGTCTGCTTCTCGGCCACGATATCTACCTCCGAATGTTCGGTACGGGTGGATATCTGCGACGTACCCGGAGGTCGCGGGTTCAATCGGTGATCTCCGGGGCGGTTTCGGCCGCGGTGCACGCCTCGGCACTGCGGCACTGTCCCCATGCGTGATTTCGACGGGATGGCTCGGCTGGATCGCATGGATCGTCGCCGCCGGCATCACCCTGCTGACTCGACAGCCGCGTCCGGGCCGGCGCTGCGTGAGCGCAGCGGCAGTATCAGGAACAGCGCGCTCCCGAGGAGAGCCAGGGCGACCGCGCACCACGGCGCGGCGAGTCCCCAGCCGGTGGTGGTCGGCATCGCGTCGATCTGGGCGCCGATGATCACCGAGCCGACCAGTACACCGAGTCCGCCGATGGAGGCGAGGAGCCCGTAATACGACCCGAGGCGGCGCTCGGCGGCGAGACGCGGCACCAGATCTCGGGCGACGGGCATGGTGATCATCTGTCCGAGGGCCAGGAGTAGGGCGAACGCGGCGGCGGGGATCAGCGCGGGCAGACCATGGAGTTGCGCCGGCGCGAGGAGCGCCATCACGACGAATGCGGCGGCCATGACGGTCAGGCCCGCGGGCAGGGCCGCGGCGGTGCGCACCCGTCGCGTAATGGGCAGTTGGGCGAGGACGACGAATACCGAAGCCAGGGCGAAATACCAGCCCAGCGGGGCCTGCGAACCCCAGGCGCGTTCGATCTCCAGGGGCAACAGCAGGTACAGCTGGTTGTAGGCCACCAGCTGGGAGCTCATCGCCACGGCGAAGAGGAGAAAGGTCCTGTTCGCGACCACTTCCCGCCAGCCGTCGAGCCACCCGTCGGCGGCGTGGGCTCCGGGGTGTGCGGGAAGCCGGCGCAGATGGACGACCAGGATCGCGCCGAAGAGGCCCGCCGCGACCAGGCATGCGACGGAGAAGTCGACTGCCAGCAGCAACGAACCGAGCAGCGGGCCGGCGAACGCGCCGATCTGACCGCATACCGCGAACAGGGCGAAGGCATCCGTCCGGGAGCCGCCACCGTTCTCGGCGCTCCCCGCGGCGGTGGCCAGGGCGGACTCGACAGCCGGCGAGAACAGCGCGCCGGCGAACCCGGTCAGGATGGTTGCCACCACGATCCCGAGCACCGACCCGGCGCAGGCCAACCCGACGAAGCCGAGGATCCGGCACACACACCCGGCCAGGACCACCGGCTTCACGCCCCACCGATCCGCGAGCGAACCGCCGATGAAGAACAGGCCCTGCTGGGAGAAGGTGCGGAGCCCGAGCACCACGCCGACGAACGCCGCCCGCAGACCGAGATCCTCCGTCAGGTGCACCGACAGGTACGGCAACACCATGAAGAAGCCGATATTGAACGCGAGTTGCGTCAGGACCAGCAGCCGGACCGTCGGGGTCGCAGCCGCCAAGCCGGTCAGCAGCGACCACCGGGGGCCACGCGGCCGGCGAGTCCGTGCTGTCGTATCCGCCACCGCCGAGGCCTGCCGGTCGTCAGCGCGCGGCGACGGCAACCGGACCCGGTTCGAACAGGATCGACAGCCGCCCCTTCGACTCGTCGACGATGACTTCGGCATGGACGTTGTACACCTGGGCGATCAGTTCGGAGGTCAACACCTCGGTGGGCTTCCCGCCGGCCACGACCCGGCCCTCCTTCAAGACGATCACCGTATCGCAGAACATGGCGGCCAGATTGAGGTCGTGCAGGGCTATCACGCTGGTGACAGGCAGCCGGGTGACGAGCGCCAGCAACTCCAACTGGTGATGGATGTCCAGGTGATTGGTCGGCTCGTCCAGCAGGAGCTCCCGCGGCTCCTGGGCCAGGGCACGGGCGATCTGGACGCGTTGTTTCTCCCCGCCGGAGAGCCGGTGCCAGAGCCGGTTCGCTTTCGAGGTGAGGCCGGTGTGCTCGAGCGCGGCCGTCACCGCGGCCTCGTCGGCGGCCGGATTGCCGCCGAATGTTGTGCGGTGCGGGATGCGTCCCAGGCGCACGACGTCGCCGACCGTGATGTCGAGGTCGGTGTCGGCATGCTGGCTCACGACGGCCACCGCGCGCGCGACCTCCTTGCGGCGCAGGGTGGACAGGTCGTCGCCGTCGAGGGTCACGACGCCCGCGGTCGGGCGCACGACACCGTTGAGCAGGTGCAGCAGTGACGATTTCCCGGACCCGTTCGGACCGAGCAGCCCCAGGGTTTCGCCCGGCGCCATCGTCACAGTGACTCCGTCGACGACGAGCGCGCCGCCGCGGTTCCAGGTGACGGCAGCCGCGTGCAAAGTCACTGTTTCCTCCTCCGGCGCGACAGGATGACGATGAACGCGGGCACACCGACCAGCGCGGTGCCGACGCCCACCGGCAGCGGGGTGGGCGCGAAGGCGACGCGGGAGACGGCATCCACCCACACCATGAAGACCGCCCCCAGCAAGGCCGTCGCGGGAATCAACCGGCTGTGTCGCGGACCCAGCAGGAACCGCGCCGCGTGCGGGAGCACGAGCCCGACGAACCCGATCGCACCGGCGACGCTGACTAGGGTCGCGGTGATGACCGCGGTGACCACCAGGAGCATGAGCCGGATCTTCCCGACCGAGATGCCGAGCGAGGCCGCGACATCGTCACCGAAGGCGAACGCATCCAGGGCGTGCGCGAAGTACCGGCACACCGCTGTCCCGAGGAGCACCACCACCGCGCACAGCCTGACATCGTCCCAGCGGACGCCTTCGAGCGATCCGAGCAGCCAGAACATCACACCGCGGGTCTCGTCGGAGTCCGCGAACGCGAAGATGACGAACGAGGTCAGCGCCGAGAACAGCTGCGTACTGGCCACTCCCGCGAGAATGACGCGGTCGTTACTGCCGCCGGCCAGGCGGGCGAGCAGCAGTACCAGCCCGAACGCGACCAGTGCCCCGATGAACGCACCGCCGGACAGACCGAGCGCGGCGCCGCCGACGCCGAGGATCCCCACGATCACGGCACCGGTCGACGCGCCCGACGAGATGCCCAGGACGAACGGGTCCGCGAGCGGGTTGCGCAGCAGCGACTGCATGATCGCGCCGCAGATTCCGAGCCCGGCGCCGCACGCGGCAGCCACCAGCGCACGCGGGAGGCGTTCCTCCCATACGATCGCGTTCTTCGCCGCCCGCACCGGAATGTCGCCGAGACCGAGGTGGTTGAGCAGGACATCGCGGACGTTCACAGCGGAGATATCCGCCGGGCCCAGGGTGACAGCGACGAGGACCGACAGGGTGAGCGCGGCGACTCCACCGGCGAGAATCAGCGACCCGACGACCCACTGCCGCCCCCGAATCGGTCCGGGGGCGGCGGTATCGGCGCGGTCGCGGGTGGCGGTCAGTTGGGCACCCGTAGGTCGCGAAGGCCGGCGGCTACTTTCTCGAGTCCGTCGACGGCGCGGATGGACGGGTTCATCTCCGCACCGTGCAGCGCGATGTACCGCTTGTTGCGCACGGCGTCGAGGTTGCGCGTCACGGAATCGGATTCGAGGAAGGCGATCTTGTCGGCGAGCAGATCTCCGGGGAAGCGGTTGCGCAGGAGGTCGCCGAGGACGAGAACATCCGGGTTGCGTGCCACGACGGTCTCCCAGCCGACGGCGGGCCAGTCGTCGGTCAGGTCCGCGAACACGTTGGTGGCACCGACCGTGGTGGCGAGCAGGTTCGCCGAACCCAGACCGCCGGCCACGTACGGGCTCTTCGTATCGGCGAACCAGAACCCCATCGACACGTTGGACTTCTCGATACCGGCGAGCGCCGCGGTCTCGCGGCCCCGCAGCTCGTCGATGAGTTGCGCGCCCCGCTCGTTCACATCGAAGAGGGCGGCGAGTTCACGGATCTCTTGGTACAGCGCGTCCATCGCAAGCGGTGTGGTGCGCTTCCCGCCACCGTTGATGCTGACGCCGTTCTCGCAGTCGGTCGGCGACAGATACGACTCGATCCCGGTCTCGGCGAACCGGGCGCGCTCCGCGACGCCGCCCTGCTCGAAGTGGCGGCCGAACGAGGCCGTGACGAAGTCGGGATCGGCACCCAGGACGACCTCGTAGGTCGGTGCGTTGTCGGCGAGCCGGGGAACCGATTCGTTCGCCGCCGCCAGATTCTCGCGAATGGGATCCGTCCACGAAGCGGTTCCCACCATGCGGTCGCCGAGGCCGAGCGACAGCAAAATCTCGGTCGATCCCTGATCCAGCGAGACAACCCGCTGCGGTGCCGCGTCGACGGTGACCGTCTCGCCGCAGTTGTCGAGAACGAGGGGGTAGGTGGTACTGCCCTCGCCGGTGGATACGGCACCGGCATCGTCGACTTGCTCGGATTGCCCACAGGCGACGAGCGCGCTCGCCAGCACAGCGGTGACGGCCACGAGACCGATCCGGCCCACGGAAATCCTCACCTTCGCCACAGCTTTCGTCTTGTCGGGTACGGGTGTCGCTTCGAGCGATCACGGTGGGCCGACATGCACAACCTGTGTCGAGGAAGCAGGTGCACGCTAGCACAAGTAAACCTAACCTAAGAGAAGCGGTATAGCTGCCGGTCAGAGGGGCTCGCGCCGTTATCGATGTTCGCGGCCGGCTTCGTAGCCGGTGGTCATCCAGTAGACGGCGCGGTCGACCGCGGGCACGATTGCGGTCACCTCGATTTCGCCGCCGGCGACGCGTCCCAGGAGTCCGTACACCAGGCTGGTGAGGATCGTATCCAGGTCCTGGATGAATTCGGCGTCGATATCGGCCAGCGCTGCCATCGCGGGGGGAACGACGGCCTCGAGTCCATGGCTGATCAACGTCTCGCCGCCCGCTGCGGCGCGGGCGCGGAAGTACGCGACGAGGAGACCGGGATGGCGCTCCCACGGTTCGAAGATCGGGCGTAGTACGCGCATGAGGGCGGTATGCAGCGACTCGCCGGGGCGGGTTGTGTAGCTCGACAGGCCGGCGTAGCGGTTCTCCCGCATCCACCAGTCCAGCGCGGCCAGGATGAGTTCGTCGCGGGTGCCGTGCAGTTTGTAGATCTTGGCGAGCGACACCCGGGCATGCCGGGCCACCTCCCGCACCTGTATCGCGTCGTAGCCGTCGGTCTCGAGCAGGGCTATGACCGCTTCGCGGATGCGTTGCTCGCCCTGCCCGACTGCCGAGTCCATGATGGCGTCGCGCTGTTCGGTCAATCCGGCCGATTCCTTCCCTCTCGAACATGGAACTGTTATTCTCGCCAAGTGGTAATCAAATTACCACAGTTCAACCATAGTTTTCGTCCACATATATTGCCGCGCTCTCCTCGTGAGGCAACCGAGGCGACGCGGATCTGCTCGGCACCGAAGCGAGGATCGATGGGTTCGTTGGATGGCAAAGTCGCCTTCATCACCGGCGTAGCGCGAGGGCAGGGGCGAAGTCACGCGGTCCGGCTGGCTGCCGAGGGTGCGGACATAATCGGCGTGGACATCTGCGCCGACATCGCGTCCAACAGCTACCCCATGGCCAGTAGGGAGGAACTCCCGGAAACGGTTGCGCTCGTCGAGGCGACAGGCCGCCGGATGGTCGGCTCGGTAGTCGATGTGCGCGACTTTTCCCGGCTCCGTGACGCTCTCGATGCCGGTGTTGCCGAATTCGGGCGGCTGGATATCGTCTGCGCGAACGCGGGCATCGCACCGCTGTCGCTCGACGAGGTCCCTATCGAAACCGAACTCGAACAGTGGGCCGATGTGGTCGGCGTGAATCTCTCCGGGGCGTTCCACACCGCGCGCGGCAGTTCCGCATCTGATCGCCGGCGGTCGCGGCGGCTGCATCGTTTTCACCAGTTCCACGGCAGGCCTGGTCGGGATGGGTGGACTCGACGGTGGCGGACTCGGGTACGCAGCCTCCAAACACGGCATCGTGGGAATCATGCGGTGCCTGGCCAATAACCTGGCGGCACACAGTATTCGCGTCAATACAGTGCACCCGACGGCAGTGAACACCATGATGGCGGTCAATCCCCAGATGATGGAGTGGGCGGCGAACAATCCCGACGGTGGCCCGCACCTGATGAACCCGATGCCCGTCGCGATGCTGGAACCGCGGGACATCAGCGCGGCGATCGCATTTCTGGCCTCGGACGAGGCCAAGTACATCACCGGTGTGGCCATGCCCGTCGATGCCGGCTTCTGCAACAAATTGTGAGGACGCGATGATCGAGAACTCACGACCGCCCGGCCGGGCGGCCGGTAAGCGTGTGCTGGTCACCGGCGCCGCGCGCGGGATGGGCCGTAGCCATGCGGTACGCCTGGCGGAAGAAGGCGCCGACCTCGTCCTGATCGATATCTGCCGGTCTCTGCCGGAACTCGAATACCCCTTGTCGACGCCGGAAGACCTGGCCGAAACCGCGCGACTGGTCGAGAAATACGGTCGCCGCGCTGTCACCGCAGTGGTCGATATACGCGACGAGGTCGCACTGTCGACGGCAGTCGACGATGCCGTGGCGGAACTCGGCGGGCTGGACGGCGCGGTCGCCAATGCGGGGGTCCTGACGGCCGCGACCTGGGATACGACCACCTCCGAACAGTGGCGGACGGTGGTCGACATCAATCTGATCGGAACGTGGAACACCTGCGCCGCCGCGCTTCCACACCTGGTCGACCGTGGTGGCAGCATCGTCAACATCAGTTCGGCGGCGGGCTTGAAGGGCACACCCCTGCACATTCCGTACACCGCGTCCAAGCACGGTGTGGTCGGAATGAGCCGTGCGCTGGCGAATGAGCTCGCCGTGCGGAATGTCCGGGTCAATACGGTACATCCGACCGGTGTGGCCACCGGTATGTCACCGGAGTCACTGTTCGGTCTCCTCTCCGAGAAGCGCCCGGATCTGGCCCCGCTGTTCGGCAACGCGTTGCCGGTGGTGATGACCGAAGCCATCGATATCAGCAACGCCGTGCTGTACCTGATCTCCGATGAAGCCCGCCACGTGACCGGGATGGAGTTCAAGGTCGATGCCGGGGTCACCCTCAAATGAAAGCGACAGATATGGGAACCACCGATACGGCTGCGGCGCGACGGTCGGCGCGAGGCCGGCGTGAGTTCGCCGAAGTGATGACCTTCGCGCCCCCTGGTGATTCGAGCCCGACAACGGCCAACGGCCTGATCGACTTCGTATTCGCCGAAGTATGGACCCGGCCGGCCCTGAGCCGCCGGGACCGGCGGTTCGTCACACTGTCGTGTGTCGCCGATTCCGACGCCGAACAGCCGTTGATCGAGCATGTATATGCGGCATTGAACAGCGGTGATATCTCCATCACCGAAATGCGCGAAGCGGTCCTGCATTTCGCGGTCTACGCGGGGTGGCCCAAGGCATCACGCTTCAATATGGTCGTCGACCAGCAGTGGGAACGGATCCACCGGGAGCGTGAACTACCGGTGCCCGCCCCCGACCCCTTGCTGCCGCTGGTGACACCGAGCGATCCGGAGGATCGTCTCGCGCGCGGCGTGGAGTCCTTCAAGGACGTCAACTGTATGGCGTTCGCCCCGGACCGCGACAATCCGTATCAAGGGGCCGGCATTCTCAATTTCGTCTTCGGTGAAATGTGGCTGCGCCCGGGCCTGAGCAGGAAAGAGCGCCGATTGATCACGGTGGCCTGTGTCGGATTCCAGGACGCACCGATTCCGATCCTCTCCCATGTCTACGCCGCCCTGAAGAGTCGGGATATGTCCTTCGCGGAAATGGATGAGCTGGCACTACAGTTCGCCGCCTACTCCGGGTTACCCAAGGCGACACACCTGAGTCGGGTGATCGACGAGCAGAAGGCCCGTGTCCTGCACGAATGGCGAACCGAAGACGCCACGACCTCTTAGAGCACGTCTGGGAACTCTGGGTCACTTGCGGGTGAGCCGCCGTGACAGCGTGGCGATCATGGCGATGTAGACCATGGCCTCGTGGTGATCGGGCCGGGTTTCGTAGTCGCGGAC
>NZ_JBFAHF010000027.1:0-110138 GCF_040654015.1 Nocardia sp. NPDC050799
ACCGGCCCCGCAGGATCCACGGATACCGCAGTCCTGCCGAGGTTTACGCTGAACATCTGAGCAGCGGTGATGCGCTGACCCTTTGAGATCGCCATATCTGAGGCGCCGAATCCCTGCGTCTCCCTGGAGCAGTGGCAGGTTCTCGAAATAGTCCGGCTTGTACACCGACCGGGAACCCGGCGAAGTGGTGGCGAGGTAGGTCATGCTGATCCCCCCGCCCAGCACCTCCGGCTTCTGCGGTCGCACGGTTTGCATCGCCTGCTCGAACGGACTCGGACGGAAAGCTCTGTCCGACCGACCGATATCGCGGGCGGCTACTCGAAGCCCCTCGGCTACGCTCCGATCCATCTGTGCGGCTTTCCGGCTCGTCGCCTCGACAGATTTCAAGATTCTGTCCCGCAGACCCTCGCAGAGTCTCCCGAACATCGCGCCAACCCTTCTCGAGCCGGGCGAGCGGCGACCTACCCCCGGCGGGCATCTATGTGGTGCTCCGGTCGCCCAACCGGGAGATGCGCCGCGCTCGGCCACTTTCCCGGTTCGGCGAGTCCGGCAGCGTGCGTGCACTGGGGACTTCTGTCACATCTCTACTGGGGTGCTTCTTGGAGTGCGCGGACTTCGATGCGTGATCCCACTGCGGTGGAGGCTTGTTCGGCCCATGCCACGGCGGCGGATTCGTCGTCGGCGTTGATGATCCAGAAGCCACCGACGTACTCGGTGGCCTCGACGAAGGGCGCCCGGGTGTGCGACGGGACGTCTCCGGTGGCGTCGACGGTGATCGCGGTCGAGGGCGGATGCAGCCCGCCGGCGGCGATCAGCGCTTGGGCGGTGACGAGGTCGTTGTTGAACTTGTCGACGGCGGCCATCATCGTTTCCAGTTCGGCGGGGTCCATGTCCTGCATCGAGTCCATCGTCGGTTCCTCGGCACTGTCATGGGGAAGGGACAGGAAGTATTGCGGCACGGCGGTTCTCCTTCAATTCGGATTGATGGTGTTCTTTCGGATCGGGCACGGCACTCCATGCCGCGACCTGCCATCGAGATCCACGACGAGGCGGTCGAGTACGTGGCGCGGCAGGTCCGGGGTCGACCGGACCGAGATCGCGTTCTACGTTGTCGCCGGTGATCCTCGGATCGCGGCACCCGAAGGGTTGGATGACACTTTCGAGTGCCGCTCGATGGGTCAGTCTCGGTAGATCGTTACGTAAGCGTTCGTGGCGGTTCCGACACTCATAGGGCCCAGGCATGAGGCTGCGCCGTGACCGGATGGACTGAAGGAGCCACTCCATGAGCCCTGGTATGGGCCGATGGCCATGAGTGGGAAGGCATTGGGTACCCCGTGCAGGCCGAAGCACTCGACGATCAGCGCATACTCCCGCCCGGCAGGCGCGTCGACGTCGTGGCATGTCGCTGTCGCACCGGTCAGGTCGCGCGTGACGGCACAGTCCTGCGGCGCGGCCTGGGCGGCACCTGCGCCGAATACTGCGGCGAAGCCCGACGCGACAGTCGCGGCAACGACGATCCGTGCGGCAACCAGGGTCGTCCTACGCATTCGGCATCCCTCTCCGTATTGCTCTACCTCGGGTACTGCGATTGTGGCCATGTCCGGTATGCCTTCCTAAATGGTGTCGGGTATGGAGTCGCATCGGGTTGCGGTCGGGCGGTGGACGGGTGTGAGCACGCCGAATCGCTCTTCGAGCAGTCCGGCGCCCTGGAGGCAGATGTCCTCGCGGTAGTGCGGTGCGATCAACTGCACGCCCAGCGGCTGGCCGTCGACCACACCGGTGGGCACGGCGACCGCGGGGACACCGACACATGTGCTCGCGGTGCACAACCGCATGCCGACCATTGTTCGCAGGGCCTGGGCCCGATCGCCCAGGTCGGCGTCGAACGGCCGCTCGGTATAGACGGGGCCGAGGATCAGCGGATAGCGCTGCGCGAACAGCGTCCAGTCCCGCTCGATCCCGAAACGCGTCGCCGTTGCCTCGAGGTAGGACGCCAGATCCGCTGGAGGTGCCCGTTTCATCGACAAATCCATGTGCCGGGCGGCCTGTGCGCTGAGCAAGGGGCGCACAGCCGGCCAGCGCACCGAGAACTCGGCGGTCACCATGACGCCGAAGGCCTCCATCGCCTCGATGATCCGGGGCGGCTGCACCTCGACGACCTCGTAGCCGGCATCGTCGAGAACGTCCGCGGCCCGTCGCACCTCCGCCCGCACCTGCGGATGTACGCCCAGCCCGCCGGGGTCTTCGCACACCGCTACGCACTTTGGTAGCGGTGGTCCGGCAGTAGGCACCGGTACGACTCTCGGATCCCGCGGATCGACTCCACTGAGGATCTCCGTGACCAGCGCGAGGTCGTCGACCGACCGCGCGATCGGGCCATCGACGGGGAAGAGCTGCGCTGCCAACGTCGGTTCCCGGCCGGCGACACGATGATCCGAGGAAAACCGACCGTACGTGGGCTTGAGTGCGGTCGCCCCGCAGAACATGGCCGGTACCCGCAGTGACCCGCCGGAGTCGTTGCCGAGACCGAGGGGTGCCATACCCGCGGCAACTGCTGCGCCGTCGCCTCCGCTGGTGCCGCCGGGGGTTCGGATCACGCCCCACGGATTGCGGGTCTCGCCGAACAGCTGGCTGACTGTGACGTTTCCACCGATGGTGAGATCGGGCATGTTGGTATGCCCCAGCGGAACTGCGCCGGCCTGCCGCAGGCGACGCACCGGAGGCGCATCGACATCGGCGACCGCATCGGCGAAGTGGGGGACGCCGTGCGTGGTGGGTTGGCCCGCCACGTCGATGTTCTCTTTCACGGTGAACGGAACGGAACCCCGGCCAGCGGTCCCGGGTCGTCGCCCGATCGAACGGCTCGGTCGACGGCCTTCGCGGTCTCCCGCGCCTCGACGAACTGGACCGTCACGGCATTCAACGAAGGATTGACCTGTGCGATGCGCGCGAGGTGGGCATCGAGGACCTCTGACGCCGACAGTTCGCCGCGCGTCACGGCACGTCCGATCTCCCTGGCACTCAACGCCCATATCTCACTCACGAAACTTAATATACACATCTGTATCTGTAGACTGGTGTGTATATTAAAGCGCATGCCGCCACGTCTGACCCGTGCTCAGAGCCGCGCCCTCACCCGGGAGCGTCTCATCGCCTCGGCGCGCGAATTGTTCGCCGAACGTGGTGTCAACGGAACATCCGTGGAACAGATCGCCGAACGTGCCGGTTACAGCCGCGGCGCCTTCTACGGCAACTTCAGTGACAAGTACGACGTGCTGCGCGCACTGCTACTCGAGCGCACCCGCTCTGAAGAGCGAGAAGTTCGTGACCTGGGTTCGACCTTCGAAGAAGCCGGCGAACAACTACGAGCCTGGAATCGCGAGCGAGCACAACACCTTCCGGAATGGCTTTCATTGCGCCTGGAACTGGTGCTGCAGGCGATCCGCGACCCACAGAGCCGTCCGCTGGTCGCCGAGCGGGATCGCTACGCGAGATCACTGATCGCCGAAGGCGTCGCGAGGAACAAACCCGGCGCCGACGCCGAGTTCCTGGCCTTGATCATCCATGCGCTGGAAGACGGCCTCCTGATCCAGTACATACTGGATCCCGACAATGTGCCCGCAGACATCGTCGTCCAAGCAGTCGGGTATCTGCTCCGGGACGACTGAGCGATGCCTCACCGCGCGCGACCCACCGCCCGGTCGGCAGTGCTGCTACTCGACATCCCGTTCGTATTTTGGATCCGCCACGCTCGGCTTCGGGGTGAATCTGCCGGTAGCGGCGCCGGCCGCTGTCGTTCCGGCGATCGCGGCGGTAGATCTGGTGATCGCCACCCGACCCCACCGCTATAGCCGTAGCCTGCGGAGGCAGATAACCGAGCAGCCCCTCGAAGCTCATTCCGAACTGATCTCTCGAGCACATCCCTGGTTTCTTGCCGAGGGTTCGTTCGCTTGACTGCGACGTAGCGTCACACCGGAAGCTGGTGCTATGAGAATCAGCGAAATCGCCACGGCCGCCGGAACGACTCCCCGTGCCGTCCGCCACTATCACCGGCTCGGCCTGCTTCCCGAACCGGCCCGAACTGTCGCTCCCGGCGCTCGTGCTTGATCCGGCCCAGCGCCGGGCGGTACTGCGTGCGATCGAACTGCTCACCGGTGAGGACGATCGAGCATGACCGGGCGGACCACCAGGTTTCTGCGGAACCAGGGCCGGGCATACCGCGCGGTTTGGCTGTGGTTGCGCCGGCGAACCGATTGCGACGGCCGTGAACGCGCGCCGTTGCCCGGCACGCGGGGCGTGCTGGCGATGCCACTGGCCTTTCTGGCGGCGACCTTGCTGGAGATGGCGGTGCTCCACATCCTGATCCCGTGGGCGTGGCTGAGTGTTTCGCTGGGCGTGCTGTCACTGTGGTCGTTGCTGCTGCTCTTCGCGATGTTCGTCGCCGATATCGCCTACCCGCACTACGCCACCGACCGGGCGCTGGTGCTGCGCCGCGGCGGCCGTGAGATCGCGACCATCGCGTTCGACCGGATCGCGGCCGTCGCCGCACATCGCCGCTACAACCAGACCGGAACAGCCCTCGAGCGCGACCACCTGTTCCTCGCCGGACCGGACGGCACCACCGTCGATGTGACACTCCGCGAACCGGTCGATATCCGGGTGGAGTCACCGCTGCCCAGCGGCCGGATCGCCGCCGCGGTGACCCGGATCAGCCTGTTTCTCGACAATCCCGAGCAAATATGTGGCGCGCGGACACGCCCGGGAGTGTGAAACGCCGTGTGACGAACCTTTCGATGCGGACTTCCCGTGGTCAGGATGTATTCTGATCAAGAATGCGTTCGCATTCATAGACAGTTATCCGGATCGGGCGTGTACCCACGCGCGTAGCGGCGACCTAAGAGGAGGTGGTGTTGCAATGCGCAGCGAACCTCCCAGTCGAAGGCCGCGCGGCGTCGTCCGCCCGCGTTTCCGCTTGCAGTAACTGTCGGCGGAGCGGCCCGGCTCGGCGCCTCGCGGTGTGACTTTCCTTCGAAATCACTCGCAACTCACTGCTGTGCCGAGGACTTCTCATGTCGCAGATCGATCTCATCGAAGTGCCGACGACGCTGTCGGAATCCCTCCAGGACGTGGTCGAGAGCCACCGCGTCGATGCCGCGCTGCACTGGCTGGACAACCATCCGCCGCACGTCATCGCCGACGAACTCGCGCGGATGGACGCCGTCGAGGCCGGGGTAGCGTTCCGATTGCTGGACAAGGATCTGGCATTGGCGGTGTTCGAGGAACTCGAACCCGTCGATCAGCAGCAGATCCTGCAGGGCCTGCGGGACCAGAGTTTCCGCGAACTCGTCGAGGGCATGGCCCCCGACGACCGGGCCCGCATGCTGCGCGAAGCGCCGGCGAAGGTGGCGAAGAAAGCCCTCGCCGGGTTGAGCCCCCGCGAACGCCGGATGACCGCCGCGCTGCTCGGCTACCCCGAGGGCTCGGTCGGCCGGTACATGTCGCCCGAGGTCGTCGCGATCCCCGGCAGCCTCTCCGTCGCCGACGCCCTGCGCACGGTCCGGCTCAAGGGCGGCAACGCCGAAACGGTCTACACCCTCCCCGTGGTCGACGCGGGCCGCCGCCTGCAGGGCATCGTGGAACTGCGCGAACTCGTACTCAGCGGCCCCGACACCATGGTCGCCGACCTCGTCGTCACCGAACCCGCGTTCGTCCGCGCCACCGATTCGGCGGAGAAGGCCGCGCGCCTCATGCGCGAGACCAACGACATCAACCTGCCCGTGGTCGATAGCGAGGACCGGCTCGTCGGGCTGCTCACCATCGACGACGCGGTCGAGGTCATCGAGGCCGCCGACAGCGAGGACGTCGCCAAACAGGCCGGTTCGGCGCCCTGGGAAGGCCACTACATGGCCGCCGGGGTGTTCCAGCTCGCCCGCTACCGCGCGCTGTGGCTGATGCTGCTGCTGGTCGCGGCCACACTCACGGTGAGCGTGACAGGGTTCTTCGAGGCCACCCTCGAACAGGCCGCGCAACTGGCGTTGTTCATCCCGCTGCTCATCGGGGCGGGCGGTAACGCCGGGGCGCAGGCCGCCACGGCCTGTGTGCGTGCGGTCGCGGTCGGCGAGGTACGCGGCGGCGACCTGTTCAAGGTCATCTGGCGGGAGTGCCGGGTGGGGTTGGTCCTCGGGACCATGCTCGCGGTGGTCGGCGTGATCATCGGCGGACTGTTCGTCGGCCCCAGGGTCGCGGTGGTCGTCGGGGTCACGCTGGTGCTCATCTGTGCCTGGGCCGCCACCATCGGCGGCACCATGCCGCTGCTGGCCAAGCGGCTGCGGATCGACCCGGCGGTGGTGTCGGCGCCCATGGTCACGACGCTGGTCGACGCGACCGGGCTGATCATCTACTTCACCACGGCGAAACTGGTTCTGGGGATCTGAGCGGGGCTGCGTCGGATCGCGTCCGGCGCTCGTGCCGGCCGGGCCTGTGCAATGCGGAGCGATGGTTCGCGGTGTGCTTGTTCTTCGACAGCGCGGCAAGGTCCGTGCGGGGAATCCAAGGCCTATTCACCGCAGAATCTGCGGTGAATAGGCGTAGTATCGCCGCATGACGTCCGGGTACCGGAAGTACATCTGGCAGCGTGCCGACTGGCCGGTGTTCGAATACGACGCCGCCCGGTTGGTTGCGCCCCTGACCGAGGCGGCGTATCAGCAGGGGCGTCTGCTGGGCCGGCTCGCCGAGACCGCCGATACTGTGCAGGACGAGGCAAGCTTGGCTGTTTTGACCCAGGATGTGGTCAAGACCAGCGAAATCGAGGGCGAACTGCTGGACGTGGCCTCTGTGCGTTCTTCTCTCGCGCGTCACCTCGGGGTGGATATCGGGGCGCTCGCTCCGGCCGATCGGCAGGTGGACGGTGTCGTCGAAATGGTGCTCGATGCCACCGCGCACCACGACCGGCCCGTTACCGCGGAACGTCTTTTCGGCTGGCACGCCGCCCTTTTCCCGACGGGATACTCCGGTCGGACCCGGATCAACATCGGCTCCTGGCGCACCGACGAGGCCGGACCGATGGAGGTGGTGTCCGGTGGCTACGGTCGACAGCGCGTGCACTTCGAGGCGCCGCCGGCCGAGCGGCTGGACGTCGAGATGCGAAAGTTCCTGGACTGGGTCGATGCCGATACCGCGGAACCGGCGATCATCAAAGCCGGATTGGCGCATCTGTGGTTCGTGACCGTGCATCCCTTCGACGACGGAAACGGCCGCGTCGCGCGCGCCCTGGGTGATCTGTGGCTGGCGCGTGCGGACCACAGTTCCCGGCGGTTCTACAGCCTTTCCGCGCAGATTCAACGCGACCGCGCGGCGTACTACCGGATACTGGAACGCACCCAGAAGGGCTCGCTCGATGTGACGGAGTGGCTGAACTGGTTCCTCGAAGCGCTCAGGCGCGCGATCGTCCACTCGGATGAGACGGTCGACCGGGTCCTGCTGAAGTCCCGTTTCTGGCGGCAGCGGCAGTCGATCCCGATGAACGACCGCCAGCGGGCGATCCTGAACCGGCTCCTGGACGGGTTCAACGGCAAACTCACCACCCGCAAGTGGGCCATCATCACCAAATGCTCTCAGGACACCGCGCTGCGCGATATCAACGAACTGGTCGACCTCGGAGTATTGCTGCGATCGGACGCGGGTGGTCGGAGCACCTCCTACGAGCTCGCGGTGCCCTGAGGCCGGCAGATCCCGGCGTTCACGGGTTCATCGGCCAGGGTGATGCGGCTCGACGAAGTGGTCGGTGCGTGCGCGGCCCGCAAACCAAGTCGGCGACCGGCCGGATGAGAAGTCCGGTGACATACCGGTCGTCCGACTCGAGCCACGCCCCGAAATCTCTGTCACGGTAGGCGGTCGCCAACGTGAGCCACCCAGGAAGAAGCCGGCGCCGCCGCAGGTGGCACCGCCCCCGTCACCACCACAGCTTGGTATCCGCGATGAGCTCGCCGCCGACCTCCCGCGCCTGGCGGCAACCCGCGCCGAACTGCACGTGATTGCAACCAGTACCGAACCCAACGGACTGGCACCGATCGAACTCATGTTTCCGGTTTCTCACCCAACGTCGCCGCTCGGCTACACAGGTGGGTCTGCCGCCATTGCTCGGCAGCCTCGATCATGGCGTGGCCGACGTGTTCGAAGAACTGGCCGATGTCACGCAGTCGGTCGCCTGATGGTGAACCGGCACCGAGGGTTTCCGCTCCTCGGCGGGCGAATTCGGCCAGCGCGGTGTTCTGACGGGCGCTTGCCATCCAGCCGCGGAACCAGGCGTCGGCGTCGATGACGTACCGGTCGCGCCGTCGGCGAGGGTCGCGTTCGCGACGGATCAGTTCCTGTTGTTCGAGTTCACCGATGGCCTTGGAGATGGAAGCGGGGCTGACCTGAAGGCGGCGGGTGAGTTCGGCGGCGGTCAGGCTTCCGCTATCGGTGAGGTAGAGGCAGGCGAGCACGCGTGCGGTCATGCGGGTCAGCCCGGTGCTGATCATCAAGGCGGTGAACTGCTCCTCGAGGTCGTGTGCGGCCTCGCGACTCGGCCCGGGTGCCTCGGAGGGTGTCGATGCCCGACGGCGGCGCCGAGCACGTTCTCGTGTGGCCTGGTGTGCGACGCCGGCCTGGTAGCCGTTGGGGCCGCCGTTGCGGGCCACTTCCCGGGTGATGGTCGAAGGTGGACGTTTCAGATGTTCGGCGATCTCGGTGTAGCTGAGTCCGCGGGCAAGTCCTTCGGCGATCTGCCGGCGCTCCTGCTGGGTCAGTCTGCCTCCGGGCATGGGCAGCGCCTCCTCGTCATCGTGTGCCGCTGACCTGCGGCCGCGCAGAGTCTTGCATTCTTCGGCAACTCATTGCAATTCGCGGCCTAGTGTCACTGTTGCATTTGATCTCAAAATCATTGCAAAAGCGAGCCAAATACCATGTCAATCACGGTATTTTGAGATCGACTCTGATTGACAGATTAGTAAATGCAAATTAGCCTTTGGTCGAGTTCGAATACAGGGCCGGTGATCGGATCCGCTTGGGAGGCACGCCTGTCCGGCGCCTTCGACAGGACTTCGACGAAGCGTGATCGTCACCGCCGAACCGCCGACACACCGGCCGCGGCACTACCCGGCCGCGTCGGCGGGTCGTCCCGCCGAACTCTCCTTTGTTTCCGAGAACCCCGGAAGGGCATGGATATGGTCATCAAGTCCCGATATATCGCCGCCGCACTTGCCGCCGCCACGACAACCATCGCGATGGCCGCGGTGACCTCGCCCGCGGCCTCCGCACAGGACGACCCCGGCCATGCCGACGTGCAGCACGCCCTCGACGCGGCCGTCCGAGCAGGTACTCCCGGTATCGTGGCCGAAATCCACGACCAGCGAGGACAGTGGTTCGGCGCCGCGGGTTCGGCGGACACCGACACCGGGCGGAAGCGCCGGCCACAGGACCGTTTCCGCATCGGGAGTACGACCAAGGCGTTCACCGCCACCGTCGTTCTTCAATTGGCTGCCGAGCGCAGACTGAGCCTCGACGACACCGTCGAACGCTGGCTGCCCGGACTGGTCCAGGGCAACGGAAACGACGGTGGCAAGATCACCATTCGGCAACTGCTCAACCAGACCAGTGGCCTCTTTGCTTACACCAACGATCCGGAGTTCTTCGCCAAGGGCGTCGGCCCCGCCTGGTTGGAACATCGCTACGACAGCTATACCCCCGAGCAGTTGGTGAAGATCGCCATGGCCCACCCGCCCCTCGCCGGCCCCGGAGAGCGCTTTTTCTACTCCAACACCAACTACATTCTGGCCGCCATGATCATCGAGAAGGTGACGGGCCGGCGCTACGGCGAGGAGCTCACCCAGCGCATCACCCGCCCCCTCGACCTGACCGGGACTTCTCTCCCGGGCGACCCGGGAATCCGCGGACCCCACCCGGTGCACTACTCCACCCTGTTCTCTCAGGACCCGGCACCCACGATCTACGACGCGACGGAGATGAACCAGTCCTTCGCCTGGTCCGCGGGCGGCATCATCTCCACCACCGGTGATCTCCACCGCTTCTTCGGCGCACTGCTGGGCGGACGCCTGCTTCCGCCCGCTCAGCAACAGGAACTGCTCACCACCGTCCCCACAGATGGGTCGAACTGGATCCCCAACACCCGGTACGGTCTGGGCGTCTTTGCGCAGACGCTGCCGTGCGGAGTCACGGTCTGGGGCAACGGCGGCGCCACCTATGGATCCTGGACCTACGCCATGGGTTCCCAGGACGGCGCGCACCTGCTCACCAGCAACATGAACGGCGACTGGAGCGGCTTGGGGCCGTTCACCGACGTGCTCACCGCGGAGTTCTGTCCGGCCGGGTCCTGATCAGCCGCGAGTACATCACGCGGCGTCGGCGAGCGACCGGCCCGAATCCGCCGACCCCGGTACTGCTCCGCCTGTGCAACCCTGAAACGCGAGAACCGGCCGGATAGCCGCCGGCCGGTTCTGCTGCTTCTGTCGGAACGGTAGCTCGTCGGCCTGCACGACGTGGACCTCCCAATCCACCATGATCAGGGCGTCATCCAGCTACACCGAACAGCGCGGAACCCACGTCACGGTGCGCCCGGCCACCCCGGCCGAGTTCACCCGCCATTTCGGCAGCTGGCTGGATCTGGCCTGGCGCCGTTCGGCGGAGGAGCGCGCCGACGCCTGGTGAGCGCCGGCTTCGGTGCAGGCGGACCCGGGGAGCACTCACAGTCCGGCCCGTTCGCGCGGGTTCGTGATCCGCAGCCTCAGTAGATGCGGATGGTTGGCGTCGTCGAGAGCGAGTGCGGCGGTCCACAGGGACGCGTCGATGGATTCGGGTAGGCGCCAATCCCGGGGTGCGACGGCGGGGAACCGCAGGAGTATCGGGTCGGCGCCGCAGTGGTGGGGGCGGACCGCCCACCACTGACGACCGGTGGCATCGATGGTGGCGGCCGCGAGAACGTCTGCCCCGGCGGGCAGTCGCGCGGCGGCGGTACGGACGGGTGCCGGGATATGCCGGGCGGCGGCGCGGGAAGCCAGTTGATCGGCGAAAACGAGGAAGACGAAACCGAGTCCGAACATGCCGGGGCCGAGGACGGCGCGCACCTGGGCGGCCGCCACATGGATCGGATTCGGATCCGTGACACCCCGGCTCGGACCAACTTCGGCGCATTCGGCGTGGATCGTTTTGCCGTCGAAGCGGAATCCGAACAGTATGGGCAGCGACCCGGCGGGTACGGCAGGCAGGAAGTGCGCGGTGATCTCGGCGACCGAATCGTCGTCGGGGTAGCGGATAGCGCTCATCCGAGCAGTCCCCGCGCGACGGTATGCGCCCAGAACTCGTGGCGGATCGCATCCCACAGACGGGCGTATTCGGGGAACCGCTCGCGCATATCCGCGAGGTCGGTGCAGGCGCGGGCGGGCAGCGGTACGGCCGCGCCCGCCGTATCGCGCACCTCCAGAATCTGGATCGCCCCGCGATCGAGCCGCCAGACGGCCAGCCGGCCGTCGCATTCGGTGTGGCGCGTCGGGGCGTGCGGCTCGGCGGCGCCGGAGGCTGCCGGGAAAGCGTCTTTGCGACAACGACTTCCGTATCTCTCGGACATGCGACTATGTTGCTGCAGGTCACAGACTCGGCGTAGGTCGGCGCGAGGCCGTCACGGGATCGATCGGAACTCGCAGCACGTTTCCCGGTGCCTGCCTACGATTGTTCTCGAACTGAGAAACGCCGGGCGATTCGTTGAGAAACAGGGGAGGCACGATGCCGAGCAAGGCGGATCTCAGCGGCACCACACTGCCGCGGCGGCAGCTGGGGAGAGCGTTGCGGGACGCACGTCACGCACGCGGTTCGACGCTGGAACAGGTGGCCCGGGAGACCGAGTTCAGCCGGGCGACATTGAGCCGGATCGAGCTGGGGCAGTACGAGCGGATCAAGGTCCGGGAGGTCGAATTCCTTTGCCGTTACTTCGATCTGCCGGAAGATCGCACCCAATATCTAAATACCATTGCGGCGCAATCGAATACGAAGGTCTGGTGGCAGAACTATCGGCACTTTATGCACGAGGGATTCAGTTCCTATCTCGAGCTGGAGGCCTATGCCACCGATTTCCGGTTCTTCCAACCGTTTGTGATTCCTGGCCTTCTTCAAACGGCCGACTATGCCAAAGCGATCTACCGCGCCTACGCGCCGGACGACCCCGAGCAGCAGATCGACAGCCGGGTAGAAATGCGGATGCAGCGCCAGCGACGGCTCGCGCAGCGCCGCTCGAGAGCCCGGATGGAGTACTTGTTGCACGAGAATGTGCTGCACACGGTGGTTGGTTCGAAGCGGACCATGGCGGCTCAGTGCCGGGCAATCGCCGATACGAGCACACACGACAACGTCACTCTGCGGGTGCTGCCTTTCGCCGCCGGGCTACCGACCGGTGATGTCGTCCAGCCTTTCATCGTGCTCGACTTCCCGGACAGCGAACCGGCTGTAGTCCACTCGGAGGGCGCAATCGGCTCTATGACTTCGAGGATTCCGATGATGTGACGCGGTTTCGCGCACTATACGAAACGCTTCGGTTCGCGGCGCTCGATGAGGTGACCTCGCGGGATCGAATACGGAGAATCGCAGGGAGATACGACCAGTGATGGGCGAATTATCGGGTGTGCAGTGGTTCAAGTCGTCGTACAGCGGGGGTGGCGGCGACTGTGTCGAAGTCGCATGGCTGGGATCGGGGCGGGTCGGTGTCCGGGATTCCAAGAATCCGTCCGGTCCCGCGCTGGACATCGCACCGGCGGACTGGGATGCCTTCATCGCCCACATGAGTGGAGCCTGAAATGATCCCCCGGCGTCTCAGGACGCCGGGAACCGGGCGTCGACCTGAGCGCGCCTGACAGTGTGCTTGTACGCGTGCGCCCAACTCGCATCGGCGGCTACCGGCTGCGGTGGGGCACCGTGGAATGGTCGTGCGGCGTTGTCAGATGTTCTCGATCCGGAACAACACACAGCGGCCCGCCAGGGCGGCGAACTCATCGGGGTCGTCGCCGGTCACTACCCCGGATTTGATCATGACCGGTACGCCGGTGGGTACGAGTCGCGGGAACTCCCGTAGCACCGGCTCGCTCTCCGCCGCCGGAACCTCCACCAGGCGCACGGTCCGCGTCTTCCGTTTCGTCTTCAATTCGACGGTCTCCGCGGCCTGCACATTCTTCACCCAATCGGCACCGGGAATACCACCCAGAACGTATTCGGCACCATTGAATTCGAACGGGGTCACCGGTGTGGTGCGTGGCTTTCCCGAGGTCCGCCCGGGTACCGTGAGCAAAGTCACGGGTAGGGAAACTCCGACCCGGCCGACGGCGACCATCACCCGATTCATCGGCTTCAGCCAGCGTGGGATCTCGACACGGTTGTCATCTGCCATTCGCACACCTCTTTGTACCCGTGGTTCGATGAGCACGTCACCTTCCCGGCGATGACGAGCCGTCCGGCGCCGACTCGCTGCCGCGGCGTGCAGATGCTTGGTGGACCGGAGAGAGTGGATCAGACCGTGTGGGTGCTCAGGCCGCCGGAGATGGTGATGGCTTCGCCGTTGTAGCGGCCGCCGGAGTCGGAGACCAGTAGCAGGACCAGTTCGGAGACCTCTTCCGGCTGGATCAGCCCGCCCCCGGCCTCGAACATCGCCATGGCGTCCTCGCGGGTGGGGTTTTCGTGGTCGGGCATCAGCTCGCGGTAGGTGGCGGGGTTCATGATCATGTCGGTCTGCACTCCCGAGGGCAGGACCGCGTTCACGGTGACGCCGTGTTCCGCGACCTCCTCGGCCAGCGATTTCACCAGGCCGACCACACCCCATTTCGCGGCGGCGTAGTGGCCGGATCGGCGGGCGCCCATGCGGGCGACGATGGAGGCGGTGGCGACGATACGGCCCGAGCCGCGCTCGATCATATGCGGGACGACGGCGCGGAAGCTGTGGTAGACGCCGGTCAGGTTGACGTCGATCATGTCCTGCCAGGTCTGTTCGGGCATGTCGGTGATCAGGGCGTTGGATGCGATACCCGCGTTGGCCAGGAGGATGTCGATACGGCCGAATTCGTCGATGGCGCGGTCGGCGACGGCGTAGAGCTGTTCCTGATCACGGACGTCGGCGGTGACCGGGACGCAGCGGCGGCCGGTGACGCCGACCAGTTTCACCGTCTCGGCGAGGTCGTCCTCCGAAGCCAGTGCGTAGGGCACGCTCGCGATCGGCGCGGCGATATCGCACAGCACGATATCGGCGCCCGCCGCGGCCAGTGCCACCGCATGCGATCGGCCTTGTCCGCGCGCCCCGCCGGTGACGACAGCGACTCTTCCGTCCAACTTCCCCATGGTTTCTCCGCTCGTCCGCTCGTTGTCCCCATCCTCACATTGCCGGTGAGCGTTGCAGGTCGGTTCGGAGTGTTGCCACCATTGATGTCGGCGGGATCCGGCGATTCCGGCAGAACTCAGCTGTCTGCTCCACTCGGCCCGGCCGCTCCGATCATGTCCAGCACTTCCGACGTCGGACGCACGTCCCCGAACGACCGGTAGATGGTGTGCAGGGTGGCATTGTGGTCGCGGTCGCAGCGTGCGGCATTCGCGTCGGCGACCATGATCACCCGGAAGCCGAGGGTGCTCGCATCCCGTGCCGAGGATTCACAGCAGACGTTGGTGACGGTGCCCGTGATCAGGACCGTGTCGATATTCCGCTGTTCGAGTAATTGCGGCAGGGGGCACCGCCCCGGGAAGAAGGCGCTGAACGCGGACTTCTCGACGAACACATCGAGATCGCCGGTTTCCAGATCGGGCCACACGCGACTACGCGGCGGTCCGGAACCACCTGAGTGACTGTAGGTTTCGGCGTGCTTCGCCCCGAAGAACTCGATCGCGTGCGGAATCGGCCCGCCCGCTTCGGGCAGTACCCACACCACAGCCCCGCCCGCGGTGCGCAGGGTGCGGGCGAGGGTGTTGATTTGCGGCACGATTGCGCGACAGTAGGCGTTTCCGGCGACGTGGAACGGCACCATATCGATCACCACCAGCGCGGTGCGCCGCGGGTCGAGGCCGGGATAGGCGAACCTGCGGCCACGGTGGTCCTCCTGGCGAAGATACTCGCGCTCGTCGATACGCCAGTCGTGCGGCGCGGTGCGAATCATGCTGACGTCCAAAATATTTCAGCCTCCCACCGGTCGGCCGCGTGCGCTGCGGGATGACATGGCAGCCGGCGTTGTCGAACCGGCCCACGTCACCATACTTCCCACGGGACCGGCGTATCAGCGCGATGGGGCCGGGCCGTTCGCTCGGTGCCGACCGGATCGCTGCCTGCGACGCGGCGACACGGGTGTACCGGCTGCGCGACAATCACCCGATGGATCTCACCACGGTGCACGTCCGGCAGTTGCAGGTGGCGGAGTGGGCCGTTTTCCGGCAGATCCGGCTCCGATCGCTGGCGGACGCGCCCTATGCGTTCGGGTCCACCCTGGACGAGGCCCGGCGGCGTGGGGAACGGGACTGGCGCGAATTACTCGTCCGGCGTGCGCAATTCGTGGCAGCCGCCGCCGATACCGCGGTGGGGACGGTCGGGGTCACCGGAGACGGCGGCGTATTGCACCTGATCTCGATGTGGGTCGCCCCGGAAGCGCGGGGAACCGGAGTCGCCGATCTGCTGCTGCACGCGGTGCTGGATCACGCCCCCGTCCGCGGCGGCGACCGGATCCGCCTGGAAGTCGTCGAAGGGAATATCGCGGCCGAACGCCTGTACTTCCGCCACGGGTTCCGGCGGACCGGCGTCCGGGGGACTGTCGGCGGCGGCGATTTCCGGCCAGAGTTCGAAATGGTCCTCGACCTGTAGGCGGACCGGCCCGCCGCACCGTTCGGTCGGCGACGCGGTGCGGCGGGCGCGCGCCAACGGTCAGTGGCTCTCGGGCCGGCTGCGGCCGAGGAAAGCGGCCAGTCGCTCCGTCGGCCCGGCCGCGGCGGGCGGCTCGACGCGAACGCCGAACGGTGACCCGGGGCCGCGGAACGCGTCACTCAGCGCCCGGTCGGCGATGGCCTGTGCCTTGGCCACCAGCGCCGGATCGGCCTCGGCGGGCTGTCCGATGGATACGGCCAGGTCCCAGCCGTGCGCGACGGTTTCCATGAGATACCCGCCGACGGCGAGCCCGCCGGGGGCCTCGCCCCAGGGTGCGAGGAGCCGGCGGGTCAGCAGTGCGTCGTCGGCCCACCGGTCGAGGGCGGCGCTCGACCGTTTCAGGTAATCCTCACCGGGACAGCTCATATCGATCTCCGCTCGGGCGGGGAGCGGGCGCGGGTCGGCGCCGGTAGCGGTCGCCACCAGTTTGGCCGGATGACAGGAGAGGTGCTCGAGCAGCGCGCGCACATCGAAGTCCGTGCAGGGGGTCGGGGCGCTCCACTGGTCGGGGCGGACCGCGGCCATGAGTCCGGCCACCCACTCCTGGGCCGCGGCGAGGTCTGATCGAAAATCCGGAATCTGGGTCATAGGAGCAGTCTCGGGCATACAAGGTGACATCTGGTGTCACCTTTCTGTGCGATTCTGGAGAAATGCGCGCGGACCGTTTGCTTCAGATCGTTCAACTGCTGCGTCGGTACGGGCGGATGAGTGCCGCCGAGCTGGCCCAACGCCTCGAAGTCACCAAACGGACGGTGCTACGCGATATGGAGTCGCTGTCCGCCGCCGGTATCCCGGTGTACGCCGAACGTGGCCGCGGTGGCGGATTCGCCCTGGTCCCCGGGTTCGAACCGGATGCCGAACAGCTCACCGCGGAAGAGGCCCGCGCGCTCTTCGTCGCGGGTGGACGAGGTACGGCCGAAGCGCTCGGCCTGGGGAACTCGTTCTGTCGCGCGCTGCACAAGCTGTCCACCGCTCTGCCCGACGATCAGCACCGCCTGGTCACGCACGTGCGGGATCGGATCGTCCTCGACGCCGGCGGCTGGCACCGCGAACCGGCGGTGCTGGACGCACTGGCCGCGGTGCAGGCCGCGGTGCTCGACGACGAGCGAATCCGGATCCGCTACCAGTCGAGACAGGCCGACACGCCGGGCGACCGGACCGTCGATCCGTGGGGGCTGCTCCAGGTCGGCACGACCTGGTACCTCGTCGCCGCCCATCGCGGTCGGCCGCGCAGCTACCGGGTGTCCCGGATCAGCGCCGTGCACCGGCTCGGTGAGCCCGGCCGGCGGCCGCCGGACCTCGATCTACACCAGGTGTGGCGGCAGATGCGCGACGACTTCCGTGGGGCGCCCGCCACCGAGATCGTGCTGCGCGTGCACCGGCCGCGATTACCGCTGGTGTTGCGGTCGCTGGCGGTGACCGCGCTCGGCGACCCCGAACCCGTCCCCGACGAGCCCGATGCGCACCGGCTGCGAGTGCGCAGCGTGGAAGGGGCGGCGGCCATGCTGGTGGGATTCGGCGCCGAGGTCGATGTCCTGGCCCCGGCGGAGCTGCGGGATCGGATCATCGCGATCGCGGAGGCAGCAGGGGAACATCATCGGACGGCGTCACGGCGGTCGGATACGGCCGAAGTGGAACTCACGCCATACGGACGGAATTCTCGTTGACTCTCCATCTACTGGAAGGTTCAGGCTGGTTTCCGTGAGTGACCACGAGGCACTGTTCACCATCGGTGAGTTGGCACGCCGCACCGGATTGTCGGTGCGGACCATCCGGTTCTGGTCGGACTCCGGAGTCGTGCCGGCGACCGGCCGGTCGCCGTCCGGCTATCGGCTCTACGACACCGAAGCGGTGGCCCGGCTCGATCTGGTGCGCACGCTCCGCGAACTGGGCTTGGACCTGCCGACTGTGCAGAAGGTGTTGCGGCGGCAGGCCACCGTGGCCGAGGTCGCCGCATCGCACGCCCGCGCCTTGGACGCCGAGATCCGCACCCTGCGGATCCGGCGCGCGGTGCTGCGTTCGGTCGCTCATCGAGGAAGCTCGACCGAGGAGATGAGAATCATGCACAAGATGGCGAAACTGTCCGCCGCCGAACGCCAACGGCTGATCGACGACTTCGTGGACGCCATGTTCGACGGGATAGCGGACGACGCGCCGGGCGCGAATATCGCGCACGGAATGCGAATGCTCCCCGCCGAACTCCCCGACGACCCGAGTCCGGAACAGGTGGATGCCTGGATCGAGTTGGCCGAACTGGTCGCCGACGCCGACTTCCAGGCGCGTTGCCGGCAGATGGCGGTGGCCGGCGCCGCCGGCGACACCGGGCCCGAAAGCACAGTCGACCCGGTCCGCGTATCCGAGCACGCTTCACGTGCGCTCGCCGAAGGCGTCGCACCCGGATCCGGCCGCGGCAAGGAGGTGCTGGAGCAGATCATCGACGCCGGTCTGTCCGCGGCGGATCGCCGGCGGATCGCCGATCGGACGGAGGTGTTCACCGACCGCCGGGTCGAGCGGTACTGGGCACTGTTGGCGGTACTCAACGGCTGGCCGCGGCGGGATTCCCAGGTTCCGGCCTGGGAGTGGTTCATCGACGCCTTGCGCGTCCACGGGTGACCCGCATCTCCGGTGCGGCGGCACCATCGCCGCACCGGAGACGCGTCCCGGCGGGCCTTTCGTGGAGACGCGCCGACATTACGACACACCGCGATTTCAGTCGTATTCTTTGCGCGACAACACTTTACGGCTATCGTCCCGCTAATGGTCGGCTCCGCACACGAGGCGATGCACCGCCTGTTCCAACACGATCCCGGCGTCTTCGCGCGGGCGTTCCGGGCACTAAAACTGCCCTTCGACGATCCGTCGGAGGTCGCGGTTCTCACCAACGATCTCACCGAGGTCCGGCCGCTCGAGCGCCGGGTCGACACCCTACTGCGCATCACAACGGTCGGCGGCACGCCGTTCCTGCTCCTGGTGGAGGCGCAGAGCCGGCGAGATGCGGACAAGCCGAGCGCGTGGGCGTACTACCTGACCCACTTGCACGCAAAATATCGGCTCGGCGTTGTGCTGCTCGTCGTGTGCCAGGAGACCGCGACCGCCGAGTGGGCGGCCGAACCGATCACCATCGGCCTGCCGCACTGGCCCACCGTCACTGTGCGTCCGCTCGTGCTCGGGCCGCACAATGTTCCGGTCGTTACCGACTCGAATATCGCCTCGGCCGATATTCCGCTGGCCACTCTGTCGGCGATTACGCACGCCAAGGATCCCGGCGTCGATGCCATACTGAAAGCACTCGCCGATGCTCTGCACAGCCTCGGCAACGAAGAAGACCTCCACGTCTTCGCCGAACTCACCGAACTCGGCCTCGGTAACACGCCGGCCGCGGAAACTTGGAGCAAACTGATGAGCGTGGACCTGTCGTTCTACCGTTCGAAGACGTCCCAGCGCCTGCGTGCCGAGGGGCGCGTCGAAGGGCGCGTCGAAGGGCGCGTCGAAGGGCGTGTCGAGGGCAAGCTCGAAGAGGTGACCGACAAGACGCTGCGCCTGTTGCAGGCTCGCGGTATCGCCGTTCCGGCCTCGGCCGAGGAACGTATCAGGAATTGCGCGGACCTCGACGTCCTCGACCGCTGGTTCGACCGGGCCATTACCGCGTCGGATATCGCGGAGGTGTTCGCCGACGAGGTGTACTGACCGGTGCGGTTGCGGTTCGATGCCGGTCGGTTCACTCTCCCGCTTCGAGTCTGGCCCGGACCTGCTCGATATGGTCGGCCAGTTCGGCCTCGTCGATGATCTCCCGGGCGATCAACGAATGCGCCAGCGCGACGAGCTGATTCTCCGGGAACGGCAGCGCCGGATACACCTCCCCGGTGAGACGGTCCTCCTCGTCACGCCGAGCGAGCAGCGGTAGCGCCGCCCCTTCCCGGTCGAGGGCGTCGCATATCCCGTCCAGACTCGACTTCCACGGCGGAGACGGGTTCTCGACGCCGTACTTGCCGGCCATCCGTGACCACACCTGCCCCCGGGCGATCATCTCTTCCAGCAACTGCACTCTGACCCGCGTGACGTCCTCGCTCACTGGCATCTGTTGTCCTCCGGTCCATCAATAGTTCTGCGCCGGGTGCACCGCGGTGTGCACGGGGCGTTCCACGTCAGCGGTGCGTCCGGGCTTGGGCAGAGCGACACCGATCAAGCAGTCACGTGTCACGATCTGCGTGAGCTGCTCCTCGTTCCATCCCTGCGTGCCGTCCGGACGTACCGGCAGCACCATGAACCGATGCTTGGAATTGGAGTCCTCGACCCGGATCCGGACGTCTTCGGTGAGGTAGAGGCCGAATTCGGCGAGTACCTGACGCGGCCAGCGGACGAGCCGGCGGCGGTAGTTCGGCGTCCGATACCACTCGGGCGAATTCCCGAGCAGCGGGCGGGGATAGCAGGAGCACAGGCTGCAGCAGACCACGTGATGCAGCGTCGGCGTGTCCTCGAGTACGTGCAGTGCGGTGAAATCGCTGGGCGTGCCGAAGCCGGTCGGTTTCAGCCAATCGATGCCGACCTCATGGCATGCGGTGATGGCGTCGTCCAAGGCGAGCTGCTTGAAATCGGGGTCGGACCACGCTTTCGCGACGAACCGGGCGCCCGGCGCCGGACCGAGTTGCTCGAAATACTCCGTATACCGGCGGTGGTCCTCGGCGGTGAACAGTCCCTTTTCGATCGCGAGCTCGCGGAGCGCGATCTCGAGCACCTCGAAATCGGTGACCTCCTCCACCATCGGCGCGGCGTGCCGGGGAGCTTCGGAGTCCTCGCCTTCGTTCGATATCCCGCTCATCGCGTTCCTCTCACTGAGGTGTAACCCGGTCTACGAGATCGCCTGGAGCCAGGGCTCCGATATTTCCGCCTGCAAGGTGTCGCCGGGGGACCCCTGGTACGGATCCCACAGATCTGTCATATCGAAGCGCACGATGTAGAACCATTCGGGGCGCCGGTCCTCGCGGTCGAAAGCCTCGTCCTCCGGTATCGGGCTCTCGTACGACACTGTGACGACCGTCCCCGGTTTACCGCGCAAATACTCCTGGGTGCGGGTGTAGAAGATAGTCGGAAGGTCACGCACCACCACCCGGTCACCGACCCCGAACCGGGGAGTGTCGGCCTGCCCGGCAAAACACTGGGGATCGCCGTAGCCGACCGCGTCACGGTGATGAATGTTGCGCACCACCTCGGTACCTTCTCCGGTGCCGCGGGGCGCGGCCGCCAACGGGCCGGAGCTGCCCGCGCTGCGCTCCCGGACCTCCTGGGTTCGTTCGAGCAGTTCACGCAGCGTGATATGCCGTTTGTCGATGAGGCAACGAGCGGCGGCCAGCACCCAGCGGCCGTAATAGGGAAAGCCGAGATACTGCGTCCGCCCGACATCGACGTTTCCCAGCCGGCGGCGTTCCTCGGAAGTCCAGATGCCCCGCCAGCCCAGCACCTCGCAGGTGATGAACGTATTGAGCTCCCAGACCTCCTCCTCCTTTTCTTCGGAAACAGCCGGCGCATCCGGTTCCCCGCCCACATCGTGCGGGGTTTTCATGAATGCCCGGAAAAGCTCGTGATCGATCTGATCGGGGTAGGGCCAATCGCGGAGCTGGTGTAGTGCGACGCGCAGCTGACTTACGTAGTCGTCCATGACCGAATTTGCCATGATCGCCATCTCCCTGAAGTGGGTAGGTCGCCATCAACCTTAACGGCGGGCGGTCGGACGCTCCGGTTGCGAAACCATCAAATCTGTGACTCGGTTCCGGTGGCGCCGACCAGCCGCTACTCCGGTTCGATATATGAAAATCGGGCCGGCGTCGCTATGACGCCGGCCCGATTTCCGGCTGTCCGGTGACAGAACCGGACGGGACCCGATTCACCGGGGATCAGAACTCCCAGTCCTCGTCCTCGGTGTTGACCGCCTTGCCGATGACATAGCTGGAACCCGAACCCGAGAAGAAGTCGTGGTTCTCGTCGGCGTTGGGGGACAGGGCCGACAGGATGGCCGGGTTGACGTCGGTCTCGTCCTTCGGGAACAGGCCCTCGTAGCCCAGGTTCATCAGGGCTTTGTTGGCGTTGTACCGGAGGAACTTCTTGACGTCCTCGGTCAGGCCGACCTCGTCGTAGAGGTCCTGGGTGTAGTCGACCTCGTTGTCGTAGAGCTCGAACAGCAGCTCGAAGGTGTAGTTCTTCAGGTCGTCGCGTTCGGCCTGGGTGACCTGTTCGAGTCCGCGCTGGTACTTGTAGCCGATGTAGTAGCCGTGCACCGCCTCGTCACGGATGATCAGGCGGATCATATCGGCGGTGTTGGTGAGCTTGGCGCGCGAGGACCAGTGCATCGGCAGGTAGAAGCCGGAGTAGAACAGGAAGCTCTCCAGCAGGGTGGAGGCGACCTTGCGCTTGAGTGGGTCCTCGCCGCGGTAGTACTCGAGGACGATCTCGGCTTTGCGCTGAAGGTTGCGGTTCTCCTCCGACCACCGGAAGGCGTCGTCGATCTCGCGGGTCGAGCACAGAGTGGAGAAGATCGAGCTGTAGCTCTTGGCGTGCACCGACTCCATGAACGCGATATTGGTGAGCACCGCTTCTTCGTGCGGGGTCAGCGCATCGGGAATGAGACTGACCGCGCCGACGGTGCCCTGAATGGTGTCCAGCAGGGTGAGGCCGGTGAACACCCGCATGGTGAGTTGTTTCTCGTCGGCGGTGAGGGTGTTCCAGGAGGGGATGTCGTTGGACACCGGGACCTTCTCCGGCAGCCAGAAGTTACCGGTGAGCCGATCCCAGACCTCGGCGTCCTTCTCGTCGGGTACCCGATTCCAGTTGATGGCCGAAACCCGATCGATGAGCTTCATGCTGCTTCCACACCCTTCCCAACGAATCCGACGACTGCCCTGCGCGTGCCGTAACACTACCCCTTGGGGGTCGAATCACCGAGCGCTACCACAACTTGTGTTTCGCGCGTCGAATGCGCTAGGAGCGGGAGGTTTCGGCGCGCGTGGGACCGCAGGCGCCGAGCGTACTTCAGTCGTCGGTCGGCGGTTTGTGGTGGCCGTCGGATCTGTCGTCGCTCGACGGCGCCATGGCGAGACCGAAGGCCAGTCCGAAGCCGATACCCAGCCCGATTCCGAGTGTCAGGTTGTTCAACACGACGAGGCCGAGCGGGATGCCGATCGCCAGTCCGATGGCGATCCCGATACTCAGCCGGCTCGCGAGTGAGCGATCACCCTCAGCCTTGCCGCCCATACCTCGACGGTACGCCCGCTATGGCTTTCACCTGCGGAAACAGGGTCTCGGAACGGTTGATGTCCGGTTGCGGACCGGTGGCTTCGGCGGGGGCGGGCGCCGGTGCGGGCCGTGTTTCTCGGTCAGCCGGCCGGATTATCGTTCCGCGGCCGCCGGGTCAGTTGTCGGAGGACGTTCCGCCGCCGGGAGGTGGGCCCGCCGGCGGAGCGCCGCCGGGTCCCGAGCCACCCGCGGGCGGTTCCGGCGGGGTGCCGCCCTGGCCGGGACCACCCTCGGCTCGATTCGCCGACTTCTCGGCTACGCCGATGGTGAGTGAGACCTCCATCCCGCGCTTCGGGTCGCCGGTCACCGTGGCCAGCTCGGCGTCCCAGCCGTCACCGAAGACATTGTCGCCGGCCAGCGTGACCTCCCCAAGGTTCGGCACGCTGCGGGCATAACCGGAGTCGGCACCGAACACCTGCTCGCACGCTTCCTGGGGCAGCGCGATCTGGGAGGTCAGCCGGGCGTTATCCCCGGCGACCGCGGTCTCGAGGCTGTCGTAGACCTCGAAGTGGATATGCGGCCAGCGGCCGGAATAGCAGGCCGGGAAAATCGAGGTGAAGCTCACCTGCCCGGCCTCGTCGGCGACCTGGACCCCGCGCAGATAGTTCTGTTCGGTGATGTCCCGGCCGTAGAGCGAGTATTCGCCGTCGCGGTCGCAATGCCACAGGTAGAGGGCCATACCCTTACCGGCGGCGCCGTCGCGCGCGAGATCCTGCAGGGTGAGCCGGATGGTCACCGGCACGCCCTCGGCGGTACCGGTGTACGAACCGAAGCTGCCGGTGATATCGGAGCGGACGACACCGGACTCGACCAGCACATTGGGCCCGTTGGAGCCGTCACCGGGATACGGTCCGGCCGTCTCCTGCGGCGCGGCGGCGACCGCGGTGCCGCTCGCGGCGGCGGTGGATGATGCCGAACCGGTGGTCGTGGTGCCGGTGCCGGACGAGCAGGCCGCGGCCACGGATGCGGTCCCGACCGCGCCCATGAGCCACAGCGCGCGCCGCCGGGACAGCATCACCGACATATCGTGGGCGAACCCGAGATCGTGTTCGTGGGGTAGTTCCGTTCGTGGCCGTTCAGGTCGTTTCCGCACGTGCGCACCTCTTTCCGATGGGGTGCCAACCACGGTAGGAACGCTGTCTGGCGGATTGCTGGAGCCGCACTGTGAGTCCTCTGTGGACCGATCGCCCCCGCTCGGCGGACGACTGTCGTCGCGCGGTACCGAGTTCCGGACCCGTACCAGCGGCCGCTGCTCCGATCGGGTGTGCGCGGGAAGCGTCAGTCCATGACGTAGGCGTTGAGGGTGTCGCGGATATCGGTGAGCACCGCCCGCGCCGCCGTGAGACCGGTGGTGTGCCAGAGCGTGTCGTCGACCACGAAGGTGCGATTGTCGGCCACTGCCCCGAGTTCCTCCCACGGCTGCGAACGCATCACCGATTCCCCGTGCTCCTGCCCGTCCGCGCCCGCGAACAGCACATAGATCAGGTCGCCTTCGGCGGCCACGGGATCGGATTCGTCGATCGGCGCGGAGTTGTCACGCTGCGCGGTGGGCCGGGTGGCGCCGGTGCCGGCGAGGATCTGCGCGGCGAAGGTCTCGCTGCCCAGGTACTCCGTACCGCCCGGGGTGAAACGCACGATCGAGGCCTGGACGTAGCGGGCATCGAGGGTGGCGCCGGTATCGGCGGCCTCGGTGTGATAGGCGTCCAGCGCCGCCGTGGCCGCCCCCTGGCGGCCCATTGCGCCCGCGAACGCGGTGAACTGCTTCTCCCAGTTCGGCTCCGCGCCGACCAGCACCGTCGGGGCGATCGCGCTCAATGCCTCGTAGCCGGCCCGGCCGGCCGGCACCTCACCGATGATCAGGTCGGGGTCCAGCCGGGCGATGAGTGCCGGATCCGGGTCGGCGGCGGTACCCACACCGGGGATCTCGACGACCCCGTAACCCAGATAGCCGGGCTGCGGCACGGGACCCGGGAGGGTGGTCGTGCCGACCACCCGCTCCCACAAACCGACCGCGCAGGTGGCGTCGAGCGCGGGGGTGCCCAGCACCACGATGCGCTGCGGATCCGCCGGGACCCGGGACTCGCCCGACGCGTGCCGGACGGTACGGCTCGGTCCGTCCGCCGGATCGGGCGCGGACGGCATCGGGCAGGCCTGTGTGGTGTCGCGCTCGATACCGACCACGCCCGCCCCGGCGATATTCGTCGTGGTGCGGATGATCGAGGCCGAATCGTCGGGATGGCTCGCGCACGCGGACACCGCCAGCGCGGTGCAGGCGAGCACGGCGCCCAGGATCCGGCCGGTCCGCCCGGAGATCCGGGGCTCACGCGCGGCGGGGGTGTGGACAGCGGGGCTCACCGGCATGCCGGGAAGGGTACACGGCAGTGTTGTTCGGCGCCGCCTGCGGCGTCGCGGGGTCGAGGCCCCCTTGGTCTCGCCGTTTCGGCCTCGGGACTCGAGCCTTCGGCTCATGCGCTTTCGAGGCCGAAACGGCGAGACGGGCCTCAACCCTTCGAAAACTCGACGCATGCGGGTTACGTCCTTTCTGTGCGGCTGTGCGGCTGTGCGGCTGTGCGGCTGTGCGGCTGTGCGGCTGTGCGGCTGTGCGGCTGTGCGGCTGTGCGGCTGTGGCGACATGGACGGTGAGCGGGGTCGGTTACTCCGAGGCGTGCGGCCGCCACTGATGTCCGGCGGGTGTTCGCTCGGGAAAGAGTGATCGGCAGCCCCGAGTACGACAGAGAGTAGGACCCGGGGGACCCCGCTTCGGCGGACGGTTTACGATTCGAGAAGCGCAAGCTAACCGTTGGCCGTCCGGGCGCACCGGGCGGCGGGCAAAAACAGTGGAGCCTGCGGAGCGACCTAAAGGCACCTTCAGGAGGATCAGTGACTGCCGTAGAGCCCAAGCCAGTCCCGCAGGGGGTGGAAGCGACTCGGCCATTTCCGGCGCGAACAGGGCCGAAGGGGTCGTTCATCTACAAGATGGTGACCACCACGGACCCGAAGGTCCTGGGTGTCATGTACTTGACCACCTCGATGGCGTTCTTCCTCATCGGTGGCCTGATGGCCCTCATGATGCGTGGTGAGCTCGCTCGTCCCGGTCTGCAGTTCCTCTCGCCCGAGCAGTTCAACCAGCTGTTCACCATGCACGGCACGATCATGCTGCTGTTCTACGCGACCGCGATCGTGTTCGGATTCGCCAACATCATCCTGCCGCTGCAGATCGGCGCCCCCGACGTCGCCTTCCCGCGCCTGAACGCTTTCAGCTACTGGCTGTACGCCTTCGGCGCCACCATGGCGACCGCCGGATTCATCACCCCGGGCGGCGCCGCGGACTTCGGCTGGACGGCCTACGTGCCGCTCACCGATATCCTGCACTCGCCGGGTGTGGGCACCGACCTGTGGATCATGGGCCTGGCCGTCTCCGGTCTGGGCACCATCCTCGGCGGTGTGAACATGCTGACGACCGTGGTCTGCCTGCGCGCTCCGGGTATGACCATGTTCCGGATGCCCATCTTCACCTGGAACATCGCCGTCACCAGCGTGCTGGTCCTGCTGGCGTTCCCGCTGCTGACCGCCGCCCTGATGGCACTGGCCTACGACCGGCACCTGGGCGGCCACATCTACGACCCGGGCACCGGCGGCATCCTGCTCTACCAGCACCTGTTCTGGTTCTTCGGGCACCCCGAGGTCTACATCATCGCGCTGCCGTTCTTCGGCATCGTCTCCGAGATATTCCCGGTCTTCAGCCGTAAACCGATCTTCGGTTACACCACCCTGGTCTACGCGACCCTGGGCATCGCGGCCCTGTCGATCGCGGTGTGGGCGCACCACATGTACGCCACCGGCGCGGTGCTGCTGCCCTACTTCTCGTTCATGACCTTCCTCATCGCGGTTCCGACCGGTGTGAAGTTCTTCAACTGGATCGGCACCATGTGGAAGGGGCAGCTGACGTTCGAATCACCGATGTTGTTCTCGGTGGGCTTCCTCGTCACCTTCCTCTTCGGTGGTCTGTCCGGTGTCATCCTGGCCAGCCCGCCGCTGGACTTCCACGTCACCGACTCCTACTTCGTGGTCGCGCACTTCCACTACGTGCTCTTCGGCACCATCGTGTTCGCCACCTACGCCGGTATCTACTTCTGGTTCCCGAAGATGACCGGCCGCATGCTGGACGAGCGGCTCGCGAAGTGGCACTTCTGGACCACATTCCTCGGTTTCCACCTCACCTTCCTGGTCCAGCACTGGCTGGGCGCCGAAGGTATGCCCCGCCGTTACGCCGACTACCAGGCCGGTGACGGGTTCACCACGCTGAACACCGTCTCCACCATCGGTGCGTTCATCCTCGGCGCCTCGATGCTGCCGTTCCTGTGGAACGTCTTCAAGAGCTACCGGTACGGCGAGGTGGTCACGGTGGACGATCCGTGGGGCTACGGCAACTCCCTGGAATGGGCCACCAGCTGCCCGCCACCGCGGCACAACTTCTACGAACTGCCGCGGATCCGCTCCGAACGTCCCGCTTTCGAACTGCACTACCCGCATATGATCGAGCGGATGCGCACGGAAGCGCACGTCGGATTCACGGGCGATGCCAAGCATCATCCCGAGGAGACGCTGGTCAAGTCCTAGCGGGTCCTCCGGTTCTGTCCCTGTGCACCCGCCGACCTCGGTCGGCGGGTGCACTTGTATGTCGGCGTTGTCGTGAAAGGTGAGAGAAGGGGGTCGTCCACGGGCGGGAGGCGGCGTGTACTTACATTGTTGTGGGCAGGTCCGCGGGTCCTGCGATCGTGCGCAGCGTGGCGCTTCGTGCCCGGGGTCGTGCGGACCTCGACCCGCGCCGCCGGAGGCGGCGCCGAAAATACAGGAGTTGTTGTGGCCGAGACCACCGTGCTGGTCACCGTTACCGGGCCCGATCGTCCCGGTGTGACGTCGGTTCTGCTGACGGCCATGTCGCGGCACCGGGTGAGTCTGCTCGATATCGAGCAGGTGGTGATCCGCGGCCGGCTCACCTTGGGTGTGCTGATCAGCTGTCCGTCCGACCCCGAATCGCTGCAGGACGAGCTCGAGGAGGCGATGAACACCGTCGGCATGCAGGTGGACGTCGATATCGACGCCCACGTCGCGCGGGCCCCGGTGTCCACGCACGCCGTCGTAGTGCTCGGGTCGCCGGTGACGGCACGGGCGTTCAGTGCGGTGTCCCGGGAACTGGCCGGGCTCGGCGCGAATATCGACACCATCCGCGGTATCGCCGACTACCCGGTGACCGGGATGGAACTCATGGTCACGGCGCCGGATCACGGCGGGGATACCGATTCCCGGTTGCGGACCGCGCTGGCGGATGTGGCAGTCATCGAACGGGTCGATATCGCGGTGGAGCCGGCCGGGCTGGCGCGGCGGGCCAAACGACTGATCGTCTTCGATGTGGACTCCACCTTGATCCAGGGTGAGGTGATCGAGATGCTGGCCGCCTACGCGGGCGTCGAGGAGCAGGTGCGGGAGGTTACGGAGGCGGCGATGCGCGGGGAGATCGACTTCGCGGAATCGCTGCGACAGCGGGTGGCGACGCTGGCCGGACTGGACGAATCGGTGATCGGCGAGGTCGCGGCGACGATCGAGCTCACGCCCGGCGCCCGGACCACCATTCGGACGCTCAAACGGCTCGGCTTCCGATGCGGGGTGGTCTCCGGTGGATTCCGGCAGGTGATCGACCCGCTCGCCCGCGAACTCGACCTCGATTTCGTCCGGGCCAACGTCTTGGAAGTGGTCGACGGCAAACTCACCGGCCGGGTGGTCGGGCAGATCGTGGACCGCGCCTACAAGGCGACCGCGCTGCGGGCCTTCGCGGCCGAATCCGGGGTGCCGATGGAGCAGACGGTCGCGGTGGGCGACGGCGCCAACGATATCGATATGTTGAACGCGGCCGGCCTGGGCGTGGCGTTCAACGCCAAACCCGCGCTGCGGGAGGTCGCCGATACCGCGTTGTCGCACCCCTACCTGGATGCCGTGCTGTTCATCCTGGGCGTGACCCGAGACGAGGTCGAGGCCGCGGACGCCGAGGACGGGCTGCTGCGGCGGGTACCACTGGGGTGAATTGTATTGGTCTGGGGCCGAGCCGGACTCGGCACCGCGAGGGGGTTCGGTGTCGGTGCGTGGGTAGGCTGTCGTCCGGTGAAGCTCGGGTGTTGGGAGGGTTGGTGGAATGCCGGATAGTAGCGTGACGGAAGTAGCGGCGAACGGTCGCGAGATGGATGCGGAGCCGGACTTCCCGGAAGTCACCGATCCCGAGTTCCTCGCGGACCCGGGGTTTTCCGAACGGCACGCCGAACTCGCCGCGGGGTACGGGAAGCTGGGCGATCCCGAGGATCCCGCGCAGGTGCAGGCGATGCAGATGGTGCTGTACCTGCCCAAGACCGATCCGCCCGCGCGCAGCGATGTGCTCGCCGCCGCGGCGGCCGCGGCGGTCGCACTGTGCCTGGACCCGCGCGTCGGGTACGAGGGCGAATGGGAGCAGCGGTATCTGGCGTGGAAGCGCGCGCGGATCAGGAAGGTCGCCCGGCGGGCGCGCGGGGCGCAGTGGGCGGCCGCGAACGAGGTCCCCGGGGTGACCGTGGAAAGTGGCGGCGCGCTGGTGCGGGCCCTGGTACCGGGGCCCGTGGGGGAGGTCGATCCACGGATCCGGCGCCTGCAGATCGGTGGCACCGATCTGGAATCCGACGATCCCGGGCCGGTGCCCCTGGACGTGCCGGTGTTCTGGGTGAACGCAGAGCTCGGGATGACCGTCGGTAAGGCCGCCGCGCAGGTCGGGCACGCGAGCATGCTGTTCGCCGGTGCGCTGCCGGTGGAACAGGCCCGGATCTGGGCGCAGCGTGGGTTCGCCTGCGCGGTGCGCGAGGCCGGGCCGGACGAGTGGCAGATGCTGCGCGCGGCCGTCACCCGCAGCGCGGCGACCGCGGTGCGCGACGCCGGTTTCACCGAGGTCGCGCCGGGTTCGACGACCGTGATCGCCACCCGGCCCGCGCGGCCGGACCAGTGGTAGGAGATGCGTACCGTCCACGTCGTCACCCACCCCGAGGCGACGCATCATGTCGACCGGGTGGTCGGCGGCTGGTACGACTCCCGGCTCACCGCGGCGGGTGAACGCGCCGCGGTGGCCGTCGCGCATGCCCTGCGGTCGCGGATCCCCGGCGACGCGAGCGTCGAAGTGTTCTCGTCAGATCTCCGGCGGACCGCGCAAACCGCCGCGGCGATCGGGGCCGAGCTGGACGTGACACCGGTATACGACGAGCGGCTCCGGGAGAAGTCTTACGGCGCGGCCGGTGGACGGCCCCAGCAGTGGCTCGACCAGCGGTTCGTACCGCCGCCGGCGGTCGGCGACCGGATGGCGCACGACGAAGGTATTCCCGGCGCCGAAACCCGGGCCGCGTTCGCGCGGCGTGTCTATGCCGCCATGCACGCGATTCTGGACAGCCGCTGCGCGAACCAGATCATCGTCACCCACGGCGGCACTCTCACCTTCGTGCTGGCCGCGTGGATCGGAATGCCGCTGGAAGCAACCGGTTACGTGGCCTTCCACGCCCCCTCCGGCAGTATCACGGAACTGTGCGAGGACGACTTCTACCACAACCGCCGGATCGAGGCCCTCGGCGATACGCGCCACCTCCCGGCCCACCCCTGAGCCGTTGCGTCCGGGCCTCCACCTGCCCGTCCTGTTTGTCGCATACTGCCGGTCCGGGCGGTCTTCCGCGCCGGGGCCGCGGCGAATCGCGGGTGCCCGGTGCCGCGAGCGTGTTCGCCTCGAGACAAGATGGAGCGCGTGGCGCACCCCGATCCAGATCTGCTCATCGACTTCACCAATGTTTCCATCCGCCGCAACGGGCACAATCTCGTCGGCCCGGTGACCTGGCAGGTCGAACTCGACGAACGCTGGGTCGTCCTGGGCCCCAACGGAGCCGGTAAGACCTCGCTGTTGCAGGTCGCGGCGGCCGAGACCCACCCCTCCTACGGCACCGCCTACGTACTCGGCGAACGGCTCGGTAAAACGAACATCAGCGAATTGCGGCCCCGGATCGGCCTGTCGTCCGCCGCGCTGGCCGCGCGTATCCCACCGGAGGAGCGGGTCGCCGATCTCGTCGTCTCCGCCGGTTACGCGGTACTCGGCCGCTGGCGTGAGAAATACGACGACGTCGACACCGACCGTGCGATCGACATGCTGGAAAGCCTGGGTGCCGAACACCTTCTGGACCGCACCTACGGCACGCTGTCGGAAGGTGAACGCAAACGGGTCCTGATCGCCCGTGCCCTGATGACCGACCCGGAGCTGCTGCTGCTGGACGAACCGGCCGCGGGCGTGGACCTGGGCGGCCGTGAGGAATTGGTGGAGAGCCTGGGCGATCTGGCCTCCGACCCCGACGCCCCGGCGCTGGTGCTGGTCACCCACCACGTCGAGGAGATCCCGCCGGGATTCACCCACTGCATGCTGATCAGTGAGGGTGAGATCGTCACCCAAGGTTTGCTCGACGATGTGCTCACCGCCGAGAACCTGAGCGAAGCGTTCCGCCAGAACATCGCACTGGACCGGATCGACGGCCGGTACTTCGCCCGCCGGAAGCGCCGATTGGGGCGGCACCGGTCGCGGTAGGGATCCATCGGGGGCCGGAAAGCGCGAAACTTCGGGATCGGTGATGAAGCCGCGGGCGAACGACAACCGGCACAGCAGAAGGCCGGGCACGCATTCCACGGTCTCGGTGCCCGGCGCCGTGCGGCCAACCGGGGAGCGGGAGACCGCGGTGGCCCGCGTCGCAGGCGTGGCCATGCGCCACCCCGACCCTCGAATGCCGACGTAACCCACATGCGTCGAGTTTTACGAGACACCTCCAAGGTTGAGGCCCGTCTCGCCGTTCAGGCCTCGAAGCGCATGCGCGAAGCGCGAGTCTCGAGGCCTGAACGGCGGGACCAAGGGGGCCTCGACCCCGCGCGCCGAAGGCGCGCCAAATAAACACAGCCAGAGATAATGGACGATGTGACGGAGCGGATCAGCAATCCGGCGGTACTCGTTGTCGACGACGACGAGGATGTTCTCGCGTCGGTGGAGCGAGGCCTGAGATTGTCCGGGTTCCGGGTGAGTGTCGCCCGGGATGGGGCGGCCGCGCTGCGCGCGGTGTCCGAGGAGGCGCCGGACGCTGTCGTCCTCGATATGAATATGCCCGTGCTGGACGGGGCGGGGGTGGTGACGGCCCTGCGGGCGATGGGGAACGAGGTCCCGATCTGTGTGCTGAGCGCGCGCAGTTCCGTCGGTGACCGGATCGCCGGCCTCGAATCGGGCGCCGATGACTATCTGGTCAAACCATTCGTCCTGGCGGAGTTGGTGGCGCGGATCAAGGCGCTGCTGCGGCGGCGCACCGATACCGCCACCGCTCCCGGGGCTCCGGATATCGTCTCGGTCGGTCCGCTCCAGGTGGATATGGCAGGTTATCGAGCGATGCTGAACGGCCGGCAGATCGAGCTGACCAAACGTGAATTCGAACTGCTGTCGACCCTGACGCGTAACGCCGGTGTGGTGCTGAGCCGGGAACGGCTACTGGAACTGGTGTGGGGCTACGATTTCGCGGCCGATACGAATGTGGTGGACGTATTCGTCGGCTATCTCCGCCGCAAGCTGGAGGTCGACGGCACCGCCCGGCTGCTGCACACCATTCGCGGCGTCGGGTTCGTGCTGCGAGAGGCGAAGTGATCGGCCGGGCTTCCGGGCGAAGACGCCGCCGTTCGTATTCGCTGCGCACCCGGGTCGCCGGGGCGGCGGCGGCCGGGGCAGTGCTGATCGTGGCGGTGGTGAGCGCGATCGCCGTCCCCGCCATCGAGCACAACAACCTGCAGCAGACCGATCAGCAACTGCGGATCGCTTCGCGGCTGGTACTGATCGAGCCGGTGGTGGCCGTCGGGGTGGTGAACCTGCTCGGTCCCGACCGCGATATGGCGCTGACCGTCCGGGACGAGGACCGGGTCCTCGCCTCGAGTTCCGTCGAGCTGCCGGATCTGGCGCCGGGTACGAAGACAGTCCCCGTGGGGGACACTCCTTACCGGGTGCTGACCACTACGGATAATCAGCCCGCCGGCCGCTCGGTTTCACTGGGTATCCCCGCGGCGGAAGCGGCCGAGATGACGGCCGAACAGCAACGCTGGGTGCTCTTCGGAGGTCTGCTCGCGGCCGCGGCCGCGGCCGGTCTCGGCTGGTTGTTCGGCGGGCGCGCGGTCCGGCCGATCGTGGTGCTCACCCGGCAGGTCGGGGCACGCACCGGCTACGGCGACGCCACGCCCGAACCCGTCGACAGTTCCGGAGTGCTGGAGGCCGAACAGCTGGCCGACGCGGTGAACACCATGCTGCGCCGGGTGGACCAGGCACAGACCGAAACGGCTGCCGCGCTGGAGACCGCCCGGGATTTCGCCGCGGTATCGGCGCACGAACTACGCACCCCGCTGACCGCGATGCGCACCGACCTGGAGGTGCTGGCAACTCTCGATCTGGACGAGTCCCAGCGCGCCGAGATCCTCGCCGATCTGCAGCGCAGCCAGGGGCGGGTGGAGACCACGCTGGCCGCGCTGGAACGACTCGCCTCCGGCGATCTGACCTCCGAACGCGACCATATCGATACCGATGTCGCGGAGCTGCTGGATCAGGCGGCCCACGACGCCATGCGCCACTACCCCGGGGTGACCGTCCGGATAGATACCGATGCCGAACTCGTCACCCGTGGTCTACCCGCGGGCCTGCGCTTGGCGGTGGACAACGCCGTCAAGAACTCCGTCAGCCACGGCGGCGCCACCGAGGCGCTGCTGTCGGCCCACCGCGCCGCCGACGACACCATCGTCATCTCGATCGACGACAACGGGCACGGGCTGGCGCCCGAGGAACGCGAAACCGTTTTCGCCCGCTTCGCCCGCGGCAGCCGTGCCGGCAAGGGCGGATCCGGCCTGGGGCTGGCCCTGGTCGCCCAGCAGGCCCAGCTGCACGGCGGGCAAGCCTATTTCGACGACGGCACCCTCGGCGGGGTCCGGCTGGTACTGGTCCTGCCGAACCGTGTGGTCACGGGGTCGGCGTGAACGGACTCCGGCCGGAAACGCGACTCGACCCCGGAGCCGTAGCTCCGGGGTCGAGATGTGTTGCCGAGGGGCGTTCGCCCCATACGCGGACCTACTTGGCGTCCAGCAGGTCGATCACGAAGACCAGGGTCTTGCCGGACAGGTGGTGACCCCCGCCTGCCCGGCCGTAGGCCAGTTCCGGCGGGATGGTGAGCTGGCGACGGCCGCCGACCTTCATGCCCGGAATGCCGTCCTGCCAGCCCTGGATCAGACCACGCAGCGGGAAGGTGATCGATTCGCCGCGGTTCCACGACGAATCGAATTCCTCGCCGGTATCGAATTCCACGCCGACGTAGTGCACTTCGACGGTGCCGCCGGGGACGGCTTCCGGGCCTTCGCCGACGGTGATGTCCTTGATGACCAGTTCGGTGGGCGGGGGACCCGCCTGAAATTCGATCTCCGGTTTGCTCATGCCTTGAATCCCCTTCGATTCAATCGATTCAGCGGTTGGTGATTTCGGAATAGTCCCGTGCACCATAGCCGGTGTAGATCTGCCGCGGACGGCCGATCTTGATGGCTTCGCTGTGCATTTCCCGCCAGTGCGCAATCCAGCCCGGAAGCCGGCCCATGGCGAACAGCACGGTGAACATGCGGGTCGGGAAACCCATGGCCTTGTAGATGACGCCGGTGTAGAAATCGACGTTCGGGTAGAGCTTGCGCTCGACGAAGTAATCGTCGGTGAGCGCGGCTTCTTCGAGGGCCTGGGCGATATCGAACAGCGGATCGCTGCCGAGCTTGCTCAGGATGGTGTCGGCGTGCTTCTTGGCGATCGCGGCGCGCGGGTCGTAGTTGCGGTAGACCCGGTGCCCGAAGCCCATCAGCTTCACACCGTCTTCCTTGTTCTTGACTTTGCGGATGAATTCCTTGACGTCACCGCCGGCGGCCAGGATCCCGTCCAGCATTTCCAGCACCGCCTGGTTGGCGCCGCCGTGCAGCGGACCCCACAGCGCGTTGATACCGCCGGAAACGGAGGTGAACAGGTTGGCGTCGGAGGAGCCGACCAGCCGGACCGTGGAGGTGGAGCAGTTCTGCTCGTGGTCGGCGTGCAGGATGAGCAGCATGTCCAGGGCGGCGGCGATCTCCGGGTCGACCTGGTAGGGCTCGGCCGGGAAACCGAAGGTCATCCGCAGGAAGTTCTCCACCAGCGACAGCGAGTTGTCGGGGTAGAGGAACGGCTGGCCCACCGACTTCTTGTACGAGTACGCGGCAATCGTGGGCAGTTTGGCCAGCAGCCGGATGGTGGACAGTTCGACCTGTTCGGGATCGCGGGGGTCCAGCGAGTCCTGGTAGTAGGCCGAGAGCGCGTTGACCGCCGAGGAGAGAACGGGCATCGGGTGCGCGTTACGGGGGAAACCGTCGAAGAAGCGCTTCAGGTCTTCGTGCAGCAGGGTGTGCCGGCGGATCTTGTCGGTGAAATCCTCGAGCTGATCCTGGGTGGGTAGCTCGCCGTAGATGAGCAGATAGCTGACCTCGATGAAGGTCGAGTTGTCCGCGAGCTGCTCGATCGGGTAACCGCGGTACCGCAGAATGCCCTCTTCGCCATCGATATAGGTGATGGCCGATTTGGTCGACGCGGTGTTGACGAAACCCGGGTCATAGGTTGTATATCCCGTGCTCGCCAGCAGCTTGCCGAGATCGATACCGTCGTTTCCTTCGGCAGCCTGCGCGATCGTCATTGGGTATTCGCCACCGGGATAGGTGAGAACCGGCTTGGCGTCATTTATGTGATTCTCCGGCACGGAAGGTTCCCTCTCAGGCTCAAGACCGTCGGCATCGCGTGCGGTCGGCACACGGTGCGTTATCGGTAGACGCTAGTCCTTGCTCCGGTGGGACCGGCGGGGAGGGTACCCGCGCACGGATCTCACAATCGGCCCGCGGGGGCGTGAGATTCAGCGGTTCGCCTACCGGCCGGTATGGCTGTGACCGGGGAAAATGCGCATGAGAACCGATCCCGGCCGGTTGTGGACAACGCCCGTGCCACATCCACGGAAACCGCCGCTCGCCGCCGCCCACAGAACGTACCCACAAGCCTGTCGGCGAAACCGTGCGAAACATCACCGGAGGATGTGTAACGGGCCTGGACACGACCGCGTGATGGGATGACCGGCCCGGTCGCGCCCTCACGGCTGGAGACGCCGCACCGACATTCCGGCGTCGTCGATACGGACCACGATCCGGTTGTGCAACCGCCCGCGCTGCCCCTGCCAGAACTCCACCTCGTCGGGATGCAGCAGATAACCGCCCCAGTGCGGAGGCACGGGCACCTCGTCCACCGCGGCGAAACGCTGTGTGGTCCGCGTCAGCTGTTCGTCGAGCTCGGCGCGGGAGCCGATCGGCTCGGACTGCCGCGAGGCCCACGCGCCGAGCTGGGACTCCCGCGGCCGCGACCGCCAGTACCGCTCGGTCACCTCGGCGGGCACCCGGTTCACCCGGCCGCGGACATGGGCCTGGCGGGCCAGTTGCGGCCAGAGGAAGGTCGCCGAGGCGTACGGCGTCGCCGCGAGCTGGGCGCCCTTGGCCGACTCGTAGTTCGTATAGAAGATGACGCCCTCTGGTGAAAGCCCCTTGCAGAGCACTGTGCGTGTCACCGGCCGGGCGTCCGCCCCGGACCCGGCGAGGGTCGCGAGCACCATGGCATTGGGTTCGGCGATCCCGGCGACGGTCGCCTGTTCTATCCACAGCCGCAGCAGCGGCTCCCAGCCCCCGGCCACCGAGAGTTCGTCCAGTTCCGTGTCGTGCACACCCAGCAACGGTCCCGAGTTCCGCGAACCCGGATGCGCCGCACCGTATTCGGCGCGCATCGCGCCGAGATCGGCACCCGTCTCCTCCACATCGGCCATGGGCCAGACGTTACTCCCGAGTAGCTCGGCGCTAGAGTTCTGTTGAGAGGAGAGTCGCGTATGACCACCAAATCCGCGGTATCGAGGTCCGGCGGGGTGCCGGACGATTTCGTCAGCGGCCTGGAGGGGGTGGTCGCGTTCACCACCGAGATCGCCGAACCGGACAAGGACGGTGGCGCGCTGCGCTACCGCGGCGTGGACATCGAGGACCTGGTCGGCAACCGGGTCACCTTCGGCGATGTCTGGGCCCTCCTGGTCGACGGCGAATTCGGGCACGGCCTCCCACCGGCCGAACCGTTTCCCCTGCCGGTACACACCGGCGACGTGCGCGTCGACGTCCAGGCCGGCCTGGCCATGCTCGCCCCCATCTGGGGCTATCGGCCGCTGCTGGATATCGACGACGCCACCGCCCGGGAAAACCTGGCCCGCGGCTCGGTGATGGCACTGTCCTATGTGGCGCAATCGGCCCGCGGTATCTACCAGCCCGCCGTACCGCAGCGCCGCATCGATGAATGCATCACGGTCACCGACCGCTTCATGACCCGCTGGAAGGGCGACCCCGACCCGCGCCATACCGAAGCCATCGACGCCTACTGGGTCTCGGCGGCCGAACACGGTATGAACGCCTCCACCTTCACCGCCCGGGTCATCGCCTCCACCGGCGCCGATGTGGCCGCCTCGCTCTCCGGAGCGATCGGCGCCATGTCCGGGCCGCTGCACGGCGGCGCCCCCGCCCGGGTCCTGCCCATGATCGAAGAGGTGGAGCGCACAGGGGATGCCCGCGCGCTGGTCAAGGGGATCCTGGACCGCAAGGAAAAGCTGATGGGCTTCGGCCACCGGGTCTACCGGGCCCAGGACCCACGCGCCCGGGTCCTGCGCGATACCGCCGCCCGCCTGGCCGCGCCGCGTTACGAAGTGGCCGCCGCCCTCGAACAGGCAGCCCTGGCCGAACTTCGCGAACGCCGGCCCGACCGCGCCATCGAAACGAATGTCGAATTCTGGGCGGCGGTCATCCTCGACTTCGCCGAGGTCCCGGCGCATATGATGCCGGCCATGTTCACCTGCGGCCGGACCGCCGGCTGGTGCGCACACATCATGGAACAGAAGAAACTGGGCAAGCTGGTCCGGCCGGCGGCGATCTACACCGGCCCGGGCCCGCGGAAACCGCAGGACGTCGCAGGGTGGGGCGAGGTGCGCGTCGAACCCACGGCGTAGCCGGGGCCGGAAGCTGCCGCCGAGGCTTGTCAGTACAAGAACGGCAGTACGCGCCCCCGGCGCCGAGTCCAGCGAGGCCCCCGGAGGGTCGAGGCCCGTCCCGCCGTTCAGCGCCCGAAGTGCATGCGGCGAAGCCGCGAGTCCTGGGCGCTGAACGGCGGGACCTCCGGGAACCCCGACCCCCAAACGCCGCAGGCGCCGCGAATGAGCACAGCTCACGTGCGTTCGGGTTCGGCCTCCCAGTCGATGGCGACCGATTCCCCCGCGTCGACCGCGAAGAAGGCTGCTTCCAATTTGGCGCCGAGATCCAGGAGGCCGATGGCGGCCAGCGGGACCGACTGGACCACTCTCACGCGCCAGGGGCCGGGTTCGTCCCAGGCGCGTAGCTCCAGGTCCAGGCGCAGGACCGGGTCGTCGCAGCCGCAATAGTCGGCATCCACCGCGGTCACCGCCAGGACCGTGGCCTCGGCCCGGCGCCCCTCGGCGAGGATCTTGGTCAGGCCGGCCCGGCCGGGGTCGGTATCACCGGGGAGATACAGCACCATGCGGTCGCGGTCGGCGGGGTCGACCCGGCAGCACACCAGGTCGCCCGGCCGCATGCGGTCCAGTTCGGCGCCGGAGACGCGCTGGCGCACCTGGGCCTCGTACGGCGGCAACCCGGGCAGCCGGACGCGGACCCGGAAGGTGTAGCCGGGTTCGGTCCGGCGGGTGCGGGTCGCCAGCACGGTCGCCGAACCCGCTGTTCCGGTGGTGAGCAGATCCCGGCGATCGAGTCCGGTGGGGGCTTCGCCGCGACGCCGGAAGCGGCGCGGGAGCAGGTCGCGCAACCGGGTGAGCGGCCCGGGCGAACCCGGGAGTTCGCTCCGGCCTCGCGCCCGGCTGTCACCGGATCCACCCTCGGCAGCGCCCCTCGACGACCGCATGCTCATACCCGTTCACGTTAGCCGGAGTGTGGTACGCGGCACAGCAACGGCGCGGCTACGCTGTTCGCCATGACCAGTGCGTTCCCGACCATCCCCGAAGACCTCAAGCCCGCCGACGGTCGTTTCGGCTGCGGTCCGTCCAAGGTTCGCCCGGAGCAGCTGCAGTCTCTGGTGGAGGTGGGTGCCTCGGTATTCGGCACCAGCCACCGTCAGAAACCGGTCAAAGATGTGGTGGCGCGGGTCCGCTCCGGGTTACGGGACCTGTTCTCCCTCCCCGAGGGCTACGAGGTCGTCCTCGGCAACGGCGGCACCACCGCGTTCTGGGACGCTGCCGCGTTCGGCCTGGTTCGCGAGCGTTCCCTGCACCTCACCTACGGCGAGTTCAGCGCCAAGTTCGCCAGTGTCACCAAGAAGAACCCGTTCCTCGGCGACCCGATCGTCGTCTCCACCGATCCGGGCAGCGCGCCGGAGCCGGTCGCCGACCCCGCCGCCGACCTGATCGGCTGGGCGCACAACGAAACGTCCACCGGTGTCTCCGTGCCCGTGCAGCGGCCGGCCGGTTCGGAGAACGCGCTCATCGCCATCGACGCCACCTCCGGCGCGGGTGGGCTGCCGGTGAACATCGCGGACGCCGACGTCTACTACTTCGCCCCGCAGAAATGTTTCGCCGCCGACGGCGGTCTGTGGATCGCGCTCATGAGCCCGGCCGCGCTGGCGCGGGTGGCGGAGATCAAGGAATCCGGTCGCTGGACCCCGGACTTCCTCTCGCTGCCGATCGCCATCGAGAACAGTCTCAAGGACCAGACCTACAACACCCCGGCCCTGGCGACCCTGCTGCTGTTCGCCGACCAGATCGATTGGCTCAACCGCAACGGCGGTCTGGACTGGGCGGTGAAGCGCACCCTGGATTCCTCGTCGCGGCTGTACGCGTGGGCCGAGGCCAGTGAATTCGCCACCCCGTTCGTCACCGATCCGGCGCACCGGTCCCAGGTGGTGGGCACCATCGATTTCGCGGACTCGGTGGACGCCGCCGCGGTGGCCAAGACGCTGCGGGCCAACGGCATCGTCGACACCGAGCCGTACCGCAAATTGGGCCGCAACCAATTGCGCGTCGGAATGTTCCCGGCGATCGACCCCGAGGACGTCGGACAGCTGACCCGCTGCATCGACTGGGTCGTGGAAAACCTCGGCTGAGGCGAGATCACCTGCGGGTTCGGGCCCGTCGCGCGTGTCGCGCGGCGGGCCCGCCGACGTCTTACGGAATCAACTTGAAACACAAGGGAATAGAGCAGATTAGCGGTAGATGACGGCCACAGGGTACATTTCGATGCCGCGTGTCTTGCCACACGAATCCCAGAAGTGCACTACTGTTCCAGAACGTGGGCGGTATCGCGAGCGACGCGATAAGGAGGTTACGGTGCGTGAACTTCGAGTGATCGGGGTGACGCCCGACTCCGCCCATATCGTGTGCGTCGACACCGAAAGTGGTCAGAAATTCCGGCTTCCCGCCGACGACAAACTTCGTGCCGCCGCCCGCGGCGACCTTGCCCGATTCGGCCAGATCGAGATCGAAATGGAAGCTACTATGCGTCCTCGCGATATCCAGGCTCGAATCCGTGCCGGCGCGTCGGTCGAGCAGGTGATGCAGGAATCCGGTATGCCGATGAGCCGGGTGGAGCGGTTCGCCTATCCGGTGCTGCTGGAGCGGGCCCGCGCGGCCGAACTCGCGCAGAAGGCGCATCCGATCCGTCCCGACGGCCCGGCCGTGGAGATCCTGATCGATGTGGTGACCGCCGCTTTCACCGCGCGCGGGCATACCCTCGACAACGCCGAATGGGATGCCTGGAAGGACGAGAAGGGCTTCTGGGTCGCCCAGTTGCAGTGGCAGAACGGCCGTTCGGAGATCGCCGCGCACTGGCGCTATCAGCCGGACGCGCACGGCGGCAGCGTTTCCCCGCTCGATGATCCGGCCACCGATCTGATCGATCCGGATTTCGGTCGTGCGCTGCGTGGTCTCGCCTCGATCCTGCCGGTCGAATCCGAGCCCACGGCCGCGGCCGAACCGGTGGCCGAGCCACGGCGGGAACCCGCCCGCGCCGCCGCCGTCGACGACTACTACGAGCAGCGTGCCGTGGCCGCCGGCGGTACGACACCGCTGCCCGCCACCGCGGCCCCGCTCGCCCCCGGCGGCACCCGGCCGGGTGGCACGGCGCTGCCCGCGGGCACCCCGGCGGCGAGCGCACCCGCCGAAACCTACCGGCCCCCCGCGGATACCTACCGGCCCCCGGCCGAAACCTATCCGGTCCCCGCCGAACCGGCTCGCCCCGCGACGCCGCTGCCCACGCCGGCCCCGGCAGCCGCCCCGCCTGCGGCGCCCACCCCGGCGGCCGAGATACCGCCCGCCCCGGTCGAAATCGCCGCCCCCGAACCCGCCGCCCCCGAACTCGTTCCACCGGCGCCGGAGACGGCACCGGCTGCCGTTGCGCCCGAACCGGCGGCCGCGCCTGCCGCGCCCGCCCCGGCGGAGGCGCCGCAACCCGCGCCCGCGGCCGCCGAACCGGCCCCCGCCCCGGAACCCGCGGCGGCTACGGCGGAAACCACCGCACCGGCCGTCGCCGAGACCATCGCCGCACCGGCGCCCGCGGAAGCCGATACACCGGAGGCCCCCGCCGAGGAGCCCGCCGCCGAAACACCGGATCCCGGACCGGCCGAGACGAAGCCGGCGGCCAAGAAACCTCCCGCCAAAGCCACGAAGGCGGCGCCCCGGGCCAAGCGCGGCAAGGCACCCATGCCGTCCTGGGAGGACGTACTGCTCGGCGTCCGCAGTTCGGGTCACTGACCGCTGCGGACCGGCGTGTTACCCCGCGCAACCGCCCGGATCATCCGTTTGCGCGAGTAAGTTCGGTGTATACGGCGACGCGGTCCGATGATTCCGGGGCCAGCCCGGACGACGACAGCAGTTGCGCCGCGGAGTTCGCGACCTGGTTTCGTGCGCTATCGGAGGTGGACCGATGCTGTCCAAGGTTTCGTCCGTGTGGTACGTCGATACCCCCGACCCGCCGGCGGTGCTACGCGCCGATCCGGACCCCGATCCGGACGCGGCCTACGCGCTGGCCCGGCAACTCCATCCCGACCTGGACATAGAACCCGCCGAATCGGTCACCCTCGGCGACGTCGACGGCCCGGACGCCGACGAGGTCTATATCGGCAGCTACCCCGGACTCACTCTGCTGTGCAGTTCCTACGCCGCCCGGGTACAGCCGACCGCCATCCCGGAGCTGCTGGTACGGCCGCTCGCCGAAGAGCACACCTATCTGGTGTCGTTCGATCTCGAATTCGGCTGGGGCGCGTTCGCGCATTGGGAGCGCGGCGAATTGCGCCGGGCGTTCAGTTCCACCCGGCTCAACATCCTGCAGGACCACGGTCTGCCCCATATCTGGGAGCGGCCGCACTGGGCGGGCGAACATCCCATCGCGTGGCGGCTCGGTGAACTACCCGATCCGCTGGTCCTACCGTTCGATCCACCCGGTTTCGCCGATACCGCCAACCACGAATGGCTGGGTTTCCGGTACTTCCCCGCGGTCACCGCGGCTCGTGAGATCGCGGCCGGCGCCGGTGCTGTCCGCCCGGTGGATCCCAAGGACATCCGGGTCTGTGGTTTCCGGTTACGTCCCCGCGGAGATCGCCCGGACTATCCGGAACCCCCGCAGCCGAACAATCGGGTCGCGCACGAACGAAAGGGCCTGCTGTCCTGGCTGCGCGGACACGAAGCCGCCGTGGGCGCCGATCAGTAGACGGGTCCCGGTCACACCGAGAACAGCAGGCCGATCCAGGCCAGCGCCACCCCCGTACTCGCACCGGCCAGCACCCAGCGGGTCACCGGACGCGCCCGCCAACGCCACACGGTGGGCGCTACTCCGCCGACCGCGACCAGATTCACCGCCAGCGACAGCACCGGGTGCACCCGCGCGAGCGCCGCCCCGAAGGCGAATACGCCGACGGCGGTCAGCGCCGCCACCAGGACAGCGACCGTGATACCCGCCGCCCACGGGGTGGGTTCACCGGGCGGGCCGACCTGCCGGCCGGGACCGGGGCCCCCGAACGTCGGGGTCACGACGCCCGCATCCGCTCGTAGAACGCCATCGCCGCCGCCGTCGCCACGTTCAGCGAATCGGTCCCCGCCGACATCGGTATCCGCGCCCGCACATCCGCCGCCGCCATGGCTTCCTCGGTCAGGCCGGGGCCCTCGGCACCGAGCAGCAGCGCCACTCGATCGCCGGTGAGCGCGGCGGCCAGCGTCGGGGCCGCCGGGTCCGGGGTCAGGGCCGCCACCCGGAACCCCCGGCGCCGCAGCCGGTCGAGCCCGTCCGGCCACTCCGGTACCCGGGCGAACGGCACCCGCAGCGCATGTCCCATCGAAACCCGCACGGACCGACGGTACAGCGGATCCGCGCAGCGATCGCCGAACAGGATCGCGTCCACTCCCAGACCGGCCGCATTGCGGAACATCGACCCCAGATTCTCGTGATCGTTCACGCCTTCGAGTACCGCCACGGTGGTGGCGGCGGCGATGGTCTCGTCGAAATCGCGTGCGGGCGGCCGGTGCGCCACCGCCAGCACACCCCGGTTGAGATGGAACCCGACCACCTCGGCCATCACTTCCGCCGAGGCCCGGTAGAACGGCACCTCCACCGCCGCGAGTTCGGGCGCGAGTTCCTGCCACCGCTTGTCCACGCCGAGCAGCGCGTGCGGCCGGAAAGGCGAATCCAGCATCCGCCGCACCACCACGGTTCCCTCCGCGATGACCAGGCCCTTCCCGCCGGGCCGATCGGGTCTGCGGTCGGCGGCCTTCAGGTCGCGGAAATCATCGACCCGCGGATCGTCCACACTGTCCACCTCGAGAACCACGGCCACGGCGCCCATCCTGCCAACCCTCACCACCGACGGTCCGTGGTGGGTGCGCTCGGCGCCGCTTTAGGGCATGCTCGAAATATGAAGCCGATCCAGCTCCTGCTCAATATCCTGTGGCTCGTCCTCGCGGGATTCTGGATGGCGCTGGGCTATTTCTTGGCCGCCCTGATCTGCTTCGTCCTCATCATCACGATCCCGTTCGGGGTGGCCGCGCTGCGCAACGGCGTCTACATGCTGTGGCCGTTCGGCCGCACCACGGTCGAGAAGCCGGGGGCCGGAGCGGGCGCGCTGCTGGGCAACATCATCTGGTTCGTGGTCGCCGGCTGGTGGCTGGCCCTGGGCCATCTGGGTACCAGCCTCGCCCTGGCCTGCACGATCATCGGAATTCCGTTCGCCTGGGCGAATCTCAAACTGATTCCGCTCGCCCTGTTCCCGCTGGGCCGCGAAATCGTCGACAGCGACCGGCCGTTCGCGGCGCGCTGAGGTCGCGACGCAGAAGTCCGCGGATGACCTCCGGTCCGAAAGGCTCGCCGCCCCGGCGGCAGGCCGCTACCGGCTCACTCCGAATCGGCGACGATCTGGTTCATGATCGCGACCGCCCGTTGCAGATCCTCGAGCTGATCGGGTTCCAGACCCGCGAGCTGGGCGCTCATCCAGGCTTCCCGGGCGCTGCGCTCATCGGCGAGCAGCGCGTGCCCGGTCGTGGAGAGCGATACGATGATCTGCCGGCCGTCGGTCGGATGCGGGTTGCGCTCCACCAGACCGAGATCGGTGAGCGAGGCGATCACCCGGGTCATCGAGGGAGGCTGGACCCGTTCCTTGGCCGCCAGCGCACCGGGCGTCAGCGCGCCCTCGTTGCCGAGGGTGGCCAGGACCGAGAGCTGGGTCAGCGATATCTGCGATTCCGTCCGCCGCCCCCGTAGATGCCGCGTCAAGCGCACCACTGCCAGCGAGAGGTCGCTGGCCAGCGCCCGCACATCCGAGTGGGTAGTCACAAAGTGAACCATACGTGACACACGCCGGATCGGCGTGCGTACAGCGGTTACGCTGATCGAATGGTCCCGCAGCTCCCGCAGTTCCCCCCGTGGCTGACCGACCCTCGGCCGGTCCTCGCCCTCGGGTGCGTGCTGTTCGCCGTCGCGACCGCGGTGGTCTGGCTCAGCGGGCCGCGGTGGGAATCGGCTCGCCCGGTATGCCTGATGGGTTTGGCGGTCGGACTGCTCGGGTACATCATCTTCGCGGTACAACGCCGCGGTGCCCGGCGCGGTGACAAGGGCGCACAGACCGGGTTGTGATCGCCGAAGCCGGGCCTTCCGGCACCGGGCGGCGACATCGTCGGAGACAGCAGCCGGGCGTCCGATCGGACCCCCGGTGGTCGAGTGCTGCCCGCCGGGGAATTGACTGTTCGGGCCTCTCGGGCCAAACTCGCTCAGGTGTCCTCCCGATTGAGCGTCGAAGAACGACGGGCCCACCTTATCGAGGCCGCGATCGGCCTTGCCGAGAAAAAGGGGGTCGCGGGGGTGACCACCCGCGATGTCGCTCAGGCGGCGGGTGTCTCGCTAGGCGTGGTGCACTACTGTTTCGAGAACAAGGACGCGCTGATGACCGAGCTGGTCAAGGCGTTGTCGATGGAGCTGCGCGATTCGGTGGATGCCAACGAATCGGTCTGGCGGGAAGCGGGCAGCGGTAATACGGCGCTCCGCGATCTGCTGCGCGCGGGCCTGGAACTCATGTGGCTCAATATCGAAGCCACACCCGAACGTCAGCTGCTCACCTACGAGACCACCACCTACGCGCTGCGCGAGGGCGAACAGACCCCCGCGAAACTGGCGATCGCCCGGGAACAGTACGCCTTCAACGATTCCACCGTCGCCGATATCCTCGATCACGCCCGCGACGCCACCGGGAGCACCTGGACGGTTCCGGTGGCCCAGCTCTCGCGTTTCACACTCAGCGCGATCGACGGCCTCGTTCTGCGCTGGCTCGTCGACAACGACAGCGAAAGCGTGCGCACCCAACTCGATCTGCTCGCCGCGGCGCTGGCCGGGCACGCGGAATAGCCCGCTCAGGCGGCCCGGCCGGGGCGCCGCACATGGGTAGCCGAACCGTCCTGCCACCACGGCACGGTGACCGTCCGAGTGACCGCGCCCGTCAGCCGGATACGCAGTTCGTCGTGCAGAATCAAAGGTCCGTCCTGCGGTGGCAGGTCGAACAGCCGGCGCAGCACCACGCCCAGCGGCTCCCCCGCCCAATCGGTTTCGTGACCCGGGCCGACGACCTCCGCGTCGACCTGTTCGGACACCAACGGCAGATCCAGCAGCAACGCCAGGTCGGCGGCGGTCGCCGGATCGGCGACCACGAGCCGGTCCGCGGGCACCGCGAGACCGAACCAGGGCCGGTCCAGCACCAGGGCATCCGCGGCGTCGATCACCGCTCCGGATAGGGCCCGGACGCGATCGGGCGGATCGAGTGTGCCGAGATCCAGTCGCGGCACCGCGGCGCCGAGCCGGGCGTGGACCAGCGCGACCACCTCGGGTGCCGGGGTCTTCTCGCTGTCGGCCAGCGCCGCCAGCAGCGCTTCGACGAGGTCGCGATCCATGGTCCCGGGGGTGGCGAGACAGCCGCGCAGCGCGTCGAGGTCGGCCGTGGACAGGCCGGTGATCGGGAGTTCCGGCAGTAGTCCGGCGAATTCGGTATCCGCCGGATGCCGATAGCCGCCCAGCGCGATGCCGTCGATCCGGGCGTAGTGGCGCAACCACCACGCCGTATAGCCGTCCGGGTCACCGAGCAGCGGCCGGGTGCGTTCCGTGGTGAGCAACCGCCACAGCGCCTCCGGCCAGGCCGCGTCGTCCACCAGATCCAGGTCACGCACGGCGACCAGTCCCGCGGGGTCCTCGGCGAGCCCGGACCACCAGGTCTCCTCGTCGGCGAGGTGATGGTCGGGGCCGGTGGGGTCGGTTTCGGTGACCACGCCGAAATCCCATCCGACACCGATCGCCCGGAGCGCGTCGGCACCGTATTCGGCGACCACCTCCCGCGCGACGACCCCGAACGGCGAGTCCGGGACCAGGAGTTCGATCAGCGGGGCATCGGGGAGCAGCAGTTCGTCGGCCGGGCGCGCGCCACCGGAGCTGTCGGGGAGTTCGAGCAGGCCGAGCCAGTCCGGCAGGTCGGCCGGATCGGCCGCCACGGCCAACCGGAGCACCGCCTCGATCGTCTCCGGATCGTCGGGGTGCTCGGTCAGTTCCGCCTGTAAGGCGGGATCCGACAGCAGATCCGCGATCCGCGCCCGCTGCGCACCGAGGCGTGCCAGCAGCGGATGCGACGCGTCCGGGTGCACCAGCCGCGCCCAGTGCACCGGAACCGCCGCGGGCAGCGCCGTGAGTTCGTCGTCCAGCACCACCGTCCGCGGACCCGTCACCGACCTCCCGTCGGCGAGCGGCACCGCCAGGGCGCCGAGTTCCTCCACCGTCAGCGGGTCGGTGACGAACGGTTCCAGCGCGGAGTAGAAAGCGAACCACCAGGCAGGCGGCCGTTGCAGCCCGGCGGACAGCTCCGCCAGCCGCGCCGGGCCGAGCCGGTGCGCCTCCAGCGCCGCGAGTGCCTCGGCGTAGCGGGCACCGGACAGTTCCGGGACCACCAGCGGATCGAGCACACCACCCAGCAGCCCGGCCAGTTCGGATGTGAGATCGGGGAATACGCTCGCCCGCGCGGGTACGGCCACCCGGTCGTCCGCGTCGTCTTCGCGGGGGGCTTCGTCGAGCCCGGCGTCCGCGGGCGCGGCGACCACCGGTAGCCAAGCACTGGTGCGCAGTTCACGCAGGATCGCCTCGCGCAAGAGCCCGTCGGTCTCGCTGCGCGCGAATCCCGGAGTCGGTACCAGCACGAGCCGGGAGTCTCGCGGCAGCGCGCGGGCGAAATCGGCGTACCCGGCCGCGAGTTCGCCCGGATGATTGCCCGGCAGCACGCGCCGGCGGTCGGGTTGCATCGGAATATCGGCGATCAGTACCGCCGGCAGGGACAGCTCTTCGTCCGAACGAGTCGGTGCCCGCAGCACGTCGGGCGCGGCGGGCACCGGGACCCCGTCACGCAACGGCAGCAGCCAGCGCGCCCGCGCGGTCCGGAACTCCCACCAGACCTGTTCCGGGCCGGAACCGCTGATCCGCAACTCGCGCACTCCCGCGCACCGCCGCGAATCACGGGTCTCGGCGCGCACCACCTCGTCGCCGATCCGGACTTCGCGCAGCGCCGGCAACTCCAGCAGCAGATCCACCGCCTCGGCCCGCATGGATTCCAGCAGTGCGGCCGAGTCGATTCCGGCACGCAGCGACAGCACGATCTCGGTATCCGCGCCGGCGGCCGGGGCGGCGGTCACCGGCCAGGCGAGGCGCAGCACGGGCGGCGGCACGTCCCCATCGCCCGGGCCCGGAACGCCGGACGCGCGCAACGCCGCACCGGTCAACTCCCGGGAGAAACGCAGCGACCCACTGGTCGAGCGGAATTCGAGCTCGTCGGAGACCGTCAGCACAGCCGTGAAACCGACACCGAACCGTCCGGTCTCCCCGCCGCTCCCCGATTTCCCCGACGCCCGCAGGGCCGTCAGCGCGTGTACCCCGGCGATATCCAGCGGCGCCCCGGTATTGGCGACCGAGAGGGTCCGGCCCGTGCACCGCACCGTGAGCCGGCCCGGCACCCCCGCCTTCACTGCCGCGTCCGCCGCGTTCTGCGCCAGTTCCGTCAGCAGGCGATCGCGGTAACCGGCGCGCACCAGGTCCGCCTCGGTAGCGGCATCCTCGCGCAGCCGGGTCGGGGAATCCCGCCAAGCGGCCAGTACCGCGGCACGCAGGTCGGCGGTGCCGAAGGGATCCGCGGTGCCCGCATCTGTTCCCACTGGCCCGAACGTATCGCCCACCGCACCGGTCTCACTCACGCGAGTCAGCGTACGTGCCCGGGCGCATCGGGCCTGCCGCGCACAGTGGGGCTGTCGACTGCCCGGTCAGCTGTCGGCCGGACCGGGGACCGAATCGCCGGCCTCCGACGCGGTCTCCGATGGGGCGGCCACGACCGCCTGACCCGGCACCACCGCGTCCGGTGCGACGTCGGCCTCGGCGGCCGCCTCGCTTCCGGGCCCGGTCTCCGGCGACTTCGGCGGCACCGCGACCACCTCGATGGCGGCGTCGTCGTAGGCCTGGTAGATCGGTGACCCGGCGCCGGTCGGCAACTGGGTATCCGAATGTGCGCCGCAGCCGTATCCCATGTGGACCACATGGCCGTCGGCGCCCATCGCGTTCGCGCAGACGCCGAAACAGGCGCGCAGCGCACCGGCCAGCGGCAGATAGAAACCGCAGCTCTCGCAGGAGCCGGGAGCGGCCTTGGCCATCTCGGTATCGGGGCCGTACTCGGCGTACCAGCGTTCGGCCGCGTCGACCCGGCCCTCCCGGCTGAGCACCTGTTTGCGGCCCAGACCCACCTCGGGGGCCGTCTCGTCGACCTCGGGGTCGCCGGTGGCGGTGTAGCCGGGGGCCAGACGTGGATCGCCGGCGGGTGGGGCCAGCAGGTCGCCGGGCGCCAGATCGCCGGGCCGGATGCGCTGCTCCCACGGTACGAACTCCGGCGCGATCAACGCGTCGGGACCGGGCAGCAGCGCGGACTCGCTCACGGTCACCCGGTCGGCGCCGGGTGCGGCGGCCACCACCACTGCCCACTGCCAGCCGCGGTAGCCGGGCAGAGTGGCCTCGAAGCGGTGCGTCGCCGAACATTCGTCCTCGGCCCGGACTCCCAGATGCGCTCCGACCCCGGTCGGTTCCAGGGCCACGAGCGCACTACGAGCCAGGTCGACGGCCCCTGCCAGGATCGTCCGCACCTCGGTGTCCGAAACAGATACTGCGCTCACGGTCTACATTTTGCCGTATGAAGCGCACTCGGCGAACCTGGGTCGGTACCGCGCTGGTCTGCCTGCTCGCCGCGGCCGCCTGCCGGGACACCGATGACGCGGTACCGCGCCTGGACATCGAGGTGCTGGCGACCCATCGGCACGACCTGGGCGCGTTCACGCAGGGGCTCGAGATCGACGGCGAGGTGCTGTACGAGAGCACCGGGATGGTCGGGTTCTCCGGCGTGCGGACGACCGATCGCGCGACCGGCGCCGAACTCGCCCGCGTCCAGCTCCCGCCGCCGTTCTTCGGTGAGGGCATCACTCTGGCCGGCGACACGCTGTGGCAGCTCACCTGGAAAGAAGGGGTCGCCTTCGCCCGCGACCCGCGGACGCTGGCAGAGAAACGCCAGGTGCGCTACAAGGGCGAGGGCTGGGGCCTGTGCAGCCGCAACGGGCAGCTGGTCATGAGCGACGGATCGGCCGGACTCACCTTCCGCGATCCGGTGACCTTCGCGCCGACCGGGTCGGTCGCGCTGACCGATCACACCGACGCACGCCTGAACGAACTCGAATGCGCCGACGACGGCTCGGTCTACGCCAATTCCTGGCCAAGCGACGAAATTCTCCGGATCGATCCGGAAACCGGGCGTGTCCTGGCGGTCGTCGATGCCACCGGATTGCTGTCACCCGCCGAACGCGCGCAGACCGACGTGCTCAACGGGATCGCCCAGATCCCGGGCACAGACCACTTCCTGCTCACCGGAAAGTACTGGCCCACGGTGTTCGAGGTCCGTTTCGTCCCGGCCTGACCGGCGCGGCGGTACAGCGACACATCTCACTTTCCGCCCGCTGTGAGCAGGGCGGAGTTTGCCGGACGTCACCGTGGGCCAGAATTGATGATGTGCCCACTTCCCGCGAGCCCTCTGGTTCCGATCGCGGTCAGTGGCCCGCCGGCGAGTCTCCGCCACCCCAGCGGCATCCAGGTTTCGACCGCTACCCCCCGCCGAACGTGCCACACCGCAATCGTGAACCCGACCCCGGCGACCGCCGTCCGGCCCCGCCGCCGACCCGTCCGCTGCCCGCCGCCGAGCCCGGCGCCGCGCGGCCGGCCGACCGTTCGTCCGGGCCGGCGCCCAGTGGTCACCGGATCCCGCCGGTGGCGGCCCGGGATCGCGCGTCGGGGCGGGAGGGTCGTTTCGCTCGCATACTCGGCTCGCTGAGCGGGTCGCGCGGGTCGGCGGACCCGGTCGATCCGCCGGGCCGGCCGGGGACGGCGGAGCCGGACCCCGGTCGGCCGGCCGGCGAGCCGGCGGGCACTCCGATCCCCCCGGGGAACAGCCGACGGCCCGAGTGGGAACGGCGGCCGATCCCCGGGGCTCCCCCCGCGGGCAGCCCCGATCCGCGGGCCGGTGACGCCATACCGGGGTCGGCGGCCCGCTTCCGGCCGAACCCGCCCATGGATCACCGTGCCCCCGGCGGTGCGGCGCTCTCCCCCGGTCCCGGCGCCCAGCCTGATCCGGCTGCGTCCGGTCCCGCCGGGCGAGGCTCGTCTTCCGCCGAGGGCCGCCCCGGGCCCCGGGACCGGCCGGGTCCCGGCGCCGAGGCGCGGGATCGCATCGAACCGGACGGTACGAGCGATCGGCGAACCGCCGCGAACGCCGGCGGCGCCGAAGGTCCGGCCGCGACCAAGGAGTACCCGAGCGCGGAAGCCGCCACGGAATACGACGATGCCGAGGGCAGGCGTGTCCCCCGCAAACTCACCGTCACGCGGGTAGCGGCGATGCGCGGCCGGGAGATCACCGAAAAAGGCATTGCCACCTTCCGGCGGGCGGCCGAGGCCGACGGCGCGGGCAAATCCGGGTTGACCGCGCTCACCTATGCCACCATGGCGAATTTCGCACTGGACGCCGCGATCGCGGTCGCGCTCGCCAACACCATGTTCTTCGCCAGTGCGACCGCGGAGAGCAAAACGAAGGTCGCGCTGTATCTGCTGATCACGATCGCCCCGTTCGCGGTGATCGCACCACTCATCGGGCCGGCGCTGGACCGGCTCCAGCGCGGCCGGCGACTGGCCCTGGCCAGTTCGTTCGCCCTGCGCGCGGTCGTGGCGGTGGTGCTGATCTTCAGTTTCGACAGCTGGGTGCTGTACCCGCTGGCGCTGTGCATGATGGTGCTCAGCAAATCGTTCGCCGTACTCAAGAGCGCGGTGACACCCCGAGTTCTGCCGCCCGATATCGACCTGGTGCGCACGAACTCCCGGCTGACCGTTTTCGGCCTGGTCGGCGGCACCCTGGGCGCCGGCGGCCTCGCCGCGGCCGTCGCGGCGATCGCGGGCTCGACCGGTGCGCTGATCCTGGCCACCGGGATCGCCGTCGGCGGGGCGTATCTGAGCTGGAAGATCCCGCGCTGGGTGGAGATCACCGAGGGCGAGGTGCCGACCACCCTCGGTTACCACGCCCCCGCCGGGGACACCGCGGCATACGACCCCGCCGACGAGGCCGCGGTGCCGGCCCGCAAACGCCGACAGCCGCTGGGGCGTGCCGTCGTCACCGGATTGTGGGGTAACGGCAGTATCCGGGTGCTCACCGGATTCCTGACCTTCTACGTCGCGTTCGTGGCCAAGGCCACCGAACACCGTCCGGTGCAGCAGGCCGCGATGCTCGGGGTGGTCGGCGCGGCCGCCGCCGTCGGGAATTTCACGGGTAACGCCGCCGGGGCCCGGCTCCGGCTCGGCCGGCCCTCGTTGATCGTGGTGAACTGCACGATCGGCTGCGCGGCCGTCGCCGTCCTCGCCGTCGTGATGGACAACCTGTTGGGCGCGGCAGTGGCCGCCCTGATCGCCGCCGGGGCGAGCGCCCTGGCCAAGGTCTCGCTCGATGCCGCCATCCAGGACGATCTACCGCCCGAGTCGATCGCCTCCGGGTTCGGGCGGTCCGAGACCGTCCTGCAGCTCAGCTGGGTGATCGGCGGCGCGGGCGGCGTCCTGCTGCCGACCGACTACTGGAAGGGTTTCGCGGTGGTCAGCGCGGTACTGGTCGGGGGGCTCGTCCAGACTGTGCTGAGCTACCGCGGGTTCAGTCTGCTGCCCGGTCTCGGCGGTCGCCGACCGCTGCACGCCGAGCAGGAATTTCCGCACTACGACCCCCCACGAGGAGAAGCCGCCCGGTGAGTACGAACAAAGTCCGCACGACCCTCGCGCTGGCCCTGGCCGGGATCCTGGTGCTGGTCGCCGCGACCGCCGGCGTGGTCTGGCTGCTGGCCCGGGACGCCGAGCCGAAGGACCCGGAACTCACCGCCTACGCGCACGGCACCACCGTGACGGTGCCGCCGTTCCGCTACTGCACGGTGCGGATGGAGGACTGCCGGCAGGGCGAAACCGTCTATCTCGATGTCCCGGCCGGTAACTCCCTGCAGATCTCGCTGCCGGATACTCTCGTGGACAGCCCGTGGGAATTGCTGCCGCTGTACGCCCGCGAGAACGGGGAGGTCGTCGAGCGCCCCAGTTCCTATCGGGACCATCCGGCGAACACCCGCGCCCTGACCGTTGCTTCCCGGCCGGAACCGGGCCTGGAACTGATCGGCGTGGAGTTGCAGGTGATGATCATCGCGATCGACGAGGCCGGTAACGAATTCCCCATCCCCCACGCGGTGTGGTCGATCAAAACCGCCTGAGACGACCGTGGGCCGGCCGGATGATCCGGCCGGCCCACGAAGTTCCGCGCGCGTCGGGTCAGCTGTCGAGTTCCCGCGCGACCGCGCGCACCACCTCCGAGATCCGCTGGGCGGTTTTACGATCCGGGTAGCGGCCCTTGCGCAGGTCCGGCTGCACCTTCGCCTCGAGCAGCGTGATCATGTCCTCGACCATGCCGTGCAGTTCGTCGGGGCTGTGCTTACGGGCGACGGGCTCCTTGCGGGCGCTGCGCTCCTGGTTCTGCCGCACCGACGGGGGTGCCTCCACCAACTTCAGGCTCAGCGCCTGCGGCCCACGCCGCCCGGCCGCCATCCCGAATTCGACCCGCTGACCGGGCTTGAGCGTCTCGACGCCCTGGGGCAGCGCGGACGAGCGGACATAGACGTCCTCACCCTCGTCCTGGGAAAGGAAGCCGAAGCCCTTTTCCACGTCGTACCACTTCACCTTGCCGGTCGGCACTGCGCTCACCCGTTCGTATGTTCGGCGCCCGACCCACCGGGCCCGGGCACTCTCGTCTGCTGGAACCCGCTGATGGCAGGTCTTTTCCCCTACTCGCAAAACGCGCCCCACAAGCATGCAGGACGCGAGATCGTTCCGAGTCTACCCCGGTGGGCACAGCCCCAGCACATCAGTTTTACGGTCGAACGGTGACGAATCCTGCCGATCCGCGGCCCTCCGGCCCCCCGTCCGGGCGCACCCCCGGCAACTGGTTACTTCAGCTCGCGCTGGGTCTTTTCGCTCTCGGACTGCTGTCGGTGGTGGCGATCTTCCTCACCCCGATCCTCACCGACGGCGAGCCGGGGCTCTGGCTGTACCTGGGCGCCATGCTGGCTCCCGTCGGCTTCGTCGCGGCGTTGATCTTCGCGCTGCGTTCGGGCCGCAGATCCAGGTGACAACTGTCCAGTACCCGGCCCTACCGCGACTCAAGCGTTATGTGATGATTATCACATAACGGCATGATAACGGGGCAGCGTGTCCTACGCCGGATACCCGATGCAGTCCCACTAGCTGCGCAGAGTCGCTGGGCGACGCTCGTGACCGCTCCGCAACCCATCCGCACACGCCGGTTACCAAATAGTGATTTTTCGGCGAGAACGTCGTACCGTCTACCCCAGCCGGGCACATCCGGCCCACCGGCCCGCCGCACCGAACCTCGCCCCGCGGGTACCGGACCCCAACGGAAACCAAGAGGGGCGGGGGCGGGACGGGCACCCTCTCAGCCTGGACCCGAGCGAATACCTCGCAGGTGCGTACGAGAGGAAGACGAACCCGAATGAGTGGACGCCATCGCAAGCCCACCAATACCGGTCGCACTGTGGCCAAGGTTGCCGTCACCGGCGCCATGATCAGCGGTGCGGGTGTAGCCCTCGCCGGTACAGCCAGCGCGGCACCCGACTCCGACTGGGATCGACTCGCGCAGTGCGAAGCCGGCGGCAACTGGGCCATCAACACCGGCAACGGCTATCACGGTGGACTGCAGTTCTCGCAGAGCACCTGGCAGGCCAACGGCGGCGGAGATTACGCCGCGACCGCCAATCAGGCCAGCCGCGAACAGCAGATCGCCGTAGCCGAAAATGTACTCGCCTCGCAGGGCTGGGGCGCCTGGCCCTCCTGCTCCTCCTCGCTGGGCCTGAGCAGCGGTTCGACTCCGCGCGAAACCCCGGCCGACACTCCGGCCGTGCAGACCGAAACCCCGGGCACCCAGGCCGCGCCCGGCACCCAGACCCAGGCTCCGGCCCAGGCACCCACCCAGACCCAAGAGGTCTACACCGCCGTGGATCGCGCGCTCGCCGCCGTCCAGGCGCAGGGTGTGCAGGTCCCGCAGCCCGCACTGGATCTGTTCGAAGCCGTCAAGGCCGGCAACCCGCAGCTGGATCCGGGCCTGCTCAATGTCTTCGAGGCCAACAAAGGCCTGCTGCCCTCCTGAACGGGCAGCCCGACTACGAAAGAACCCCGCTCCACCATCAGGTGACGCGGGGTTTTTTCGTTCGTCCGCTCAGCGGTTGATCACTGTGTGCGGGTGCAGATACGGCAGCTGGTCGGCAGCCACCGGGAACTCGGTGTCCTCGCCGAAGGGCGAGAGATTACCGGAGCGGGACGACGACAGCTCGGTGACCGCATGCTCACCGTCGGCCACCTCGGGCCAGCCGTTGTCGATATAGGGTTTCTTCGATTTGTTCACCACATCCTCATTCTGGCATGTCCCTGCCGCGGGGCCGCATGTCAACCGCCTCGGTGACATACGCCGCACGCTCGGGACCGGCGGGCCGGACCGAGCCGCGGGGGTCACCGGGCCGCGCCCCACCGAACCCGCGGCGCCCGGCTAGTCTGGACCGGATGACCGGCCAAGACTCGTTCACCGCCTGGCTCGGCGCCCGATCCGACGCACAGCTGGTGGCATTGCTGGAACGTCGGCCCGATCTCGCGGTACCGCTGCCGTCCTCCATGGCAGTGCTCGCCGCCCGGGCCGAACAGCGCGCTTCGGTACTACGCGCGGCCGACGACCTCGGCACCGTGCCCTTCGCGATCGTGGAAGCGCTGGCCGTGCACAGCGCGGGCGGCGGCGAACCGATGACCCGTACCGAACTCAAACGCGCGCTGCGTGCCCGGGCCAAGGCCGCGACGGTGGACGCGGCCGTCACCGAACTGGCCGACCGGGCCCTGCTCTGGTTCGAAGGCGACCGCATCCGCCTCGTACCCGCCGTCGCCGAGGCGCTGCCGTGGCCGTTGGGCAGCGGAGCGGAGACTACTCCGGCGCTGTCCGAATCGGCGATAGCCGCCGCGCTCACCGACCTCCCGGAAGCCGAACGCACGCTCCTGGACAAACTCGCCGAGACCGGACCGCGCGGACGCACCCGCGATGCCGCCCCGGACGCGCCCGCCGACCGGCCCGTGCCCCGGCTGCTGGCGGCCCGACTGCTTCGCCGGATCGACGACGAGACAGTGGAGCTGCCGACCGCCGTGGGCCAGGTGCTGCGCGGCGAACCGGTCACCGACCCGTACCGGCTCGCCGAACCCGAGCCCCGGGCGATCCCGCACCCGCCTGGTGAAGTCGACGGCGTCGGGGCAGGTGAGGTCGGTGAACTGCTCCGGCACTGCACCGCGATCCTGGAAGTACTGGGTCAGCTGCCCGCTCCGGCACTGCGCGCGGGCGGTCTCGGCGTGCGGGAACTGCGCCGAATAGCCAAGGCAGCCGGTATCGACGAGACCCGGGCGGGTCTGCTGGTGGAACTGCTGGCGGCGGCGAAACTGATCGAGAAGGGTTTCCCCGACCCGCCGCCGGAGGCCGACGCCGACGATTTCTGGGCGCCGACCCCGGCCGCGGACTCCTGGTTGGAGGCGCCGTCGGCCCGCCGCTGGGTACCGCTGGCGCATGCCTGGCTGGAGCTGGACCGGTATCCGTGGATGATCGGACTGCGTGATGCCGCGGACAAGCCGCTGGCCGCGCTCGCCCACGAACTCCGGGTGCCGTACGCCGTGCGGGACCGGCGGATCGTGCTCGAGGCACTCGCCGAGCAACCATCCGGCATCGAACTCGAACCCGCCGCACTCGCCCAGCTGCTGGCCTGGCGCACCCCGCGGCGCCGGCGGCATTTCCGCCGGCAAGTGGTCGACAACACCCTGTACGAGGCCGCCGCGCTCGGTGTGGTGGGCCGGGGCGCGCTCACCGGCGCGGGCCGGACGCTACTCACCGGTACCCTCGCGGCCGCCGAAACCGCGCTGCAGGCCGCCCTCCCCGAGCCGGTGGACCATGTGCTGGTCCAGGCCGACCTGACGGTGGTGGCGCCCGGACCGCTGACCGCCGATCTGCAACGCCGGATCGAATTGGTCGCCGATGTGGAGTCGGCCGGTGCGGCCACCGTCTACCGGATCGGGGAGTCCACCCTGCGCCGCGCGCTCGACGCCGGCCTCACCGCCGCCGAGCTGCACACCCTCTTCGGCCGGCACTCCCGGACTCCGGTCCCGCAGACCCTCACCTACCTGATCGACGATGTGGCGCGACGGCACGGCCGGTTGCGGGCCGGAATGGCGCAGTCGTTCGTGCGCAGCGAAGACCCGGCACTACTGGCACAGGTCCTGGCCTCCCCGGTGGCCGAGACCCTGGCCCTGCGCGGTATCGCACCGACGGTGGCGATATCGCAGGCGCCGCTGGGCGAACTGTTCGAAGAACTACGCCGGGCGGGTTTCGCACCTGCGGGCGAGGACGCCTCCGGCGCGATCGTGGATCTGCGTCAACGCGGTGCGCGGATCGGTGTGCGGCCGTTGGCCCGGCAGCCGTATCGGCCGACCCCACCGACGACCGATCAACTGGAACTTCTGGTCACCGAGCTACGTGCCGGGGAGCGCGCCGCGACCGCCACCTCCGGGCAGATGGTACGCAGCGACGGCACCCGCACCAGCACGGCCGCCGCCCTGGCACTGCTGCAGCTGGCCGCGCGGGTGCGGCGGCAGGTGCACATCGGGTATGTCGACGCCAAGGGCACCGCGATCCAGCGGGTCGTCGAACCGGTGCGGGTCGGCAACGGTCAGCTGGACGCACTGGACCCGGTGACCGGCACGGTCCGGCAGTTCACCCTGCATCGGATCTCGTCGGTCGCGCTGCTCGAATAACCGTGCCGCCGCGGCGCTCAGCCGCGCAGTGATCCCGGGTAGAGGTACTGCTCGGGTGGCGGGGTGGTACCGCGCAGCCAGGCGTCGAAGAACCCGGTGAGATCGGTCGGCGATTTGGACTGGACGAAGGCGCGGAAGTCCCGCATCGAGGCATTGCCGTAGGCGTGGACGGTCACGAATTCGCGCAGGGCCGCGAAGAAGACCTCGTCCCCCAGCTGTTTGCGCAGAGCGTGCATGAACAGCGGCCCCCGGTAATACACCGAGGTGAACATCCTCTCCGGGCCGGGGTCCTCCAGTGGAACGGCCCAGAATTTCGGCTTCGCCAGCATCTCCCGGACCGTCCTGCGGTATTCGGCGTCCACATCGGCGCCTTCGGTCCGCTCGGGCCACAGATAGTCGGCGGTATAGCTGGCGATGCATTCGTTGAGGCAGATATCGGACCAGCTCTCCACCGAAACGGAATCGCCCCACCACTGGTGGGCGGTCTCGTGCACCACGGTGTTCAGATCCGCCCAGGCCGCATAGGTGGGCCGGGTCTGGGTTTCCAGCGAGAAGGGGATGTCGACGGACAGGAAGATACCGCCGCCGGCGTCGAACGGGTACGGACCATAGAGGCTCTCGGTGAAATCAAGCACCTGCGGTAGCTGCTCCTCGTATTGCCGCAAACCTTCGGCGCCCGGCGCGAACGCGCTGAGCAGCGGCGTGCCGTTCGCGCGGCGCTGCTCCAGATATTCGAATCGGTCGATGGCGACAGTGGTGAGATAGCCGATCACCGGATGCCGCTGCTCCCAGCTCACGGTGCGGAATCCGTCGCGCACCTCGTCGCGCACCCGCACACCGCCCGACACCACCTCCCATTCCTCGGGAACGGTCGTGTGCAACGTGAAGGTCGCCTTGTCCCGCGGGGAATCGTTGAGCGGATACCAGGTGGAGGCCGAATGCGGTTGTCCGGCGGCGAAAACACCACCGGTGGGTGCGTAGGTCCAGCCCGCGCCGCGGGTATCCGGGGCGGTACCCGCGTAGTCGACGGTGACGGTGAAGGGCAGGCCGGGCAGCAGCGGCAGGGCCGGGTGCACGACCAGCTCATGCGGTTTCTGCCATTCGAAGCCGGCCGGCGCGTTGTTCACCCGCACGGCGCGCACCGGAGGTCCGCTGTAATCGAGGTTGAACGCGGTCAGCGGCTGGATGGCGGCGGCGTCGATCCGGGTGGATCCGGTGAGCTGATGATCGGCCGGATCGTAGCCGAGGGTCACGTCGTAGTGGGCGACGTCGTAACCGCCGTTACCGTCCCGCGGAAAGTAGGGGTCGCCCAGGCCCTCCGAACCCGCCAGCGACGCGGGCGGCGCCTGTGCCGCGGCCGGAACCAGCGCCGGGCTCGCCAGCACCACCACCCCGGCGATCAGCCAGCGGCCGAGCCTCATGCGTCTCCACCTTCCGTGATCGAGTCGTGTTTCCGGGTCATCCCACCCGACGACGTTAGTCGCATCCGATCCCGGATTCCGGTACCACGGAAAACGTGGCGCGCGAGGGTTTCCCGGCGCGCGGGTCACCTGATGCCCGGCGGCACCGGTACCGGTTCAGGCGCCGAGCCCCTCCGGCAGCTGGCCCGGATCGAGCAGCAACCGCTTGGCCGCACTGCGCTGGACCTCGTCGGCGCGGACGAGATTATCGGTGAGCAGCCGCCATTCGTTCTCGGCGATGGCCGCGCACGCCCGCTCGATCACCGCGGTATCGGCGGTACCCCAGGCAATCGGCATCGTCTCGACCGGGAGCCAGCGCTCACCGATCGAGCGGGTGGTCCGGTCACCGCGCACCGCGACAGCCGGAACGCGCTCCCCTTCGGCGACCCGATGCCCCGGCAGACGACGCACCTTCTTGGTGACCAGCGCGTACCGCTGCTCGCCGGAATCGCGGCGCGCCAGATTGACCAGGGCGAGCAGTACCGCGCCGCGTGCCTGGACCCGCGAGACCACCGCCGGCACCAGTTCACCGTCGGCGTAGAGGCGGTCGATACCGGCCCGGCGCGGCGCCCACAACGCCACCCACAGCGCCGTCGCCGCCCCCAGTGCACAGGCCAGGGCCAGCGGGTAGGACCAGGGATGCCCCAGCCACACCAGATAGGCGGTGGCGGCGGTGGCGGCGACGGCGGCGAGCAGCGCGGACAGCCGCACCCGGCGGCGTCCGGCGACTACTTCATTGACCGCGTGGGCGTGCCTGCGGTCCACCGCGAATTCGAAGCGTCGCACGTCGCCATTCCTAACACAATCAGTGGAGTTCGGAATGCCCTTATTGTTCGCCGGGTCCGATGGCGGGGCCCAGCAGATCGTCGGCATCGGTTATGCGATAGGCATACCCCTGCTCGGCGAGGAAACGCTGCCGATGCGCAGCATAATCCGCGTCCAGAGTGTCGCGGGCCACCACCGAATAGAAATGGGCCTGACCGCCGTCCTGTTTGGGCCGCAACAGCCGGCCCAGCCGCTGGGCCTCTTCCTGGCGCGAACCGAAGGTTCCGGAAACCTGCACCGCCACCGACGCCTCCGGTAGGTCGATGGAGAAGTTCGCGACCTTGCTGACCACGAGAACCGGGATCTCGCCGCGGCGGAAGGCGTCGAACAGCGCCTCGCGCTCCTTGTTCTTCGTCGACCCCTGGATCACCGGTGCGTCCAGGGCAGCGCCCAGTTCTTCCAGCTGGTCCAGATACGCGCCGATGACGAGGGTGGGCGCACCGCGATGCCGGTCCAGGATGGATTTCACCACCGCGATCTTGGTGTGCGCGGTGGAACAGAGCTTGTAGCGCTCTTCGGGTTCGGCGGTCGCGTACGCCATCCGCTCGGCATCGGTCAGCGTGACCCGGACCTCGATACAGTCGGCCGGGGCGATCCAGCCCTGGGCCTCGATATCCTTCCACGGCGCGTCGTAGCGTTTGGGGCCGATCAGCGAGAAGACATCGCCCTCCCGGCCGTCCTCACGGACCAGGGTCGCGGTGAGACCGAGCCGGCGCCGCGATTGCAGATCGGCCGTCATCCGGAAAACGGGGGCGGGCAGCAGATGTACCTCGTCGTAGATCACCAGCCCCCAGTCCCGGCTGTCGAAGAGTTCCAGATGCTTGTACTCACCCTTCGATTTGCGGGTGATCACCTGGTAGGTGGCGATGGTGACCGGCCGGATCTCCTTGCGTTCCCCGGAGTACTCACCGATCTCCTCGTCGGTGAGCGAGGTACGCGCGAGCAGCTCCCGCCGCCACTGGCGGCCGGCGACGGTATTGGTCACCAGGATGAGAGTGGTGGCCTTGGCGCGCGCCATCGCGGCGGCACCCACCATCGTCTTGCCCGCCCCGCACGGCAGCACCACCACCCCGGACCCGCCGGCCCAGAAGGAATCGGCGGCCATTTCCTGATAGTCGCGCAACTGCCAGCTCGCGCCGTCGAAGTCCAGGTCGATCGGATGGGCCTCACCGTCGACGTAGCCGGCCAGGTCCTCGGCGGGCCAGCCGATCTTGAGCAGCTGCTGTTTGATGTGCCCGCGCTCGGACGGGTGCACCACCACAGTGTCCTCGTCGATACGTTCACCGAGCATGGGAGCGATCTTCTTGTGCCGCAGCACCTCGGCGAGTACCGCGCGGTCCAGGCTGACCAGGGTCAATCCGTGCGCCGGGTGTCTCACCAGCTGCAATCGCCCGTACCGGGCCATCGTCTCGACGATATCGACCAGCAGCGGCTGGGGCACCGGAAACCGGGAGTGCCCGACCAGCGCGTCCACCACCTGCTCCGCGTCGTGCCCCGCGGCCCGCGCGTTCCACAGGGCCAGCGGCGTCACCCGATAGGTGTGCACGTGTTCGGGCGCCCGCTCCAGCTCGGCGAACGGCGCGATCGCCTGGCGCGCCACATTCGCGAGTTCGTGATCGACTTCTAGCAACACTGTTTTATCGCTCTGCACGATCAGCGGCCCGTCTGCCACGGACACCTCCTCACCTCGGCTGCACCCATTGTCCCTGACGCAGTGTTTTTCGGCGCCGCCTGCGGCGCCGAGGCCCCCTCGGTCTCGTCGTTCAGCGCCCGAGACTCGCGCCGTCGGCGTATGCGCTTCGGGCGCTGAACGGCGAGACGGGCCGCAACCCTTCGACGTGTCTCGTAGAACTCGACTCATCGAGCTTGCGTCGGCACCGGGCATCTCGGGGACAACCACGCATAACAGCCGACGGCGAGCTTTTCTTCCGTTCCGGCGCGCAGCCACGGTAAGGCGGCCTTCACTAGGACACCGACACAACCAGTGGGTGCAAACTGGACCGAGACATCGGCTGGCCGGCAAAGCCAGTATTGGATCCATGATCGAACTCGCGGCGGCGGCCGGGGTGGCGGTGGCCGCGCTCGGCCTGGTGCTCACTCCCGGCCCGAACATGATGTACCTCGTCTCCCGCACGATATCGCAGGGCCGGCGCGCCGGAATGATCTCGCTGACCGGCGTCGCCGCCGGTTTCGGCGTTTACCTGACTGCCGCCGCCACCGGGATCACCGCGGTGTTCGCCCTGGTCCCGGCGCTGTACACAGCATTGAAGGCGGCGGGGGCCGCCTACCTGCTGTGGCTGGCCTGGCAGGCGATCAGGCCGGGCGCGGTCTCGGTTTTCACCCCCGAAACGCTTCCCCGGGACCCCGGCCGCAAGCTGTTCACCATGGGGCTGGTGACCAATCTGCTGAACCCGAAGATCGCCGTCATGTACCTGGCGCTGATTCCGCAGTTCGTCGCGCCCGGTGCGGGCCCGGTATGGGCCCAGAGCCTGTGCCTCGGGACCGTGCAGATCACCGTCGCGCTGGTGGTGAACGCGCTCATCGTGTGCACCGCCGGGACGGTCGCGGGGTTTTTGAGCGGACGGCCGCTGTGGTTGCGCGTCCAGCGGTTCCTGATGGGTTCGGTACTGGGGGCGATGGCGGCACTGCTGCTCACCGACCGGACCCGTCCGGTGCCGGCCTGAGCGGTCCGGTCAGCGCAACCGGACCCCCTGCAGTTTCGCCGGGTTGGCGTGGTCGTAGGCGCCCTGGATCACGCCGTCCACCACGGTGAATCCCATCACCCGCGACGGGAAACCGGGATGGTCACCGTCGCCGGGGCGGGCATGGAACAGCACGCCGAGCTGTCCGTTGACCCGGACGAACTCCATATCCCCGGCGCCGAAATCGACGCCCGGCCGGTCCAGGCCGTAGCGACGGATGAGGCCGAGGAACAGCCGGGCGCATTTGTCCGGTCCGTAGATGACATTGTGCGCGGTCTGCGTGGTGCCGCCGGCATCGCCGATCATCTTCGCGTCCGGATGCAGCACCGCCGCCACCGCGCGGGCATCGCCGGTCCCCAGCGCAACCAGCAGTTTCTGCACGGCCGCCTCGTGTTCGCCGTCGGCGGCGACCGGCGGCGTCTGTTCGCGTACGACCTTGCGCGCGCGGGCGGCCAACTGCCGGGCCGCTTCCGGAGTGATGGCCAGGATGCCGGCGATCTCCCCGTAGGGCACCTGCAGACCTTCATGCAGTACGAAGGCCACGCGTTGCGGTGGGGTGAGCTGATCGAGCACCACCAGGGCGGCCATCCGGAATTCCTGACGCTGCACCACGGCGGCGAGCGGGTCCGGACCGGGCATGCCGGTCAGCGGGGTCACCACCGGCTCCGGGAGCCATTGGCCGACATAGCTTTCCCGGCGCACCGCGGCACTGCGCAACCGGTCCAGGCAGAGCCGGGAGACCACGGTCGTCAACCAGGCGCGCAGGTCCTCGATCTCCGACTGCGCGGTGCCGGCCAGCCGTAACCAGCTTTCCTGCACCGCGTCCTCGGCATCGGCCACACTGCCGGTCAGCCGGTAGGCCACCGCCAGCAGATGCCCACGATGGGACTCGAAGAGATCGGCGAGAAGCGTGGCTACCACCGCCGGAATTCTACGGAGTCCCGCTGCCCGGCCGGACAGCGACCCGGCCCGGCGGCCCGGGAATTCGGATGCCGAACACCCTCTCGAACTGCCACCATCGACGGGTGGAGGAGCGCACACTGACCGACGGGACCGTCTGGCTGAGCCGGCCGGTGGAATCCGATATCGAGGCGATCGTCGAATGCTGCCAGGACCCGGCGATCGCCGAATGGGTGACGGTTCCGGTGCCCTACGGGCGCGCCGATGCCGAATATTTCGTCCGCACCAGGTCGGCCGAGGGCTGGGCTGCCGGCAGTCCGTGCTGGGCGATCCGGCTCGGCGAGCACGGCCGGCTCGTCGGCACCGTGGGGCTGGGCGTGCGGCCGCCGGACGAGGGCTCCGCCGAAATCGGTTACTGGCTCGCCGCCGAGCACCGCCGCCGGGGCCTGATGTCGCGGGCGATCGTGCTGGCGTGCGATTTCGGCTTCGACCCGGCGGGGATGGGCCTGACCCGAATCCATTGGCGGGCTTTCGTCGGTAATCACGCGTCCGCCGCCGCGATCCGCGCACAGGGTTTCCGCTACGAAGGTCTGGCCCGGCTGGGCAGCGTCTTGCGCGGAAACCGTCGCGACCATTGGATGGCCGCCCGCCTGAACACCGATCCACCGGGCCCGGCGAACGACTGGCCGGCCGGGGTCTGATCCGAGGCGTCCGTCGTATTCGGCGGTGGCGGCCGGATCCGCACGGCCGCCGGCCCGGCCGCCCGCGCCACGGACGCGTGGCCCGTACGGCGCAGTGACCGGATCGTCAGGGCCGGCGGCGCCGGGCGACAGCGTCGGCCAGCCGGTTCAGCTGGGCGGCGGTGGTGTCCCAGTCCATGCATGCGTCGGTGATGGACTGGCCGAAGGTGAGATCGGCGGACCGGCCCAGGGTGAGGTCCTGACGGCCCTCTACCAGGAAGCTCTCCAGCATCACGCCCACCACACCCGGTTCACCCGCGGCCAGCCGCTCGGCGATATCGGCGACGACGACGGGCTGCCGCCGGTGGTCCTTGTTGCTGTTGCCGTGGCTGGCGTCGACCACGATCCGCTGCGGCAGCTTCGACTTCTCCAGCCGCGCGCAGGCGTCGGCCACCGAGGCCGCGTCGTAGTTGGTGCCGCTGGATCCGCCGCGCAGGATCACGTGGCAGTCCTCGTTGCCCGCGGTCTGGATCAGCGCGGCCCGGCCGTCGAGGTCGGTACCGGGGAATACATGGCTGGCCGCGGCCGCCCGGACCCCGTCCACGGCGACCTGCACATCGCCGTCGGTCCCGTTCTTGATTCCGACCGGCATGGACAGGGCACTGCTCAGCTGCCGGTGCACCTGGCTGGCCGCGGTGCGCGCGCCGATCGCGCCGTAGGAGACCAGATCCGAGATGTACTGCGGGGTGATGGGGTCGAGGAACTCGCAGGCCACCGGCAGACCCAGCGCGGTGATGTCGAGCAGCAGCTGACGGCCGATACCCAGCCCGGTGTTGACATCGAAGCTGCCGTTGAGATGGGGATCGTTGATCAGCCCTTTCCAGCCCAGCGTGGTGCGCGGCTTCTCGAAGTAGACCCGCATGACCAGATGCAGCCGGTCGGAGAGTTCCGCCGACGCGGCGGCCAGCCGCCGTGCGTAGTCGAGCGCGGCGGCCGGATCGTGCACCGAGCACGGCCCGACGACCACCATCAGGCGGTCGTCGGCCCCGTTGAGCACCTCGACGGTGGACTTACGTCCGGCCCGCACGGTGGCGGCGTGATCGTCGGTGATGGCATGGACCCGGCGCACCTCGGCCGGGGAGCGCAACGGGCTCACGCTGAGGGTGCGCTGATCGTCCAGATCGGAATGGTGGGCGTCGATATCGACTGCGGTTGTCATCGTGGGTGGTGTCCTTCTCGTTCGGGCCGACCCACGGAAATATTCACCCGTCGAGCCGGTCGTCATCCGGCTCGGGGGAAACTGGTCAGCGCGCGTGGTAGCCGCAGACCGACCCGCCCCGGGCCGGCTTGCTAAACCAGAAATACACGCGCTGCACGATTGGTCACGGTACCAGGCGGTTGACCACGGAGGTGGAGGCGGGGCGGAATCGCATGGAGGAAAGTGATACTCGACACAATCCCGCCCCGGCGCCGTTTCAGAACTGACCGGGCTCGTAGTTCCCGGCCGGGGTGTGGGCGAGGGCGTTCAGCCGGTTCCACGCGTTGATGGTGGCGACGGCGACGAGCAGCCCACCGATCTGGTCCTCGTCGTAGTGCTTGCGCACCCGCTGCCAGGTCTCCTCGCTCACCCCGCCGCCGTCGGCCAGCCGGGTGCCCGCCTCGGTGAGTTCGAGCGCGGCGCGTTCGGCCTCGGTGAAGACGGTGGCCTCCCGCCAGGCGGCGACCAGGTTGATCCGCAGCGTGGATTCCCCGGCGTGCAGGGCGTCCTTGGTGTGCATATCCAGGCACATCGCGCAGCCGTTGATCTGGCTGGCCCGGATTTTCACCAGCTCGTAGGTGGCGGCGGGCAGACCCGAGCCCTCGGCCACCTTGCCGGCGGTGACCAACCGCTTGACGTAACTCGCGGTGACCTTGTTCTCGAAGAGATTCACACGGGGTTCCATGTCCGGATTCCTTTCGTTCCTGCCTTGTCACAGAGATGACGACGCACCGGACACAGGTGTGACATCCCGCGGTGGGCACCGCGGGCGGGCGGGGCGATCAGGCCGAGAAATCGAACTTCACGTCGGTCAGCCGCTCCGAGAGTTCCCACAGCGAACGTGCGGTGAGCTGGTCTTTCGCCCGCTTCGAGCAGCCCGAGCGTCCGGGGTGGCCGCGCATCCCGCCCAGGCCGGTCGGTCCGTAGTAGGCGCCCGGCTCGACCGGGGCGGTAGCGGCGAAGAGTTCCGGCAGCGCCCCCATCTCCGCACTCTGCGCGAACACCTTGTTACCGATGTTCATCACCGAGTCGAGCACGGTCTCGGTATGGGACTGCAGTTCGGTGGCGGCGTAGCCGGGGTGGGCCGCCACCGACAGCTTCGCCGAACCGGCCGCGGCGAGCCGGCGCTGCAGTTCGAAGGCGAAGAGCAGATTGGCCAGCTTCGACTGGCCGTAGGCCGACCAGCGCTTGTACGGGCGCCGCTCCCAGTTGAGATCCTCGAGGTCGATGGCACCGGCCGCGTGGGCACCGCTGGACAGGGTGACCACCCGCTCACCGATCTTGCCGAGCAGCAGGCCGGTGAGCGCGAAATGGCCGAGATGGTTGGTACCGATCTGCATCTCGAAACCGTCGGCGGTCCGCCGCAGCGGTACCGCCATCACGCCGGCATTGTTGATCAGGACATCCGCGCTCGCCACCCCGGCGGCGAACTCCCGGACCGAGGACAGATCGGCCAGGTCCAGCTGCCGGACCTGCGCCCGCTCACCGATCTCGTCGGCGACGGCCTGCCCCTTGCCCACATTCCGGCAGGCCAGGATCACCTGCGCCCCGGCTCCGGCCAGGGCTCGCGCGGCGACCGCGCCGAGCCCGCTGTTCGCCCCGGTGATGATGACGGTTCGACCCTGCTGATCGGGGATGTCCCCGACGCCCCAACCACTCATGGGGCGAGTCTAATGCGCGCCGGGGATGTGCACCGGGCGCGACGGACCGGGTATCCCGAATAGCATCCGGATCCCTCGCTCACCGCCAAGACCTGCACGGACGAGACACGCCCTTCTCAAACGATATAGGGTTGCCTAACCTATTAACGGACCGGAAACGCGCCGCACACGCCTTCGAGTCCCTGTTTACCTATGAGGCATATCGTGACTTCCACCGCCGCCGGCACCCACCGTGACGGTTATGTTCCCTTCCCCGAGGATCTGGCCGAGACCTACCGTGCCGCCGGCTACTGGACCGGCACCACCGTGGGGGATCTGCTCCGCGATACCGCGCGCCGCAGCCCGGAGCATCCGGCACTGCTCGGCGACCGGCCGCTGACCTACGCCGAACTGGACGCGGAAGCCGACCGGATGGCCTACGGGTTCCTGGCCCTCGGGATCGCGCCGGGCGACCGGGTGATCGTCCAACTGCTGAACACCCCCGTCTTCGCGATCGCGCTGTTCGGCTTGTTGCGTGCCGGCATCATCCCGGTACTCACGTTGCCCGCACACCGCCGGGCCGAGATCGAACACCTGGCCGGTCTCTCCGGCGCGGTCGCGTACCTGGTCGCCGACCGCCAGGGCGATTTCGACTACCGGCAACTGGCCGCCACCCTGCTGACCACCGTCGAGTCGTTGCGCCATGTCCTGGTCGCCGGTGCGGCCGGCGAATTCACCGAGCTGACGTCCATCGCCCGGGACACCGGTTCGCTGCCCACGGTCGACCCCGCCGATATCGCGCTCATGCTGGTCTCCGGCGGCACCACCGGTCTCCCCAAACTCATCGCCCGCACCCACGACGACTACGTCTACAACGCCACCGCGAGCGCGGCCGTCTGCGAACTCGGCGACCGGGACGTCTACCTGGCCACGCTGCCCGCCGCGCACAACTTCCCGCTGGCCTGTCCGGGCATCCTGGGCACGGTGGCGACCGGGGGCGCACTGGCCTTCGTCGCCGATCCGAGCCCGGAGAGCGCCTTCGCGGCGATCGAACGCCATCGCGTGACCGTCACCGCGGTGGTGCCGCCGCTGGCGCAATTGTGGTCGGCCGCGGTGGACTGGGAGGACGCCGATATCTCCTCCCTGCGGCTGCTACAGGTGGGCGGCGCGAAACTGGCCGAGGTGAACGCCCGGGAGGTGGCGCCCGCGCTACGGGTGGCACTGCAGCAGGTCTTCGGTATGGCCGAGGGGCTGCTCAATTTCACCAGGCTCGACGACGATCCGGATATCGTCTGCACCACCCAGGGCCGTCCGCTGTGCCCGGCCGACGAGATCAGAGTGGTCGACGAGGACGGCATGGATGTCGCACCGGGCGCGGAGGGCGAACTGCTCACTCGCGGCCCGTACACCCTGCGCGGTTATTACCGTGCCCCCGAACACAATGTCCGCGCCTTCACTCCCGACGGTTACTACCGCAGCGGCGATCTGGTGCGGCAGCTGCCCAGTGGCCACCTGGTGGTGTCGGGCCGGATCAAGGACGTGATCAACCGGGGCGGGGAGAACGTCTCCTGTGACGAACTCGAGGAGCATCTGCTCGCCCACCCCGCCGTCCGGCACGCGGCCGCTGTCGGCCTGCCCGATCCCGGACTCGGCGAAAAGGTCTGCGCGGTACTCGTCGTCACCGGCGATACGCCCACCCTTGCCGAGATCAAGGAATTCCTCACCGGGCGCGGTCTGGCGACCTACAAACTCCCGGACGTCCTGCGCCGCGCGGACACCCTGCCGCTGACCGCGGTGGGCAAGATCGACAAGAAGGCCCTGCGCGCCCAGGAGTAGGACGGGAGACGGTCCGGTCCACGGGCCCGCGACCGTTTCCGTACCGGCCGACCGGGTGCCCTACGCCCGCACCACGTAGGGCGCCACGCTGCCCAGCTTCTCGCAGGTCTCCTCGAACTCCCGTTCGGGTCGCGACTGCGCGACCACCCCGGCGCCCGCGCGCAACCACGCACCCGCACCGGTCTGGTACACCGCGCGCAGCACCAGCGCGGCTTCCAATGCGCCGGTCGGCGAAACCATCAGCACCGCACCGGAGTACAGACCACGTGGGCGGTCGTGCCGGAAGACCGAATCGACCCCCGGCCGCTTCGGAATACCCGATGCGGTCACCGAAGGGAAAATGGCGTCCAGCGCGTCCCAGGCTGTACGGCCGGCCGCCAGGCGCCCCCGGACGGTGGAGGCCAGGTGTTGCACACTGCCGCGTTCGCGCACCGCCATGAAATCCGAGACCGAGGTGGTGCCGGGTTCGGCGATCGCACCGATCTCGGCGAAACAGGTCTGTACCGAGAGGGCGTGTTCGACGATCTCCTTCGGATCGGAGATCAGCTCCGCGCGCGCGGCACTGTCCATCTCGGCTCCCAGCCCGAAGGCGCGGGTGCCGGCCAGCGGTTCGGTGCTGACCGTCCGGTCGTCGTCCACCGAGAGCACCAGTTCCGGACTGAACCCGGCCGCCTCCAGTCCGCCCAGATTCAGCAGGAAGGAGCGAGCGGGAGTGTTGTGCGCCCGGCCGAGCCGGTAGGTGGCCGGGATATTCACCGCGAAGGGCAACTCGACCTTCCGCGAAAGAACGACCTTCTGATACCGCCCGGACTCGATCTCCGCCACGGCCGCGGCGACGCGCTCGCGGTAGCCGGAGGTGTCGATCCGCACATCCACCGGATGGGGTTGCGGGAGCGCGGTATCCCGGGAACTCGCCACAGTATCGGCGAGAGTCGCGGCCTCGTCCGGATCGGCTCCGGTGATCCACACCGCCCCGGTGGGGTCGATCCGTACCTCCACGCGCGGGATCATCAGACGGACCAGGGCGGCGCCGGGACGCAGATACCCGGTTGCGCCCAGCGACCACGCGCAGAATTCGAACCCGATCCACCCGTAGGCATTGCGGCCGGTCATCGGCAGTTCGGCGAGCACATTGTTCATCACCGCGGCCGGGCTGCCGGACCAGCCGCGGGCCGTGGTCTCGCCCGCCCAGGTGATCCGCAGTTCGCCGGCGTCGAGTTCGACGGTGCCGATCGGGTCCGCGGCGAAGACCCATTCTCCGCCGCGCTCGTAGACCACATGGTCGCCGAAGTGGCCCTCGGCGGCCAGGCGGGCCATGGCTGCCGCGGGGTCGGTCACATACTCGGCGCGTAAACGTTCATCAGTGGTCGACAACGATCCTCCAAGGCTAACCGACCCAAGCTCGGAAGTAAGGTTAGCATTACCTCTTCTCATCGGAAGGTCTCGGAAACTACCGGAAACGAGCCAAACAACCCCAACGGCGCGAGAGCCGTCCATAGTGGTTTGCAAGGAGTATTTTCGAGCCGACGACCGATCTGGTCCCGCCGATCCGGTCACACGGCCCCGGCCCGGGCCGGGGCCGGCCGCCCCCATCCGAGCAGAGGATCCACACCATGATCGAGCACCGAAGTGGAGCTCCGGCAACCTCCGACCTGCCGCTGGAATCGGTGGTCGCGCTGGTGGATTCGGCTTCGGGTACCGAACGCGAACTGATCGGGCGCTGGATCGCCGACGGCGGCCTGGCCGCCGCACTGGGCGTACGCGCCCCGGTCACCCAGCTCGACCTGGACGCCGGTGCCATCGCCGACCGGCTCACCGGCCGCGCCGACGATCCACTGGTGGTCCCGGTGCGGGTGCTGTGGCTGCCGCCCGAACGCGACGGCGTCCGGCGGGTGACCTTCGGTGACCTCGCACAGCTCACCAATCCGCGCCGCCCGAACCGGCTCGCCCAGCGGCGGCTGATCGAACGGTCCCCCGACCGGCACCTGGTACTGACCGGCAGCCCGGCCCGGCTGAGCGAATTGCGGGCCAACAATCCCGAGGCCACCGCCCTGCACTACGCCGGCACCGCCGACCCGTTCGCCCGCGCGGTGGTGCGCGCCGCGGTGGTCGCGCTCGAACGCGCGGAACGCGGCGTGATCGGTGACCGGTACAAGGTGCCCCGCCTGGTCACCGAAGAGATACTGGACTCGCCGGAATTCCTGCGGCGGCTCGAATCGATCGCCGACGAGATCGGGGCCGATCCGCAGGAGGTGCACCGGCGCGCCGAGAAAGCGCTGAACGAACTGGTCGCGGCGCAGAGCCGTATGGTCTCGGATCTGTTCACCCAGGCCATGCGCCCGGTCCACGCGTCGACCTGGAAGGTGGACTGCGACGAATCCGGGCTCACCGCCCTGCGCGATCTCAACCGGCGCTACCCGCTGATCTTCCTGCCCTCCCATCGGTCCTATGTGGATGCCTTCGTCCTGGGCGATGTGCTGGCCCGCAACGATTTCCCGCCCAACCATGTGGTGGGCGGCGCGAACCTGCGGTTCTGGCCGATGGGCCCGATCGCCCGGCGCACCGGGACCATCTTCATCCGGCGCAGTTTCGGTGGCGACACGGTCTATCAGGCCGTGGTCGAGGAGTACTTCGGCTATCTGATGGCGCGGCGGTTCAACCTGGAGTGGTACTTCGAAGGCGGCCGCACCCGCACCGGAAAGCTACGCCCGCCCCGCTACGGACTGCTCAACTATCTGGCCGCGGCCGTGCGCCAGGAACGAATCGCCGACGCGCTGCTGGTCCCGGTCTCGATCACCTACGAGCGGCTCAACGAACTCGGCGCCATCGCCGACGAGCAGATGGGCGGTCGCAAGAAATCCGAAGGCCTGGCCTGGCTGGCCCGTTATGTCCGCAACCAGCAACATTCCGCCGGGCACGTCTACGTCCGCTTCGGGGCCCCGCTCTCGGCGCGCGAGCGTCTCGCCGCCCACGGCGATCCGCTGATCACGACTCCGGTCACCATCCCGCTGCGCCCGGCCGACGCCACCGGCCGGGCCCGGACCGACCCCGACGAGCCTCACGACGAAATCGGCGAGAAAGAACGCCTGGCGGTACAGCGGCTCGCGTTCGATGTCGCCGTGGGTATCAACTCGGTCACCCCGATTACCGTCAACGCCCTGGTCACGCTGGTCCTGCTGGGTGTCCACCAGCGGGCACTCACTCGGGCCGAGGTCTGCGAGGCACTCGCCCCGGTGCTGGACTACATCGAACAGCGGGATCTGCCGTGCGGCGAGATCGCGAAACTACGCGACGAGCAGAGCCTGGCCGTCGTCCTCGAGCAGTTGTCGCTCGCGAAGGTGGTCACCGTCTACCGCAGCGGGGTCGAGCCGGTGTACTCCATCGAGGCGGGCGCCCACCTCGAAGCCGCGTTCTACCGCAACAGCGCGGTGCACTGGTTCGTCGATCGCGCCATTGTCGAACTGGCGATCCTGGCCGCGGTCGACGCCGCGCCGGACGATCCGGCCCGTGACGCCGTCGGGCCGGACGCCGACGCCCTGGATATCGGCTGGGACGAGGCCTACCGGCTGCGGGACCTGCTGAAATTCGAGTTCTTCTTCCCGGACCGAACCGAGTTCGCCGAGCGGATCACCGCGGAGATGTTGCTGATCGACCCGCGCTGGCGGTCGCGGTCGCGCGACACACTCGGCAGTGAGATCCTGGCCGCACTCACCGGCACCGGCTTCATGATGGCCCATCGGGTACTGCGCTCGTTTTTCGATGCGCAGCTGGTGGTGGCCGAACGACTGGCCGCCCGGGACCCGGCCGCGCGGGTCGACCGCAAAGAGTTCGTCGACGAGTGCGTGTCGGTCGGCAGGCAGATGCTGTTGCAGCAGCGGCTGCACAGTACGGAGTCGGTTTCCACCGAACTCTTCGGCAGTGCGCTGAAACTGGCCGCCAATCGTGGGCTGCTCGAACCTGCGGACCCAAAGTCGGTGGAATCGGTGGCCGAACTCGCCGCCCGGCGTGCCGAGTTCGCCGAGCGCCTGCGCACCATCGGCTTCCGGATCTCCCGGGCCGCCACCCTCGACCCGTCCAATCTCCCGGCCGGACGGGTCCGATGAGCACGCGGGCAGCGGGCACCGAGCATATCGGCGAAGACCCCGCGCCGGCCGGGATCGACGCGGTGGTGGCCGCCATTCGTTCGGGCCCCCGCGGCCCCGGGGTCGGCGCGGTCTTCGACCTGACGGCGCTGGCCGAACTCGGGTCCGCGCCCGCGCCGCGGTGGCGCGGGCCGGACCGCGAGCTGCTGAAAACGCTGTTCGACCAGTTGCGGCACAGCGGTGCGAGTTCGGCGGGTGATGTGCTCGAGCGCGGCGTGCGGGCCGCGGCCGGCCGGACGCCGGAAGAACTGACCGCGCTGGGCGAACGCCTGTTCAAACGGGGCTGGTACGACCGGATACGTCCCGAGCTGCTGCGTTTGGTGCAGGAACATATCGCGGCCGGGCACACCGTGGTGTTGACGGGGGACGCGGCGGATTTCCAGTTACGTCCCGCGGCCGCCGCGCTCGGTATCCCGCAGGTGCTCGGCAGCCGACCGGCGGTGGCCGGGGGGCGGCTGACCGGGCTCCTCGAGGGCGAAGTGCGGTACGGCCCCGAAAAGGCCGAAGCGGTGTCGGAATTCGCGGCCGCCCACGGGGTCGACCTCGCGCGTTCCTATGTCTACAGCGGCAGCGCGGGCGATCTCCCGCTACTGTCCCGCGGCGGCACGCGGGTACCGATCGCACCCGACCCCGTGCTCGCGGCCACGGCGGCCGAGTACGGCTGGGCCCCACTCGCCGTGGGCCCGCGCACCGCGCCGCGCCCAGCCGACTATCTGCGGACCGCGCTGGGGCTCTTCGCTCTGCTCGGCGGAGCGCTGTACGGGGTACTGCGCAAGTCCTACACCCGAGACCGGCGGGCCATGGCCGACGCCCTCATGAAGTACGGCACCGCCTGGCCGCTGCGCCTGTGCGGGATCCAACTCCGCGTCACCGGCGCGGAGCATGCCCGTCACCCGCGGCCCGCGGTCTTCCTGTTCAACCATCAGAGCCAGTTCGACGTGCTCATCGTGCCCGCGGTGCTCGGCGGGCACGTCACCGGCGTCGGTAAGAAGGAACTCATCCGGCATCCCGTTTTCGGCCCGCTCATGCGGTTCGTCGGCGTCACCTTCATCGACCGTTCGAACACCGACCTCGCCAAGGCCTCGCTGGCCCCGGTGGTGGATACCCTGCGCGGCGGCCTATCCGTCGCGATCGCCCCGGAGGGCACCCGTTCCTACACCGCGCAGCCCGGCAGGTTCAAGAAGGGCGCCTTCCACATGGCCCGGCAAGCGGGGGTGCCGGTGATTCCGGTGGTGATCCGCAATGCCGCCGAGGTCGGCCGGCGGGATTCGATGATCGCGCGCCCCGGGGTGGTCGAGGTGGCGATCCTGCCGCCGATCGCGGTGGACACACAGGACCCGTCCGACCTGGACGCGAAAGTCGCCGAGGTCCGGCAGCGCTATCTCGACACGCTGCGCGACTGGCCGCGCTGAACGGTGTCAGAGGGCGCGGCCGAGAAGCAGCTTCCACGGCATCAGCGCCGATTCCAGCTGCACCTTCAGGCTCATCTTGGAAGCTCCGACGGTCCGCTCCTCGAAGCGGATGGGTACCTCGGCGATACCGATGCCCTGCTGCTTGGCCCGGTAGTTCATCTCCACCTGGAAGGAGTAGCCGTTGCTGCGGATCGCGCCGACCTCGATGGCGCGCAGCGTATCGGCCTCCCACGCCTTGAAACCGGCGGTGGCGTCCTTGATTCCGAGCCGCAGGATGGTATTGACGTAGAAATTGGCCCACGCCGAGAGCGCCTTGCGGTACCACTTCCATTCCGCCGCGGTGGAACCGCCGGGCACATAGCGGGACCCGAGCACGACTCCGATACCCGGCCGGTCCAGCTCCTCCAGCATGGCGGGAATCACCTCGGCGGGATGGGACAGATCGGCGTCCATCTGGATCACCACATCCGCGCCCTCCTCGAGGGCCCGGGTGATGCCGGCGATGTAGGCCCGGCCCAGCCCCTCCTTCTCCGTGCGGTGCAGTACCGACACGACGTTGGGCAGCTCCGCGGCCAGCTTCTCCGCCACCTCACCGGTGCCGTCCGGCGAATTGTCGTCGACTACCAGCACGTGCAGGCCGGGCACGGGTAGCGCGGTCAACCGCTCTACCGCTACCGGCAAATTGTCCCGCTCGTTGTAGGTCGGCACAACAACGGTAACCCTCAAGGGTCGCCCTCCCTGCTCACCTGGTCTCGCCCGGCGGCCGGGTACAGCAGGCCGCGAGCGTCGCTACGTTACCCGTGAACGGTAGCCCAACCGCCCACCCGGGAATGCAGCGCACCGGTGATAGCGTCGCCGAGCGGGGCCATCGGCACTTCTCGGGCGAATCAGTCGCCCTCGTGATACGCCCGATCCGCCGCGTCCTGCGTGGCATTGCGCTGCCGCACGATCTCGAGCGCACGTTCGGCCGTGGCCTGATCCGGATACGGCCCCATACGGTCCCGGAACCAGCACTGACGCCCACGTTCGGCGCGCTGATGCTTCAAGCAGTAATACCACCGTTCGGCCATGGTCACAGCATTCCACCCGGCCGGGATCCGAAACAGCAGAAACCCCCCGATCGTGGTGATCAGGGGGTTGATTGTGGCCAGGGCCGGGATCGAACCGGCGACCTTTCGCTTTTCAGGCGAACGCTCGTACCAACTGAGCTACCTGGCCGCAGGCACCCGGAACGAATGCCATCCGATGGAAGCCGGATCGCTCCGGCATCCATTGGCGACCCTGACGGGACTCGAACCCGCGACCTCCGCCGTGACAGGGCGGCGCGCTAACCAACTGCGCCACAGGGCCTTGCTGTGTGCCACCTACTCACATAGGTGGTACCCCCTACGGGATTCGAACCCGCGCTACCGCCTTGAAAGGGCGGCGTCCTAGGCCGCTAGACGAAGGGGGCTCGTCCCGGATTTCTCCGGACCGGCTTTTCAACGGCTGTCCGTTGGGAGCTCGCATAGCTTATGACAGGGTGCACACAATTCCCAAATCCGCTGGTCAAGCGGGGGAACCCAACTCTTCCAGACGTGCGCTCGCCCGCCACCCCGACCGGCCGAACTCCGCCACCCACGCCGGGGTACAGGTGGCCTGGACCAGGACCTCCAGCGACTCCTGGAACCGGGTGCGCAGATCCGGCTCGCCGCCGTGGGCGTCGGCCATATAGCGCTGACCGATCAGCGCGCCGGCGAGGGTTCGGGTGAAGCGGTCGGGATCGGTATCCGGGCGCAGCTGACCCTGTTCGATCGCCGCGACCGTCAGATCGCGGATGGCCGCGGCGAGCATCGGACAGCCGCCGCGGCCCTGCCGATGGAAGCCGGGGTCGATGACGAGCCGGAATTCGGCCTGCACGATTATGTCGTGCTCGAGTCGCAACGCGAGTTCGTCGAAGACGCCGTGCAGAACGTCGAGCGGGCCCAGGTCCGTGCGCACGAGCCAGCGATCGATGGTGCTGCCGTATCGCTCTATCGCCGAATCGAGAACGGCCCGCGCCAGATCTTCCTTCGAATCGAAATGGAAGTACATGGCGCCCTTGGTCGCTCGCGATCCTTCCAAAATGCGGTTGAGCGAAGCCGCGGCATAGCCGCTCTTCCCGAACTCAACGGCGGCGGACCGGATAATTGCTGCCCGTGTCCGACGGGCCCGCTCTTGCTGCCGTGCCATGCTCGAAACGCCTCCGAAGCCTTGTGCAATCCGCGGGATTTCCACCCGCGGAATGCTCGCGACCGTTCATCCGCCTTTGAGGAGCGGGCCGAGGCCGCGAACTTATCCTGTTGTATGCCGACCTGCGGTCGGTTTATTGACCTGTACCGAACCTTTGGTACGAAACCCAGCCCGCAGAGGAAACACACCGACTGGTACAATTCGATGGCCCGGGTGCGCCGCAGGGGGTGCGCATCCGGGCATTCCGTTGCGCCGTTCCTGGTCCCCCATACGCCTCCCGCAGCGCTGTCCCGAGTGACACCCCGAATTCGCTGATTGGTCACGGTACTCGGAATCTCGTACCGGCATGCGGTAAACCGGTACAGCGGGCTACCATTTCGCCATCCGGATTTCGCGAACCGGGCACCGACGGGGCCGAACGAATGGCCGAGCGAATCCTTCGGTAACGCAGGATCTTCGACCGCCCGGGCAGGTTCGGAGCCGGTACTCAGCCGGCCGCTCCGACCCCTGGATGGATACCGCCCCGCTCATGCGCCCCGCCCGGAGCGCAACACTCCGAAAATCCGGTTCCCGAACCCCACAGCTGCGAGAAATCTGCCTTCACCGATCCAAAGGCATTGGTATCCAACATATTTGGATCGTATCGTGCTACCCGTTGTATCAACAATGCCGCAGGTACCGTGATACCGAACTCATGGGTATGGTTTCCGGCTCACCAGGCCCGCCGAACGGGCCCGACCTCCCCTACGACCCCATCGGGCCGCCGCCGGCCCGGACCATGCCGGACCGGGCCGCGCGGCCCGAGTGACGGAAAGCACCAGCATAGCCACCCGATTACGAGAAACGCGGACTCGACCAGTACACTTGCGGCCGCGCCCCTATAGCTCAGTTGGTAGAGCTACGGACTTTTAATCCGCAGGTCCCAGGTTCGAGCCCTGGTGGGGGCACCCCGGGCGCCCGGCCCACCGACCGGGCGTCCACTTTTTCTTCCCGCCCCCGGCTGGTCCACCCTGTGAGTTGGACCAGCCTTGTCCCGGCCGCACTGTGACCGGAGCCGACACGCGCGGACTTCTTTCGGTCCAACGCCCGGGCGTCCCCATGACGACGATGAACACGCCTGATCAGCCCCGTAACTTCCAGCCGGACGCCGGCCGCGCACCCACCGATGTGCTATTTCCCACGGCCGCTAACGCAATCGGGACACCGGGCGATACGCCCATGACTGCGGATCCGGCCATACACTCGGGTGGGAACACCGGGCAGGGGCACCTGCGCCAACGTGCGCTCTTTCACGGTCGGATGCGTTTCGCATCACACCTACGGTGCCGTAAGGTATGGCCGCATCGGCAACGGTCTACATCAGGTGCCCCGCACCAACGCAACATATGAAGGGCTTGATTACATGGCAAGGGATCTGACTCAACTCGAGCTGCTCACAGAGTTGGAGCCGGTTGCCGAGCAGAACGTCAACCGGCACCTCTCCTTGGCAAAAGAGTGGCATCCGCACGACTACGTCCCGTGGGACGAAGGTCGCAACTTCGCCGCACTCGGCGGACAGGACTGGGACCCCGACCAATCCAAGCTCAACGAGGTCGCCAAGGCGGCCATGATCACCAACCTGCTCACCGAGGACAACCTGCCCTCCTACCACCGGGAAATCGCCGAGAACTTTTCCCAGGACGGCGCGTGGGGGACCTGGGTCGGCCGCTGGACCGCCGAGGAGAACCGGCACGGGATCGCCATGCGCGACTACCTGGTGGTGACCCGCGGCGTCGACCCGGTGGCGCTGGAGCAGGCCCGCATGGTTCATATGACCAACGGGTTCGCCTCCCCCGCCGAGGTCGACGCCGGCTTCCTGCATTCCGTCGCCTATGTGACCTTCCAGGAGCTGGCCACCCGCGTCTCGCACCGTAATACCGGCAAGGTGTGCGACGACGCCATCGCCGACCGCATGCTGCAGCGCATCGCGGCCGACGAGAACCTGCACATGATCTTCTACCGCAATATGTGCGGCGCGGCCCTCGACCTGTGCCCGGACCAGGCTCTGGAAGCCATCGCCCTGATCGTGGAGAATTTCCAGATGCCCGGCGCCGGTATGCCGAATTTCCGGCGCAACGGTGTACTGATGGCCAAGCACGGCATCTACGATCTGCGCCAGCACCTCGAAGAGGTCGTCCAGCCGGTTCTGAAGAAGTGGAACATTTTCGGCCGTACCGACTTCACCGCGCGTGGCGAGCAGACGCGGGAGCGACTCTCCGGTTTCCTGGACAAGCTCTCCCAGGATGTCGTGAAGTTCGAAGAACAGCGCGACCGGATGCTCGCCCGCGAGGCCGCCAAACGCGAGAAGGCCTTCGCCACGGTGAACGGCTGAGCGTCCAGCAACAAGGAACACCCCGACCGAGACCGCCGGTACCACCGGCGGTCTCGTCGCATTCACGAACGACCCCCGCGACACCTCTTATTTCATCGGCAGGGCACCGTCCACGCCGCCCACATCGGTGATCTGCCGGCCGGAGTTCTCGTCGACCGTCACCGTGTAGGTGACCGTGGTCTGCGTACCGTCCGGATTCTGGGCGTTGGTCGAGGTCACATTCACGAAGACGTTCACCTTGTAGACCCCGTCCTGTTCGGACATGACCTTCGCGGTGATGGGGGCGGCGGTCGAGGTCCACTGCAGCGGCACCAGGATCTGTTCCAGTTTCGGCGCGGTGTCGTCGAACTTGCCCGCCAGCCGGGGGCTGGTGTTCTTCTTCAGGGCGGCGATCCAGGCGTCGAGATCCTTGAAGTTCACGGTGGCCGCGCCCACCGCGTACTCGGTGGCCAGCTGCTCGGCATGGCTGTCCGCCGCGGCGCGCTCGTCGCGATCGGCCAATTCGCCTCGTGCGGTGAGATACAGCACGGCGAAGACGATCGCCGCCACGGCGAGCACCGCGACGACCGCGCCGCGGATCAGGCTGGAAACCTGGATGGACACCGTGCCCGGGCGGGCTTCGGCCGGGGCCGGTTTCGCGGGCGCGGCGACGGGTTCGCCCGCGCCACCGGCGGTCTCCTCCGGCTCGCGACCGGCGTCATCGGTGTTCTCGGCCATGGATGTCGTCCTCTTTCGATTGCTCCCGATCGGGGCAGCGGCCCCGGCGGTGTATCCAGCGGAAATCGGGCGGCCGGCGGGTCCGGCGTTCACGAGGCTAACGCCCGGCCGGACCGGACCGGCAGCTACCCCGCGGGGCTTGCCGCAACGGTCACCGCCGCAGCCGGAAGACCTCCCGGCGGCGTGCTGTCGCGCGGTGAGGCACCCGACAGTGACCGGGCCCGGACGCTCGAGGGAAAATAGAACACTGTGCGAACACAGTTGGAGCAGGAGACACCTCTGCGAATCGGCCCCTACCCGGTCGATCCGCCGGTCGTCCTCGCGCCGATGGCCGGTATCACCAACCTGGCCTTCCGCAAGCTCTGCCGGGAGTTCGGCAGTCCGACCGCGATCTACGTCTGCGAGATGATCACCGCCCGCGCGGTGGTGGAACGCAACGAGAAAACGCTGCACATGATGGCGTTCGACGAGGGCGAATCGCCGCGGTCGATGCAGCTCTACGGTGTGGACCCGGCCACCCTCGGTGAAGCCGTCCGGATCATCGTCGGCGAGGGCTGGGCCGATCACATCGATATGAACCTCGGCTGCCCGGTACCCAAGGTGACCCGGCTCGGGGGCGGCGCCGCCCTGCCCTACAAGCGCAATCTGTTCGCCCGGATCGTCCGGGAGATGGTCCGGGCCGCCGAACCGGCCGGGGTGCCGGTGACCATGAAATTCCGTATCGGAATCGACGACGAGCATCAGACCTGCCTCGATACCGGTCGCATCGCCGAGAGCGAAGGCGCGGCGGCGGTCGCCCTGCACGCGCGGACCGCGGCGCAGCGCTACTCCGGGACCGCCGACTGGTCGGCCATCGCACGCCTGAAAGAGGCGGTCACCACGATCCCGGTGCTCGGCAACGGCGATATCTTCAGTGCCGCCGACGCGGTGACGATGATGGCGCAGACCGGCTGCGACGGGGTCGTGGTGGGGCGCGGCTGCCTCGGCCGGCCCTGGCTGTTCGCCGAACTCGGAGCCGCCCTGCGGGGCGAGCCCGCGCCGGTGCCGCCCACCCTCGGAGAGGTCGGCGCGATCCTGACACGCCATGCCGGGCTGCTCGCCGAACACCACGGCGAGGACAAAGGCATGCGTGACCTGCGCAAACATATGGCCTGGTATTTCATGGGCTTCCCGCTGGGCGCCGAGTTGCGGCGCAGTTTCGCGACGGTCTCCTCGCTGACCGAACTCGAAACGCTCATCGAGCAGCTCGATCCCTCCGTCCCGTTCCCGGCGGATGCCGGCGGCCCCCGGGGCCGGCAGGGTTCGCCGGGCAAGGTCGCGCTTCCGCACGGTTGGCTGGACGACCCCGAGGACGGGACCGTCCCGGCCGCGGCCGATGTCATGCACAGCGGCGGCTGAATTACCTGCAGCGGGCCACCGACCGATTCGACACGCCGATTCGACACGCCGCGGAATCGTCACGTGCGCGTGCAAACATAACTGCGGGCAACTTCCCAGCATTTACCGCTTTTGCTGCCCTCTCGTAATGTCCGAGTGGCTCCCGATGGCGAAATCGTTATCATTGCGGAATCCCGCGCAGCCTTTCGATCACGGTTGCGTCGGCAGTGAGTTGCGGAAAAGCGAGGTTCATTAGTGGGTGACGATCGGCACGGGCGATCATCAGGGCCCGGAGGTCGCGCACCGTGGGAGCGGTATCCCGCGGGAGAGTCCCCCGACATGGACGAGGCGCGAGGGTCTCGTCGGCCACGGCAGCCGGAGCCGCCCGCCAACCCCGGGCCGCTGACGGTCCAGGATTTGGTCGACCGGGTGGACAGTGAGCGGACGGTCCGGCGGCGCGAGGGCGACGCCCCCCGACACGGAGCACCGGATGGCCCGCCCCCGGGGCGCGCGCCGCGCCCGCCGGGTCCGGGACCGCGGCCTGGCGCCGACCAACGCCCCCGGCCGGAGCAGGGCGGTCCCGACGGTCCACCCGCAGCGCGGCCGAACCGGCCGGCGGCTCCTCCACAGCGTCCCGCTACACCCGCGCCGGGCCGGCCCTCCACCGGCTCGACTCCCGCCGCGCAACCAGGTCCGGCGGAGGGTAGGCCCGCGGGACCGCCACCCCGTCGTCCCGACCGGCCGCAACCCCCCACGGCCCGCAACCAGCCGCCCGCCCCCCCGCAGCGGCCCGGCCCGGAGCAGCCCGGGCGCTCACCCGGCCGCCGGCCCGGCGGCGAGATGCCGCCCGGCCCGAACGCGTCCCGTCCGCCGACCGGCAACCGGGCGGCGGTGCCGCCGCCCCCCAAGCCCACCCCGGATCCGTCGCAACGTCCGCCGACCGGACAGCATCCCGCCGCGCCGCCGCCGGTCGAGCCCGGCGATCCGACCACCGTGGTTCCCCAGCAACCCGACCCCGCCCGAGGCGGCCCGCGACCGGGTAGCGAAGCGGCACCGAAACGGTCCCGGCAATCATCCGGCACACCTCGGCGTGGCAAGAACGCGAAAGCCGCGGCCGTGGTAGCCGCGGACCCCCCCGAAATGGTCACCGATATTCTCGACCCGCTCGACGAGACCGATTCCCGGATCAGCGGCCGGACCGATACCGCCGGCTGGCCGACCTCGGGACCGGCCGCCCCGGAAACCATCGGTAAGCCGAAACGACGGCAGGCCCCCGAGAGCAAGCGCAACAGGCGGCTCCGAATCGCCGGCCGCGCCGGGGTGGCCTTCTTCTCCGTCCTGGCGCTGCTGATCACCGGTGGCGGCTGGAGCTATCTGCGCGCCACCGGTAACAGCTTCACTCAGGTGTCCGCCCTCGCCGAGAACGAGGACGACGTCATCGATGCCCATGCCCAGCTCGGTGACGAGAACTATCTGATCGTCGGCACCGATACCCGGGCCGGGGCCAACGGCGATATCGGTGCGGGCACCGTGGAGGACGCCGAGGGCGCCCGGGCGGACACCACGATGCTGGTACACATCCCCAAGGACCGGTCGCGAGTGGTCGTCATGTCCTTCCCGCGCGACCTCGATGTCACCCGGCCCGACTGCTACGGCTTCGACGAGGAGAAGTGGGATTACACCGAAGAGCTCTTCGATTCGGCCATGAACAGCAAGCTCAATGCCGTCTACGCGCTGGGTGGCCCCCGCTGCCTGCTGTCCACCATCCAGCGACTGACCGGCAGCACCATCAACCATTTCATCGGGATCGATTTCGCCGGGTTCGAACAGATGGTGAACAAGGTCGACGGTGTCGAGGTGTGTGTATCCAAGCCGCTCGAAGACGGGGTGCTCGGCACCATCATTCCGGAGGCCGGCCGCCACCGCATCGACGGCGCCACGGCCCTGAATTACGTACGCGCACGCCATGTCTACGGCGAAGAGCGCAGTGACTACGATCGGATCAACCGGCAACAGAAATTCCTGGCCTCGCTGTTACGCGGTGCGCTGTCCGGAAAAGTCCTGTTGGATCCCGGAAAGATGAACGGCTTCATCAAGGCATTCACCGAGGCCACCTTCGTCGACGGGGTCCAACCCAACGACCTGCTGATGCTCGGCCGATCGTTGCAGGACCTGGAGTCGGGAGCGGTGACCTTCCTGACCGTTCCCACCGCGGGCACCACCTCCTACGGCAACGAGATCCCGCGCACCTCCGATATCCAGGCGATCTTCCAGGCGATCCGCGACGATCAGCCACTGCCGGGAGAGAAGACCGCACCCGCACCACCGCCGACCTCCGAAGCACCGGTGCCGCCGTCACTCACCGCGGTCGATCCGAGCACCCTGTCGCTGCTGGTCTCCAACGGCTCGGGAATCGCCGGCCTGGCGAGTTCCACCGCCAGCCAGATGGCCAATGTCGGTTTCAACATCTACAACTACGACAACTACACGGAGGGAAACGCGACCGAGACGAAGGTCCGCTACTCCGCCGGCCACGAGGCCGAGGCGGCCACGGTCGCGAGCGCGATTCCCGGCGCGACCATGCAGCTCGACGAGTCGCTGGGCAGCATTGTCGAACTCGTCCTCGGCGAGGATTACCAGCAAGTGGTGAACGAGCCCACCCCGGTCGGCAGCCCTATCACCGATGTGCCGCCCACCAGCACATCGCCGGTCGAATTGCCCACCGACCTGGAGCACGTGAACGCCGGAGACGATCTCTGCGCCACCCAGTGACTCAGCCGGGAACAAGCCGTCTACCTGGTTATTCACCCTGTGTTGGTGACGCGGACAGTAGTGCCAACTAGTCTTCTGGTTCATGCGTGTCATCTACAACGAGCAAATGGCCGATCTCGCCCACCTGCTGGGCGAGATGGCCGGGTTTGCCGGTTCGGCCATGGATCGCGCCACGCAGGCTCTGCTCCAGGCCGACCTGCCGCTGGCCGAGCAGGTCATCAGCGAAGGCGATCGGATCGCCGAGATGATCGCCGACGCGGAGGAGAAGTCGTTCGCGCTGCTCGCCCTGCAGGCCCCGGTAGCCGGCGATCTCCGGCAGGTCGTCAGTGCGATCCAGATCGTCAACGACGTCAACCGGATGGGTACGCTCGCCCTGCACGTGGCCAAGGTGGCCCGCCGCCGGCACCCCAATCACGCCCTCCCCGAGGCGGTCAACGGCTACTTCGCCGAGATGGGCCGGATCGCGGTCAGCATGGGCCAGGGCGCCAAGGAGGTGCTGGGTTCCCGCGATCCCGAACGCGCGGCGCAGCTGAATCAGGACGATGAGGCGATGGACGATCTGCATCGCCACCTGTTCACCCTCCTGATGGACCGGGAATGGAAGTACGGGGTGGCGGCCGCGGTCGATATCACCCTGCTGGGTCGCTACTACGAGCGCTTCGCCGACCACGCCGTGGAGATCGGCCGCCGGGTGATTTTCCTGGTCACCGGTGTACTTCCGCCCGACGAAGACGCCGAGGTATAGCTCCGGGCCCAGGTTCGGGCGCCGAATTCCGCGACGGCCGGATCGGCCCTCCGTCGGCCGGGATGGACCGTTCCCGGTCAGGTAGAGACGGGAGTCGTAGCCGCCCGGTACAGAAACCACGATCTCCGCAACCCCAGAATTTCTGGGCGTTGCGGAGATCGCTGAAACCCGCGTGGTATCGGGCGGGGCCGATCATTGGAATTGGGTTACGTGCCGACCGATTGCCAATTGCCGACAGCGTAGATTTCGACCGGAGCCGATATCGCTATTTGACCACGATCCATTCGTACCGGCCCTGGCCATGTGAGTAGCACAGCCACTTCGTTGTGCCCTCATGGCGAATATCGCCAACGGTAGACTCATTGCACGGGTCTGCCGGCACAGCCGCAGCCTGCGGGGCCAGCAACGTCGTGGCCAAGATCGTGGCCACACCCAGCAATCCACTGGTGAGTAATCGTACTGCCATCACGAATCCTCTTGCACTCGAACAAATTGCGCAGAGGTCGTGCCATTTTCTCCCCCCTGCCTCCCACAGAATATCGAATCATGTTGCAAGAAACAACAACTCGTCTCGATTTACGTGAGGCGGCAGTGCAGCGGCAGCTGCGGGTTCGGTGGCGACCCGAGGAATTCCGTCCTGTACGACGCAGACAGAGAAGCCCGCGGGAATTGTTCCCGCGGGCTTCTCGTCGTCGGTGCCGCCGGTGGCTCAGCCGAAACGGCCGGAGATGTAGTCCTCGGTGGCCTTCTCACCCGGGTTGGAGAAGATCTTCTCGGTGTCGTCGATCTCCACCAGCCGGCCCGGTTTGCCCTGGGCCTCGAGGTTGAAGAAACCGGTCTTATCGCTCACCCGCGCCGCCTGCTGCATATTGTGGGTGACGATGACGATCGTGTATTCCTTCTTCAGCTCGGTGATCAGGTCCTCGATCGCCAATGTGGAGATCGGGTCCAAGGCCGAGCAGGGCTCGTCCATCAGCAGCACATCCGGGGACACCGCGATGGCGCGCGCGATGCACAGACGCTGCTGCTGACCGCCGGAGAGGCCGCCACCGGGCTTGTCCAGGCGATCCTTCACCTCGTTCCACAGGTTGGCGCCGCGCAGCGAGCGCTCGGCGACCTCGTCGAGTTCGCCCTTGTTGCGCACACCCTGCAATTTGAGGCCCGCCACCACATTGTCGCGAATGGACATGGTGGGGAACGGGTTCGGTCGCTGGAACACCATGCCGATGGTGCGGCGCACGCCGACCGGGTCCACCTGCGAGGCGTAGATGTCCTCGCCGTCGAGCATGACCGAGCCCGAAACGCTGGCGTTCGGGGTCACCTCGTGCATCCGGTTCAGCGACCGCAGCACAGTGGACTTACCGCAACCCGACGGACCGATGAAGGCGGTCACACTGCGCGGCAAGACGTTGAGCGCCACATCGGCGACGGCGTGGAACTTGCCGTAGAAGATGTTCAGGTCTTTGATGTCGATCCGCTTGGCCATCTGTTTTCCGTTTCCGCCCTTATCGGTTCCGCGTGAGGAGCTTGTTGACAGCCGCGGCCGCCAGGTAGAGCACCGCGATCATGAGGATCAGCGTCAGCGCGGCACCCCACACCCGCTGCCGGCCCGCGTCCTCGGCGCTCTTCAATTCCTGGAAGATGAGCAGCGGCAGCGAAGCCATATTGCCGTCGAAGATGTTCATATTGATCGCCTTGCTGTAGCCGACCAGCACCAGCACGGGCGCCGTCTCGCCCATCACACGCGCCAGGGCGAGCAGAATCCCGGAGATCATGCCGGGCAGGGCGGTCGGGATGACGATCCGCACAATCGTCTTCCACTTCGGGATGCCGAGGGCGTAGGAGGCTTCACGCAGTTCGTCCGGGACGAGTTTGAGCATTTCCTCGGTATTGCGGACGACCACCGGCAGCATCAGCAGCACCAGGGCCAGCGCCACGGCGAACGAGCTCTGTGGGAAACCCAGGGTCGCGATCCAGAGCGCGAAGATGAACAGCGCCGCGACGATGGAGGGGACACCGGCGAGGATATCGACCATGAAGGTGGTCACCTTGGCGAACCGGCCGGTGCCGTACTCGATCAGATAAACCGCCGCCATGATGCCGAGTGGTACGGCGATGACCGCCGCCACCGCCGACTGCACGATGGTGCCGTAGATGGCGTGGTACACACCGCCGCCGGTCTGATCGGGCAGCACGCCCTTCTGCGAGTTCTGCCACCACTCGAGCGACATGACGACGCCGATACCGTTGCTGACCACCATCCACAGCACCCAGGCCAGCGGGATGAGGGCGACGAGGAAGCACAGCGCGAACACCGCGGTCGCGATGTTGTTCTTGATCTTGCGGGCCGTGCTCACATCCCGGAAGGTCGGCGCCTTGATCGGCTTTTCGAGGCTGGTCGTGGTGGTGGTCATCAGCCGTTCACCTTTCCGCCTGCCGCGAGCCGGGCCAGCGCGTTCACGACGAAGGTCAGCGCGAAGAGCACGAAGCCCGCCGCGATATAGGCGCCGGTCGGCAGCGGCGCGCTGAATTCGGCCGCGGCCGAGGCGATCTTGGAGGCGAAGGTGAAGCCGCCGTCGAACAGCGACCAGGTGCCCGGGGTCGACGAGATCTTCAGGATGAGCAGGACCGCGATGGTCTCACCGAGCGCGCGGCCCAGACCGAGCATGGAACCGGCGATCACACCGCTGCGGCCATAGGGCAGGACGGTCATCCGCACGACCTCCCATTTGGTCGCACCGAGTGCCTGGGCCGCCTCGATATGCGCCATCGGGGTCAGCGCGAAGACCTCACGCGAGACCGAGGTGATGATCGGCAGGATCATCACCGCCAGCACCACACCGGCGGTGAAGATGGTGCCACCGCCGCCGATCGAGACATTGCCGTCGGAGAACAGGAAGAACCAGCCGAGGTTGCCGTTGAGGAACTCCTGGACCGGTTTCAGATACTCCGCCAGCACCAGCAGGCCCCACAGGCCGTACACGATCGAGGGCACCGCGGCCAGCAGATCGGTCAGCATGGAGAACGGGCGGGCGAGCCGCTTCGGCGCGTAGCGGGTGAGGAACAGCGCGATGCCGACACCGATCGGCACCGCGATGACCAGCGCGAACGCGGAGCTCAACACCGTCACCATGAACAGGTCACGGATACCGAAGCGAAGATTGTCCGCGTCACCGGTGTTGAACTCCGCGCTGGTGAAGAAGTTCACCTCGTCAGCCCGGAGCGAAGGCACCGCACGAATCAGCAGGAACAGTGCGATCAGCGCGATGGAGGCCACGATGATCGCCGCGGCGGTGGTCGCCAGCGATTTGAACACCAACTCGGCCCGCCTGCCATGACCGCGACTTTCACCGCCTAGCGGCGGCTTGCTCGGATGGCTCGTCATTGATGCGGGGACTCCTGCCTTCGGCAGGCCCGTCGCGCTGGACGAGCCTGCCGAGGCTACCTCTGGGTTGACTGTCATATTCGCGCTATCAGGAGATGGCGTTGATCGCCGCGGTCAGCTTGGTCTTGAACTCCTCCGGGATCGGCACGTAACCGTTGTCCGCCAAACCGTCCTGGCCGTTGGTGACGGCGGAGGTCAGGAATGCCTTGACAGCGGTCGCGGTCGCCCCGTCGGCGTACTTCGAGCACACGATCTCATAGGTCGGCAGGATGATCGGGTAGGAGCCGGCCTCGGTGGGCTTGTAGAACGACGAGGTATCGAGCACCAGGTCGTTGCCCTCGCCCTTGATCTTCACGCCGTTGATCGCCTTACCGGCGGTCTCGGAGGTCAGCTCGACCGGCTCGGGACCGGCGGAGGTGATGATCCGGGCCACGGACAGGTTCTGCGACTTGGCGAACGACCACTCGTTGTAGGAGATCGAGTTCTTGGTGTTCTTCACCGCGGCCGAGGTGCCCTCGTTGCCCTGGGTACCCTCGCCGACGCCGCCGTTGAAGACCTTGCCGGCGCCCTTGCCCCACGCGCCCTCGGACGCGGCATCCAAGTAGAGCTGCAGGTTGTCGGTGGTGCCGGACTCGTCGGACCGGTACACGACCTTGATCGGCTCGGCGGGCAGCTGCTTGCCCTCGTTGAGCGCCTGGATCTCCGGGGCGTTCCAGGTCTTGACGGTGCCGTTGAAGATCTTGGCCACGGTCGGGCCGTCGAGCGCGAGATCGGTGACGCCATCGATGTTGTAGGTGATGGCGATCGGGCCGAACACGGTCGGCAGGTTCCACGCGGGGGAAGCGCAGCGCTCGGCGGCCGCGGCGGGCTCGCCCTTCTTCTCGCTGAGCGGCGAGTCGCTACCGGCGAAATCGGTCTGGCCGCCGAGGAATTCCTTGACGCCCGCGCCGGAACCACTCGAGGTGTAGTTGAGGGTCTGGCCGTCGCAATTGGTCTCGAAGGCGGCGGTGAAACGCTCGACGGCGTTCTTCTGCGCCGAGGAGCCGCTGGCCTTGAGGGCCTCCTTGCCACCACAGGTGACGTCGGCGTTGGCCTCGACTCCGGTCGAGGACACATTGTCGTCGCTACCGCAGGCGGCCAGCGGCAGGGTCACGGCCGCGATCACACCGACGAGGGCGCTGCTGCGCTTGAACTTCACTCCAGTCCTCCGGATACGTCCTACTCGCCCGGTCCCTCACCGGCCCGGGCGCGTGTCGTGGTGCGGCCGTTCGCGGGGAACTTGCACACCGGCGGCCCACTGCCGCCCAGAATCAAACTAGGGCGCGTCGGTAGACAGCTGGACCAGGGCAAGTGAACGGAAGGTGAACAGGGCGGCGCGAACACGTCCGATATGTGTGATGTTTGCCGCGCTGTTACTCCGCGCATACCGAAATGCGGCATTCCAGCGCCCGGACGTAAGAGTCGCACCCCGGATGGTAACCATCCGGTTCCGCGGTCTCAGGCCGGTATCGAGTAGGCGATATCGATATGCGCCGGCGCGAAATCCAGCCCGCGATAGGTGCGGACCGCGGCCGTGTTGTCCGCCTCGGTGTACAGCAGAACCTCGCCCAGCCCAGCATCGCGGAGATGGTGCAGGCCGATCAGGGTGAGCAGCCGACCGAGTCCACGACCCTGGGCAGCCGGATCGATCCCGACCACGTATACCTCACCGGCCGGAGGATCCTCTTCACGATGAACCTTGGTCCAGTGGAATCCGAGCAACCGCCGCGGCTCCTGCGCATCGAAGGCCAGGAAGAGTCCGGCCGGATCGAACCACGATTCGGCGCGGCGCTCTTCCAGTTCGCGGGCCGACCAGACGCCCTGTTCAGGATGCCAATCGAAAGCCGCGTTGTTGACCCGCAGGAGCTCGGCGTCGTCGGCCGGGCCGCGATAGGTGCGGACCACGAGCCCGTCGGGCACCTCGACAGCCGGTAGCTCGGTAGTTGCCAACGGGCGCCGCATCTGCCAGAGCTCCCGTGCGGCCGACAGTCCCAGCCGCCGCGCCACCGCCTCCGCGGCGGGCAGCTTCCCGTGCGCCCAGATCCGGGCATCCCGCCCACCGGCGGCCAGTGCGGCCGCCACCAGATCACCACCGATCCCGCGCCCCCGCCATCCCGGGGCCACCGCCGCCTCGGCCATGGCGGGGTGCTCGTCGTGTGCCGGAGTCAGACTCGCGTACCCGGCCACCTCGTCTCCCGCCACGGCCAGCAGGTGGCGGGCCGGCGATTCCCGGCGCAGACCCAGCAGGACCTGTTCGGAAACCGGCGCGACGCCGTCAGCGGTCGCCGCGGCGTCGAGCAGCGCGCTCACCTGGCCGGCACGGGCGGCGGAGGGAAGCTCGTGCCACTGCAGTTCGTACTCACCCATATCGGCCGGGCTCACTGGACCGTGCCGTTGGCCGGTGTCATCGAATCCTCTTCGGTTCCGTCCTTGTCGCCGCCCGCGGACCGGGCATCGGAGTCGTTCTTGTTGTTCGACCGGGCGGGACGCACCGCCTTGTACCCGACATTGCGCACGGTACCGATCAACGACTCGTATTCACTGCCCAGCTTCGCCCGCAACCGCCGGACGTGCACATCGACGGTCCGGGTACCGCCGAAGAAGTCGTAACCCCATACCTCCTGCAGCAGCTGGGCGCGGGTGAAGACCCGGCCGGCGTGCTGGGCGAGGTACTTCAGCAGTTCGAATTCTTTGTAGGTCAGGTCGAGCGGGCGCCCGCGCAGCCGCGCGGTATAGGTGCCCTCGTCGATCACCAGCTCACCGAGGGTGATCTTCCCGGAGTTCTCCGGGCTGGCCGAACCGCCCGTCCGGCCGACGAGCAGGCGGAGCCGGGCATCCAGTTCCGCGGGCCCGGTACTGGGCAGGAGAATATCGTCGAGACCCCAGTCGGCATTCACCGCGACCAGCCCGCCCTCGGTGAGCACGGCGACCACGGGGACCGACGAGCCCGTGCTGCCGAGCAGGCGGCACAGCCCGCGAGCGGCCGCCAGATCCGAGCGCGCGTCCACCAGCGCGATATCGGCGGTACCCGCCTCCAGTAGCGACGCCACCTCGGTGGGCGCGGGCCGCACATTGTGCGCGAGCAGCGACAGCGAGGGCAGTACCGATTCGTGGTCGGGGTCGGAAGTCAGCAGGAGCAGCTCCACAAGCACTCCTCCCATCTCGTAGCTACGCGAAAGCCAGCTTCGTCGCCGTTGCCACGTTGCTCATCCATATGTAATCGCTGCAAGATTAGCGCGTCGAACCCGATGACCTCGTATTCCGGGTCGACTCGGACAGGGCCGCACCCGCCCACCGGCGCGAAGCCCGTCCCGGGCGCGTCCACTAGGGTGCATGCCATGCGGAAGCTGATCATCGGACTGCTGTGCCTGGCGGGACTGGCAGTGGTCGTCGATTTCGGTGCGGCCGCATATTCGGAGTACCGCGTATCGCGGTCGCTGAAGGTCGGCGCCGATCTCAGCGCCGACCCCGAGGTCACTTTCCACGGTTTTCCGTTCCTGCGGCAGGCGCTCGACGGCCGCTACGACAATATCGAGATCAAAGCCGACAGCGTCCGGCCCGATATCCCCGGCGAGATCGGCCTGGAGGCCACGCTGCGGGGGATGAACCTCCCGCTCGGCGATCTGGTCGACGGACGGGTGCGCAACGTGCCGGTGGAGCAGGTCGACGTCCGGATGCGGGTCGCGCCCACCGAGCTGGGCCGCCTGTTCGGTATCCCGGACCTGGAGGTTCATTCCCGGCCGGCGGACAAATCCGACGGCACCGGCGGCTCGGGTGGGTCGGGAATGACCACGGCGGGCGCGCTGGTGCTGACCGGAACGCTGCCGTCCGCGCCGAGCGGACAGCAGGGCGCGAGTTTCGCCGGGGAACGGGTGAGCGTCGCGGCCGATCTGCTGCTCGACGGCGATCAGGTGCGGATCGTGGCCACCGGTCTGTACTCGGAGGAGATCTCGCCGGTCCCCTCCGAGCCGGTCGTCGACGACGCCGACATCCCGGCGGTGCTGTCGATGTTCACCCGTACCATCGATACGAAGGAACTGCCCTTCGGTATCCGACCCACCGAGGTGACCGCCCTGGGTGGCCATATCGTGGTCGAGGGCCGGGGTAGAGATGTGACGATCGATTTGAACAGATTGCGGCGCCCATGATCGAGATCACCATTCTGGCGGTAATGCTGCTGGCCGGGCTGGCCGTCGGCCTGTACCTGCGCCGGCGCGAGGGCGCGGTGCACTCCGCCCCGGTCACCCTGGACCGCGACACCGGCGCGCGCGACGATCTGCTCGTCGCCGCCGGCGTGACCGGGTCGGGGCCCGCGGTACTGCATTTCTCCGCCGACTGGTGCGGCCCCTGCGCGGCGGTACGCCGGGTCGTCGCCGACGCCACCGGTGATCTGGCCGATTCCCCGCAGCCGCCGCGTGATATCGAAATCGATATCGACGCCGATCCGGCGCTCGCCAGAGCCCTGAACGTGCTGTCGCTACCGACCACCTTCGTATTCGACGCCGAGGGCCGGGAGCGGTTCCGGATCTCCGGTGTCCCCAAGACCAGCGACCTGCGCAGCGCGCTCGGCCCGCTCACCGCCGGTTCGGCCGCCGGCTGAGTTGTATCTGTTCGCCGGCCGCCGCCCTCCGGATGACCGACACCATCCGGTCAGGCCGTTGACCAGGAGTGCACCCCTCCCCGTTGGCATGACGCCGTTATTGGGTAGACTGCCGGTGTGCAAAACCACCGCGAGCTGATGCTCACCCGTCGCCGCACAGTCGACCTGTGCCGCCTCGGTGGTTGTTGCTGCCTGTGCCGCTGAGCGGTCGGGTCTTCTTTCCTGACGCCGACCACGGTTCGTCCGCGCGAGCGATTTCATCCCCCGGCGAACCGGCCGAATTCCGCCGAAAAGTGCGAGCGCAGGAGCTTTGTTCATGTCCACTACCACCACCGTCGCGAACCGAGTCGATATCCGCGGTCCCCGTTTCGTCGCCTGGGTCACCACCGGCGTCCTGGTCCTGATCCTGCTGCTAGCCGCGTTCGCCCCGATCGCCGCCGCCGTGCTGGTCGCCATCCAGGCGCTGGTGTTCGCGCTCGGCGCCCGGCTCGGGCCGCGTCGGCACCCGTACGGCCTGATCTACGCGCGCTTCGTCGCGCCGCGCCTAGGCCCGGTCACCGAGACCGAACCGACCGCCCCGTTACGATTCGCTCAGTTGCTCGGCTTCGTGTTCGCCGCGGTGAGCCTGCTGGGCTTCCTTCTCGGCAGCACCGCAGTGGGCGCGCTGTTCGCCGGGTTCGCCCTGTTCGCGGCGTTCCTCAACGCCGCGTTCGGCATCTGCCTCGGCTGCAAGCTGTATCCGCTGGTCACCCGGCTACGCCCGAACACCCCGTCCGAATCCCCCGCATCGAACTGAACACCGATCCGCTGTCACCACTGAAAGGGAAAACATGGCTCGCTCCGATGTCCTGGTCTCCGTCGACTGGGCCGAAGAGAACCTCAAGACCCCCGGCGTCGTCTTCGTCGAGGTCGACGAGGACACCACCGCCTACGAAGGCGGACACATCGAGGGCGCCGTGCGGCTCGACTGGAAGAAGGACCTGCAGGATCCGGTCCGTCGTGATTTCGTGAACCAGGAGCAGTTCTCCGCACTGCTCTCGGAGCGCGGTATCGCCAACGACGACGAGGTGGTCCTGTACGGCGGCAACAACAACTGGTTCGCCGCCTACGCCTACTGGTACTTCAAGCTGTACGGCCACAACAACGTCAAGCTGATCGACGGCGGCCGCAAGAAGTGGGAGCTCGACGGGCGCCCGCTGTCCAGCGACGCGGTGAGCCGCCCGGCCACCCAGTACAAGGCCGCGCAGCCGGACAACACCATCCGCGCCTTCCGCGACGAGGTCATCGCGGCCATCGGCACCAAGAACCTGGTCGATGTGCGCTCCCCCGACGAGTTCTCGGGCAAGATCCTGGCCCCCGCGCACCTGCCGCAGGAACAGAGCCAGCGCCCCGGCCACATCCCCGGTGCGATCAACGTACCGTGGAGCAAGGCCGCCAACGAGGACGGCACCTTCCGTTCCGACACCGAACTCGCCGAACTCTACAATTCGGCCGGCCTGGACGGCAGCAAAGAGACCATCGCCTACTGCCGTATCGGCGAGCGTTCCTCGCACACCTGGTTCGTGCTGCAGGAGCTGCTCGGGCACCAGAACGTCAAGAACTACGATGGCAGCTGGACCGAATACGGCTCGCTCATCGGCGCCCCTATCGAGTTGGGAGAATAACCAGCATGTGTGCAGCACCTACCCAGGGCCAGGCCATTCCGGCCGGGGTCGATGTGGAGAAGGAAACGGTCATCACCGGCCGGGTTCTCGCCACGGACGGTGAGCCGGTGGCGGGCGCCTTCGTGCGACTGCTGGACGGCAACGGGGATTTCACCGCCGAGGTCGTCGCCTCGGGCACCGGTGACTTCCGTTTCTTCGCGGCGCCGGGCACCTGGACGCTGCGCGCGCTCTCCTCGGCGGGCAACGGCACGGCCGAACTCCGCCCCGACGGCCCGGGCATCCACAACCTGGACGTCGCCGTCTCGAAGTAGGACGGGACCACACGGCCCGGGATACGCCCTCTCGCAGGGCGTATCCCGGGCCTTTCCATTTCCGCACCGGACGCGCCGCTGCCGCGCGATACCGACGATCGGCGTGCCAGATCGGTGCCCGCCCGGGCCCGGACCGCGTGCAGCAGTCCATTCCCGGAAGTGGCGACCCGCGAGTATCGAGTGCTGTGCGCCCATCCGGACCGGTTACGGCGCACGACCACACGAACCCCTCGTCTACTGCGAATGATCGGCATTCGTGGCCGGAGTCACGAGGGCCCCGTCCCGCCCCGCCGGAGGCGGGGCAATAGAATCGGCCTGTGGTCCTCTTCTTCGAGATTCTGCTGATCGCCGTATCGATCCTCATCGGGTGGTTCGGCCTGTACGTCTTCTACCGGCTGTTCACCGAATCATGAGCGGTCTCGCGAGCGAAGGTTCCGATCCGGCCGAGCGAGCGAGCGACAACAGCAACGGAAGGCTTCCGGCCGATACCCACGGCCAGAACGGTAACGGCCGTCCGGCCGATGCTCCGTCGTCGCTGAGCGGCGACCGGGCGGTGGCCGACGCGGTCGAGCGCGCCAAGGCGACCGGCGGTCGTAACATCCCGGTGCTCCCGGACCTCCCGCTTCCCGACGATACGGCGAATCTGCGCCTCGGCCCGGACCTGAATCCGGCCATGCTGGCGCTGCTGCCGATGGTCGGCGTCTGGCGCGGTGAGGGTGAGGGTAACAACCCCGAGCGCGGGGACTATCGCTTCGGGCAGCAGATCGTGGTCTCCCACGACGGCGGCGATTATCTGAGCTGGGATTCGCGGTCCTGGTTCGTCGAATCCGACGGCAGCTACGGCGGGCCGGACCTGCGTGAGACCGGATTCTGGCGGGTCGGGGTCGACGGCAGCGACGAGGTGCTGGAACTGCTGCTCACCCACAGCACCGGAATCGTCGAACTCTTCTACGGCACCGCACTCACCCAGGCCTCCTGGGAACTGGCCACCGATGTGGTGATCCGCAGCCAGACCGGCGCGGTGGTGGGCGGCGCCAAACGTCTGTACGGGATTGTCGAGGGCGGCGATCTGGCCTATGTGGAGGAGCGTGTGGTGGCCGACGGCCCGCTGCAGCCGCGCCTGTCCGCACGGCTGCAGCGCTATATCGGCTGACCCCGGCGCCGCGGGGGCCCCGGTTACACAGAACGACCCCCGAGCCGTATCGGCGCGGGCCCATGGTGTGAACACCGGTGGGTCTCGCGGCCGATCCCGATCGGACGGATCGGGGACTCGGGGGCCGGGTGACTGCCGTGGATTCGCTCAGCTCTGCAGCGATCGGAATCCGATAGGACAGCCGGCTACAGCGCTCAGCTGGCAGCCACCTCACGCGTCCTGAGAATTTCCATTCTTGGGATCACCTCCTTCCTTGTGTAACTCCGAACTTAGCCACCACCGGTGGTAGTCGGCAACGGAATTTCGTCGAGGGCGTAACGGGTCGCTTTCCCGTCCGCGAAAGCGGCCCGGACCTGGCCCGATTCATCGACGGTGATCACCAGGCCGGCGCGGTGCCCGGCCGGTGGCTGATGTGTGACCACCACCACATCGCGGTCGGCCGCGACCAAGCCGCTGTCGATATCGAGCAGATCCCGCAACAGCTGTGCGCCGGCCACGGCATCGAGGTGTTCGGTGGGCTCGTCCAACAGGAGCGCGCGGGCGGGCGACACCAGGGCCCGGGCGAGCAGGATACGGCGGCGCTGGCCGCCCGAGACCGCGGCGGCGCCCCCCGGCAGGTCGGTGTGCACGCCGTCGGGCAGCCCGTCCAGCCAGTCCCCCAGGCCGACCGTCCGCAGCGCCCGCTCGGCGGTCGCGGCGTCGAGATCGCCGCGGGCCACCCGCAGGTTCTCCAGCACGCTGGTACCGAACAGATGGGCGTCCTCGGCAAAGAACCGCACCTGGTCGTCCGGATCGTCGAAAAGACCGGCCCAGGCCATCAGCAGGGTGGTTTTCCCGGCGCCACTGGGCCCGACCACCACGACCCGGGATGCCTGCGGACGTTCCGGGATCTGCCACTGCCCGTCGCCCACCCAGCCGATGACGACTCCGTCGGCGCGGCTGTCGGCGTAGGGGAACGGATGCGGGTAGCCGCCGGTGCCGAACCGTTTGCGGGTGCCGGCGGCCCGCGGCACTCCGCCGGCGGGGCCCGCGGCGGGTTCGTCGTCCCGTTCGAGGGGCTCCGGGCGGTGGTCGGGCGATACCGCCCGCAATCGGTGCAGGGCGGCGCGCGCGACGGTGAGGGTCTGCGCGGCGGCCGGCAGCGGGCCGGTCGCCTCGAAGGCGGACAGCGGGAGCAGCACCAGTACGGCCAGCGCCATCGGGGTCATCGCGCCCGGCGTGCCCCCGCCGGGACCGTAGACGATGATGCCGATCAGCAGGGCGGCGAGCACGGTCACGCCGGTGGCCAGCGGTATCGCTGCCGCCGCCCAGGCATTGCGGCCCGCGGCCCGGTCCTCGGCGGCCAGCGCCCGGCGGTTCGCCGCCCCCGCGGTGTCCAGTGCGGACTCCAGCCTCCCGGCGACCCGCAGTTCCGCGGCATGGTCGAGCACGGTAAGGGCGTGCGCGGCGAATTCGGCGCGGTCCGCGCGCGCCGACCGTTCGGCGGCGGCCGCGGCGCGAGCCGACAGCCAGGGCGCGACGATTCCGGAGAAGGCCAGTGCCGCCGCCAGCACCCCGGCGGCCGGTAGCGAAATGCAGGCCAGCAACCCCACCGCCGCCACTGCCAGCACCAGCGCCACCGCGATCGGGACGAAAGTCCGGACCACCACCGCCCCGAGATCGTCGATATCGGTGCCGACCCGCACCAGCACGTCCCCGCGCCGTAGCCGGCCGGGCACCCCGGGGCCGCCCGGCGCGGTCGGGGCGGTGGGCCCACCCGCCGCGATTCCGGGAATATCGGCGCGGCGGGTCAGCCACAGGGGCGCGCGGGCCAGGGCGCGGTACACCGAGGTGCGGGCAGCGGTCATCGAGCGCAGGGCGACATCGTGGGTGGCGAGCCGCTCCAGATACCGGCAGACACCGCGCGAGATACCCAGGGCCCGCACCGCGACCACCGCGACGGTGAGGTCCAGCACCGGCGGCATCTGCCACGCCCGGGCGATCAGCCAGGCAGCGAGCGCGGCGAGACCCAGCGCACTGCCCAGGGCCAGCACGCCCCATCCGGTCGCGAACGCGAGCCGTCGGCGGGACACCTCCAGCAGATCCCACATCTGGTGGGTATCGCGCAGCAGCAGCCGCATCCGGGCCCGGCGGCGGCCCGCGCGGAACCGGCGGTGCGGAGGACGAGTGGTTTCGGTTCGAGAGCTCATCGCAACATTCGGGGGCAGGTCGTCGGTACCGCGACGATCTCGTCGGCTGCGGACAGTAGGGCCGGTCGGTGGGCGACCACGACCACGGTCGCGCCGGTACGCGCCAGTGTGGTGAGGGCCGCCGCCACCGCGACTTCGCTGTCGGCGTCCAGATGGGCGGTCGGTTCGTCCAACAACAGGATCGGGCGATCCGCGGCCAGTACCCGGGTCAGCGCGAGCCGCTGCCGTTGGCCGAGGGACAGTCCGATCCCCCCGGACCCGACCACGGTATCCCATCCGGCGGGCAGCGCCTCGAGCACGGCGTCGAAACCGGTTACGGCACAGGCGGCGTCCAGTTCGCTGAGCACCCGGGCCGGGCCGCGGCGCGCCGGTCCGGCCACGGTGGCACCGAGCAGTTCGAGATTCTCCCGGAGGGTTCCCGGGACCAGTACCGGCCGCTGCGGGAGCCAGGCCAGCCGCGCCCACCACTGTTCGGCCGGGATCTCCCGGATATCGACGCCGGCGGCGAGCACCGCCCCGCGGGTGGGTTCGATCAACCCCAGGATCGCCTGCAGCGCGGTCGATTTCCCGGAGCCGTTGGGCCCGGTCAGCGCGGTGACGGCGCCGGGGCGGAATACGGCGTGCAGACCGTCCGGGGCGGCGCCGTCCCTGGAATCGACTGTCAGATCACACAGTTCGATGATGCCCTCGCCCAGGGAGCCGTTCCGGTGGTGCCGTGTTCCGTCGACGGTCACCGCACCGCCGGAAAGCGGGGTCGCCACAGTGCCGGAAGCCGAGGTCACGCCGGATGCCGGGGGTATCACCGTGCCGGTCACCGTGGTACCGGAGGCCCGGCTCGTCGCCGTGTCCGGATCCCGGCTCGCCGCTGTCCCGGAGCCCGAGGTCACCACCGTGCCGGAAAGCGGGGTCGCCACGGCGCCGGAGGCCGGGGGCACCGCCGTATCGGAGGCCGCGTTCACCCCGGTCCGGAAGCGTGTTATTTCGCCCTGTGCGGCCGGCGCGGAGATCGTATCCGCGGTGTCTCCGGCCGCGGTGTCCAGAACAGCGAAAGCTCGGTCGGCCGCCGCCATTCCGTCCTGTGCGGCATGGAAGCGCTCCCCCACGGTCCGCAGCGGTAGATAGACCTCCGGGGCGAGGACGAGGGCGACGATTCCGGCGTAGAGGCTCATATCGCCGTGCACCAGGCGCATGCCGATCGCCACCGCCACCAGCGCGACCGACAGGGTGGCCAGCAGTTCGAGCACCATCGAGGACAGGAACGCGATCCGCAGTGCGGCCATGGTGCGGCGGTGCAGCGTTTCGCCGAGTTCCCGGACGCGGCCGCTCATCGTGCGTCCGGGGCTAGCGGTCGCCTCACCCGTCTCCCGGCCGAGGGCGCGCAGGGTGGGCATACCGGCGAACAGGTCCAGGAGTTGATCCGAGAGCCGCGTGGTGGCCGCGAGTGTCTCCCGGGCCCGGCCCTCGGTGAGCAGGCCGATGAGGACCATGAATATCGGGATCAGCGGCAGGGTGATCACCACGATCACCGCCGAGGTGAGGTCGTGGACGGCGATCACCGTCAGTATCACCGGGGGTACGAGGACCGCGAGCAGCAGTGCGGGCACATAGCCGGTCAGGTAGGCCCGCAAACCGTTGAGGCCGCTGCCCACCACGACCGCGAGTTCGGTCCGCCGCCTTTCGAGTTCCCGGGGCGGGAGTCCGGCGCCCGCGACGAGGACCGCCTGTTCGAGTTCGGTGACGACCCGGGCGCCGGCCCGGTGCGCGATCCGCGACTGCCACCACGCCGCCAGTACCCGCCCGCCGAGCGCGAGCGCGAGCAGCACCAGTTCCGCGGTCCACGAGCCGAGGGAGCGGCGGCCCGGGTCGGTGATCACCCCGGCCAGCACCCGACCCAGCAGCACGGCCGCGCAGGCGATGCTGACCGTGGTCACCAGCGACAGGCCGACGCTCAGTGCGAGATAGCGCCGCGCCGAACGCGCGTACCGCCACAGGCGAGGGTTCACGGGCGGGCGGGCCATTGGCTCACTCCTCGGTGACAACGCGGGGTGGAAGTCCGATTCCGGGTGGGATGTGTTCGACACTAATGCGTTTCCGGAACACCCAGTAGGTCCAGGCCTGATAACCCAGCACCACCGGGGTCACGATCACCGCGGCCCAGCTCATCACCTTCAGCGTGTACGGGGTCGAGGAGGCGTTGTCCACGGTCAGGTTGAACGCCGGGTCGATCGTGGAGGGCAGCACATCCGGGAACAGCGCGCCGAACAGCAGCGCGGTGGCGGCGAGCACCGTGAGCGCGGTCCCGGTGAAGGACCAGCCGTCGCGCCCGGCCAGCAGCGCGGCGGCGCCGCCGAGCAACCCGAACACCGCCAGCGCCAGCGGGATCCAGGTCCAGCCGGATCCGTAGGCGAATTGGGTCCACAGGCCGAAGCCGGCCACAACCGGGGCCGTGGGCACCAGCAACAGCCGGGCGGCGCGGTGCGCGTCGTCGCGGACCTCGCCGGCGGTCTTCAGCGCCAGGAACACCGCCCCGTGCAATGCGAACAGCAGCCCGGTGGTGAGCGCGCCCAGGAGCGCGTACGGGCCGAACAGTTCGCCGAAGGCACCGGTGAACTGTTTGTCGGCGTCCAGCGGCACGCCGCGCACGATATTGGCGAAGACCCAGCCCCAGGCCAGCGCGGGCACCCAGGAACCGATTCCGATACCGAGGTCGCAGCGCGCCCGCCAGCGCGGATCGTCGATCTTGCCGCGGTATTCGATCGCGCAGATGCGCAGGATCAATGCCACCAGGAGCAGCAGTAGCGCGAGGTAGAAGCCGGAGAACATGCTCGCGTACCACTCCGGGAACGCGGCGAACAGCGCACCGCCGGCGGTGATCAGCCAGACCTCGTTACCGTCCCACACCGGGCCGATGGTGTTCAGTACGACCCGCCGGCGGGTATCGGAGCCCCGGCCGAGGATCGGCATGAGCATGCCGACTCCGAAATCGAAACCCTCGAGCACGAAGTACCCGGTGAAGAGCACCCCGATCAGTACGAACCAGAATTCCTGCAGTCCCATACCCGGCTCCTAGTAGGCGAACGAAAGCTGTTCGGCGACGAGTTTCTCCGCGGGCTCGGCCGCAGTTTCGCCCGCCGGCCGTTCCGGCCCCTCGCGCACATAGCGCCGCATGAGGTAGAACCACACGACGGCCAGCAGCCCGTAGAGCACCGTGAAGGTGATGAGCGAGACCCATACCGTCGCGGCCGCGTGATCGGAGACGCCCTGCTGCACCATCAACCGCAGATCCTGGTCACCGGTCGGGTTGGGCACCACAACCCAGGGCTGGCGGCCCATCTCGGTGAACACCCAACCGGCCGCGTTGGCCAGGAACGGGGTCGGGATGGCGAGCAGGCTCAGCCACGAGAACCAGCGCTGATGCGGAACCCGGCCGCGCCTGGTCATCCAGAGTCCGGCGAAGACCAGCAGGGCGGAACCGGCGGCGAGGCCGATCATGGCGCGGAACGACCAGTAGGTGACGAAGAGGTTGGGACGGTAGTCGCCGGGCCCGAACTTATCGTTGTAGGCCCGCTGCAGGTCGACGACGCCCTCCAGCTCCACCCCGGTGAACTTGCCCTCCGCGAGCCAGGGCAGCACGAACGGCACCTCGAGCACATGGGTGACGCTGTCGCAGTTGTTGTGCGTACCGACCGTGAGGATCGAGAAGGCCGGGTCGGTCGCGGTGTGGCACAGCGATTCCGCCGAGGCCATCTTCATGGGCTGCTGCTCGAACATCAGCTTGCCCTGGACGTCGCCGGTGTAGACCAGCGCGAGGCCGGCGACCACCACCACCAGCAGCGAGACCCGGGCCGCCGGGCGCCACACGGTGCGCGCCTCGGCGAGTTCACCGGTATCGCCGCTGCGCGCCTTGCGGACCATCCACCAGCCCGCGATCCCGGCGACGAAGGTGCCCGCGGTGAGGAACGATCCCGCGACAACGTGGGGGAAGGCGGCCAGCGCGGTGTTGTTGGTGAGCAGTTCGGTGATGCTGGACAGTTCGGCCCGCCCGGTCTCCGGGTTGTACCGGGCGCCCACCGGGTGCTGCATGAAGGAATTGGCCGCGATGATGAAGTACGCGGAGGCGTTGACGCCGATCGCCACCATCCAGATGGTGCCGAGATGGACGAGTTTGGGCAGCCGCGACCAGCCGAATATCCAGAGTCCGATGAAAGTGGACTCCATGAAGAAGGCCACGAGGCCTTCCAGCGCCAGCGGCGCACCGAATACGTCGCCGACGAATCGGGAGTATTCGCTCCAGTTCATTCCGAACTGGAATTCCTGCACGATTCCGGTGGCGACGCCCAACGCGAAATTGATGAGGAATAGTTTCCCGAAGAATTTGGTGAGCCGGTACCAGTGCTCCTTGCCGGTGACGACCCAGGCCGTCTGCATTCCCGCGACGAGCGGCGCGAGGCCGATTGTCAGGGGTACGAACAAGAAGTGGTAGACGGTCGTGATGCCGAATTGCCATCGCGAGACATCCAGAGCGTCCACACCGAGCCTCCTGTTACTACGACGTGTCGTAGACCCAGACTACGCGTCGCCCCGGCCCGATCAATGTGTCGGCGGACACGACCTACTCGGCGATACGCGCAGGATCCGGCAACGGTTCCGGTCACACCGGGAACGGTCCGGTCCCAGAGCGGCGCCCGTGATCACCAATCGGCGATGGTCCCGGCCCGTTCGATCCCCCGATCGACCATCTCGATGATCTCCGAAACCGACTCCGGCGCCGACATCCGTACGCCGTCAAGGGAATTGACCCGTGCGGCGAGCGTCACACTGCTGAGCATCCAGATGCTGTCGCAGTCGAACAGGTCGGCGGTGAACAGCGGTTCGTAACAGCAGTCGTAACCGCGGCGTTCGGCCTCGGTGTACAGCGCCCGCTGGGTGATCCCCGGCAGCACACCGTTCTTCGCCGGCGGCGTGATCAGCTGTTTGCCCCGGGCGATCACCACCGTGGAACGCGGGCCTTCCAGTACACGGTGTTCGGTACTTGTGAAGATGACGTCGTCGGCGCCCATTCGAGCGGCGAACCGCAGCGCGGCCATATTGGTCGCGTAGGAGAGCGTTTTCGCGCCGAGCAATTGCCAGGGCGCCGCCTGGGCGAGGTCGATCGAGATACCCCGGGTCAAGGTGACCACCGCGACGCCCTCGGTTCTCGCCGCTGCCACCCGGTCGGCCAGCTCTGTCACCATGACGAAGGTCGTCGGGACCGGAACCGCCTCGGACAACTCGCCGCCGGAGCGCAACCCCGCCTTGGGGCTGCCGAGCGCGCTCTCCCGGCCTCGGGTCAGCACCAGGCGCATGACCCCTTCCTCTTCGCTGCCCCATTCCTTGGCCGCGGTTTCGATCGCACTGCGCCACCGGGCCAGGTCGGGCTCGGGTAGATCGAGCGCCTGGGCGGAGCGGCGCAGCCGGGCCAGATGAAAATCGAGCGCGCGGACCGTGCCACCGCGGACCAGAGCCGTTTCGAAGATTCCGTCGCCACGCAGGACGCCGATATCGTCGGCATACAACAACGGCTGGTCCGCATCGCGGACCTCGCCGTCGAGTGTTACAAGAACTCGATCCACCATGGCACGAGCGTAGGCCAACACCGCGCACGATGACGGACAGAAATCCGTGCCGCTCGGACAATGTCGGCCGATTCCCCGGCCGCCGATACCGCAGCATCCGCCCAGGGTCCACCATTTCGATCATGCGGGTGGCGCTGGCTAAGGTCGGGCAATGGCGCGACGGACGGAAATCGACCCCGGCGTGGTGCGAGCCGCGGTGACCGCGGTCCGGGAATGGCTGCTCGACGAGAACCGTCCGGCCCCGCCCCGGGCCGATCTCGCGGCGGCGGTTCGCGGGACCGCGCGAGCCCTGGCCGCGGCCGCTCCGGGACATTCGGTGGAGGTACGGGTCCCGCCCTTTGTCGCGGTGCAGTGTGTCGAAGGTCCCCGGCACACCCGCGGCACTCCGCCCAACGTGGTGGAGACCGATGCGCGGACGTGGCTGCTGCTGGCGACCGGCCTCCAGGAATTCGCGGCGGCCGTCGCTACGGGTGCGGTGGATGCCTCCGGCAGCCGGGCCGCCGAGATCGGTCGCTGGTTGCCGCTGGTCCCGGTACGTACCGGGGACTGACTCGCGGCGAATCGCCTGGTCAACCCCCCGCTGATGCACGACAGGGTGATCTGCTCCTAGAGTGGAAGCTGTGTCCGTGCTCGCCGCACCCAGCCCTGTCCTCGCAGTACCGGGAGCCGTCGCGGCCCCGCCCGGCTCGCCGGACGAGTCCGTTCCCTGGCATTACGGCGATCCGCTCGGCGAACAACGCGCCGCGATCGAACGCGTGGCCATCGTGGACCGTTCCCACCGTTTCGTACTCACCGTCACCGGCGCCGAACGGCTGAGCTGGCTGCACACCATCACCAGCCAGCACATCGCCGACCTGGGCGAGGGCCGCTCCGCGGAGAATCTGGACCTCGACCTCAACGGCCGGGTACTCAACCATTTCGTGCTCACCGAACTGGACGCGACGGTGTGGATCGACACCGAGGGCGACCGGGGTCCCGGCCTGCTGGATTTCCTCACCAAGATGGTGTTCTGGGCCGACGCGCAGCCGCGGGAAGCGGCCGATCACGCCGTCGTGAGCCTGCTCGGTCCAGGTGTCGCGACCCTGACCGGCGTACTCGGCCTCGATCGGCTGCCCGATACCTACGAGGCGGTCGCGGTCCCGGGCGGCGGTTTTCTGCGCCGGATGCCCTGGCCGACCGCGGACTCCTTCGACCTCGTACTGCCCCGCGAACAGCTCATGTCACGGTGGAGTGAACTCACCGCCGCCGGGGCCGAACCGGCCGGCTCCTGGGCCTACGAGGCGCTGCGGGTGGCCGCCGTGCGACCCCGGATCGGCCTCGACACCGACGACCGCACCATCCCGCACGAGGTGAACTGGATCGGCGGGCCCGACGAATACGGGGCCGTCCACCTGGACAAGGGCTGCTATCGCGGCCAGGAAACCGTGGCCCGGGTCCACAATCTCGGCAAACCGCCGCGCCGGCTGGTCCTGCTGCATCTGGACGGCTCCGCCGACGAGCGGCCCGCGCCCGGCGAACCGGTCGATGCCGGCAACCGTGCGGTGGGCGTCCTCGGCACCACGATCGACCACTACGAACTGGGCCCTGTCGCGCTCGCCCTGATCAAGCGATCCGTCCCCACCGACACCAAGCTGACCGTCGGCGGTATCGCCGCGGCCATCGACCCCGATTCGGTGATCACCGACGATGCCCCGCAGGCCGGACGTCGCGCCGTCGAACGGCTCCGTGGCCGCTGAGCGGCGCCGGACGACGAGCCGAGAGGAGACAGCTGTGCACGTCGGTGCCATCGGCCGGGTGCTGGCCGCATGTGTCGTCCATGCCGATCTGGAGGTACCGGGCCGGGTAGGGCGCAGCGCGATCGACAAGCGCCCGGTTCCCGGCCGGGTGCGCGCCGGGCGGCTCGGGCTCGACGGCGATCACGTGTGCAACACCCGCGACCACGGGGGCGTCCACCAGGCGGTCTACGGCTACGCCGAGGAGGACGCCCGGACCTGGTCGGCCGAACTCGGCCGCACTCTCGAACCCGGCTGGTTCGGGGAGAACCTGCGTATCTCCGGGCTGCCGCTCAGCGACGCCGTGCTCGGCGCGCGCTGCCGCGTCGGCGACGCACTGCTGGAGGTCAGCGCGCCCCGGGTGCCGTGCGCCACCTTCGGGCACTGGTCCGGGGAACGGCAGTGGGTGCGCCGCTTCGCCCTGCGGGCGAACACCGGATGCTATTTCCGGGTCCTCACCGAGGGCAAGGTGGGCGCCGGCGACCCGGTCGAATTCGTGCACGTGCCCGAGCACGGCATCACCGTCCGCGACGTCTTCACCGGTACCGACCCCGCACGGCTCGAACGGTTGCTCACCGCCGAGCCCACCATCTCCGATGAGATCCGCGCACAGATCGCCCGGCACACACGACGTCGCACCGCGACGGCCGCGCCGGCCCCGGAACAGGAGGCGATCGGATGAGCGTGGACCTGGTCGAGGTGGTGCGGTCCGGCTTCCGGGAATGTGTGCACCGGGGCTCGGTGGTGATCATCGGCCCCGACGGTGAACCGACCTTCGCGGCCGGTTCGGTGCACGTGCCGGTCTATCCGCGCTCCACCAACAAACCGCTGCAGGCGCTCACCCTGCTCAAACAAGGTTTCATCCCGCTCGACGACGCGGAACTGGCCATCGCGACCGCCTCGCACACCGGTGAGCCCGAGCACATCGAATTGGTCGAGCGGTTGCTGCGCCGTTTCGGATTCGGCGAGGACGATCTGGCCTGTCCCCCGGACCTGCCCGGCGACGAGCGGACCCGGGCCGGGGTGCTGTACCGCGGCGAGAAGCCCGCCAAGCGGTATATGAACTGTTCGGGCAAACATGCGGCCATGCTGGCGACCTGCGCGGTGAACGGCTGGCCGGTCACCGGGTACACCGAGGTCGGCCACCCGCTGCAGCAGGCGGTGCTGGCCCAGATCATCGAGACGACCGGTGAGCCGGAAACCGATCTCGGCATCGACGGCTGCGGCCTGCCCATCGTCCCCGTCTCGCTGACGAATCTGGCGCGTGCCTTCGCGACCCTGGCCACCGCCCCCGACGGCACACCCGAACGCCGGATCGCCACGGCGCTCCGCGCGCATCCCCGGGTGATTTCGGGCACCAACGGCCCCGATCTGCTGACGATGAACGCTGTCCCCGAACTCATCTGCAAGATCGGCGCCGACGGCGTGCACGCCGGAGCGTTACCCGACGGCAGCGCCTTCGCCTACAAGATCGATGACGGCGCCGACCGCGCCAGAATCCCGCTGACCATGGCAGTCCTGCAGCGTATGGGCGTCGAGTGGTCCGATGAATTGGCGGCGCTCGCCGCCCCGCCGGTGCTGGGCGGCGGAACCCGGGTCGGTGTGATCCGGGTCATACCGGGCGCGGTTCCGCCTGGGGACTGAGCGGCGAAACATCGGCAAACCGGTCGGTTGATCCAGCGGATAGCCGACTCGTGGAAGCGCGACGGCCGGACACGCGCTAAAGTGTCTGTCAGGAAGATATTAATTCGAACGGGGCCGCCACCAATCCCCAGGCCGCCCCGCTGTGACGCGAGGGGGTCAGCCATGGGCCGCGGCCGGGCTAAGGCAAAGCAGACCAAGGTTGCGCGCGAGCTGAAGTACAGCTCGCCGTCGACCGACTTCGCGAGCCTTCAGCGCGAGCTTTCCGGTAGCGACAACACCCCACGCGGTGGCGTCCTGTCGGATGAGCACGACGTGGACAATTCCTTGTCCAAGTGGGACGACGACGACGACTACGACAGCTGGCGCCGCTGATCAGGGTGCATACGCTCGGGGGAGGCCGTAGGCCTCCCTTTCGATCGTTTACGCCGGTTCGCGCCGTTTCCCGCCGGTTTGCCCGGCGGTGGGCGACGTGAACCGGCGGTACGACCCGAGCAGCACCTGAATCATCGCGTCGGTTCCGACCAGCCGGTGGGCGATCTGTCACCCACCGGGCGGATGTCGAGCCCGAGAAGTCCGGTCACCGCGCTTGGGCTCGCGCTCCGAGTACACGACTCGGGAATGCCGATAGCTGCGCGTTGACCCGCAGACTGTCCAACCGCGCTGTCGCGATCTCAGGACGCGCGAATAATAGATCCGCGGAATAACAATGGAACTCGGAAGATCCGGCCGCCGGATCACGACGGCCGGACCGCGGATCAGAAACGCGGATGGTCACCGAGCAGAACCGCGCGCTGCGCATCCACATCCTTGGCCTTCTTCACGCTGCCCAGCGTCCAGCACTCGATATGGCGCGCGGTGAGCACCGCCAGCGCGCGATCGACATCCTCGGGCGCGACCACGGCCACCATCCCGACGCCCATATTGAACGTCTTCTCCATCTCCACGCGCTCCACCCGGCCACGCTGCGCGATCATCTTGAACACCGGCGCCGGATTCCAGGTCCCCCGGTCGAGCTCTGCCACCAACCCCGCGGGTAGCACCCGGGCCAGGTTCGCGGCCAGACCACCACCGGTGATATGCGCGAACGTCCGCACATCGGTCTCGGCGATCAACGCCAGGCAATCCTTGGCATAGATCCGGGTCGGCTCCAGCAACTCCTCACCGAGCGTGCGGCCGAACTCCTCCACATGCCCGGTCAACGCCATCCGGTCGATCTCCAGCAGCACCTTGCGCGCCAAGCTGTAACCGTTGGAATGCAGGCCCGACGAACCCATCGCGATCACGACATCACCCGGGCGCACCCGGTCGGGCCCCAGCAGATCATCGGCCTCGACCACACCGACGCCGGTCGCCGACAGATCGTAGTCCTGGGCGCCCATCATCCCCGGATGCTCGGCCGTCTCACCACCCAGCAACGCACAACCGGCCCGCACACACCCCTCGGCGATACCCGCCACCAGTTCGGCCACCCGCTCCGGCACCACCTTGCCGACCGCGATGTAATCCTGCAGGAACAGCGGCTCGGCCCCGCACACAACCAGATCGTCGACGACCATGGCCACCAGGTCCAGACCCACCGTGTCGTGCTTGTCCAGCGCCTGGGCCACCGCGATCTTCGTACCGACCCCATCGGTCGACGAAGCCAGCAGCGGCTCCCGATAGCTCTTCTTCAGCGCGAACAATCCGGCGAAACCACCGATCCCGCCCTGCACCTCGGGCCGGCTCGCCTTACGCGCCAGCGGGGCGAACAACTCGACAGCCCTGTCACCGGCCTCGATATCCACTCCAGCTGCGGCATAGGACGCACCGGCACCGGTGGGGTTCTGCTCAGTCATTGTCGGGGAAAGCTCCAAACCGAATTCGCGGATAATTGCCTGCTCAGAGTTTATGGCGTCGCCCCGGAGCGCGGGGGGCCGGGCTGTGTTTAATTGCGGCGCCTCCGGCGCCGCGGGGTCGAGGCCCCCTCGGTCCCGCCGTTCAGGCCTCGAGACTCGCGCCTGCGGCGCATGCAACGTGCGGTGGCCCGTCCATAGAGTGTGACCATTGAGCACCTTCGGCCAAGGGCGGGACGGGCCTCGACCCTTTCCGGGCCTCGTAAGACTCGGCACCGAGCGGGTGCCGCTATTCGTGCAAGCGATCAGACGCCAGGCCGCCCGGGCGGTCGAGTCGGCATCCGACCCGAACGTCGAATGCCGACGCAACCCGCATGCGTCGAGTTCTACGAGACACCTCAAAGGGTTGAGGCCCGTCTCGCCGTTTCGGCCTCGAAAGCGCATGAGCCGAAGGCTCGAGTCTCGAGGCCGAAAC